>JALYUQ010000306.1 GCA_030853685.1 Actinomycetota bacterium | reverse complement strand
AGTCGATCACCAACGAGTTCACGGTTGCCGACGTGCGCCGTGCCGCCCCAGCGGCGAGCCAGTCCTACATCTCGAAGACGCTCGCAGCGATGCGCGACGAGGGCCTGATCGAGCCGGTCGGAGCCGGAAAGACCGCGCGCTGGCGGCGCCTCAGAAGCGACTTCTGACGGCGTCCATGTTCGCGCTGTTCACCAGTTCGTCGAAGGCCGCGTGCACGCTCTGGCGCGAGACGCGCTTCTGGACCTGGGCGTAGATCTCCAACGTCGTCTTCGAGTCCGCATGGCCGACCTGGTCCATGACGTAGGGCAGCGGCGCGCCGGCCCTCGAGCATCAGGCTGATGTACGTGCAACGGAGCGCATGCGGTGTCACTCTCGGCAGCGCCGCCATCCCGCGCTCCATGCGGATCTCGATGGCCCGGTCCACGACCGGCACGATAACCCACTCGCGGACGCGGTCCTTATCGCGCGGGCGACCGGTGATGGTGGCGAAAACGAACTCATCGACGCTGGCCGGCTTGCGCTCCGCGCGCCAGACGTTCAGCTCCTTGACCAGGTCAAGGCTGATGTCGACCGCGCGTATCCCGGTGGCCGTCTTGGACTCCTCGATCACGAGCCGCTGATGGGCTGTATCGACGGCGCGCCACCGGAGCGCGCGCATCTCCGCCACCCGCGCGCCGCCTCCCGCCAGTCCGCCTTCTCAGCCTCTGGGGCTTCTTCGCGACCAGCCTTCCAGGCCATGACCGCCACCTGCTGCCATGTGAACCCCAGCCAGCGCGGCGCGTCCGGGCTGGCCTGATCGGGCGGAACCTCACCGATCTCATCGACGATGGTGATGAGCTGGCGCCTTCCCGGCCGGTCTGGGATGTCCTCGGCGTAGTCGGGCAACTGCTCGGGTTGGTAGTCGGCGCCGGTCTTGTTCTCTGACCACAGTCGGCTGATGGCGGCCCCGCGGGCGTCGAGCCCGACTACCTCCAGGTCGGGATGGCGTCCGTGACGAGTCGTGACCTGGGGGCTGGCCCTGACCTCAGCAGCCGGCGGCAGATCCGCTGCCCCGAGAAGACGATTAGCGAAACCGACGTGCTCTTCGAGCACCATCGCGACGAGGTCGGTCAGGCGGTCCTCACGTTTGGCTCGCCTGACCGCGTTGATAAGCGATTTCGGCGCGCGCGACATCTTCGGAGTATCACCCAGGTCGGGACCCCCGAAGTAGCCGGAGGAGCGCGCCCAACTATGCCGTTGGCGCCGGCCGATGTGTACTGCCTCACCTCTGTCAGTTCGCTCGAGCTACGCCTTGGAGGGAACTGATGGCACGATCCAAGCTCGGGGACGCCGATCGTGCGCGCTCGACGTCCCACATAGTGCTGCCGAAGCCAATGATCAAGCCCGTGAACTCACGGCCGACCTCTCGGCCACCCTGAGGGTCAGGAACCATCCCGCGACGAACGCTGCTCGAAGTCGACGATCGACATAGATTCACGAGTGTCCGCTTTGGATTGGGTTCGTGATCGGGTAGCACCGGAATCGAGGCGGCTCGGAGCCGAAAATACCGCGCAACGCCCTCACGATCGGCCATCAGCCAGGACTCAAGTTCCCGTTCAGCGATCCGGACCAGAGTGGTCGCCGACCGAGGCCCCGGTCCAGCCAAGTGCTCGACCAGCGCTGGCGGACAGTCGTGCCCGAAGTTGGGGTCCAAGTCGCGAACCACAAGCATCGCACGCCGGTTTGAGGGTTGGCACCAGCGGGCCATGCACTTATCAAGGTTGCCGTGGCCGTGGAACGGGATCCTCTTGTACACGCTAAGACCGGCTGCAATGACGATCCGCTCCGCAAAGGGTTTGTCCGTCTCGCCTTCGACTGCGACCAACACGCCCAAGGTCATTCCGAAGTTGCTATCGGAAGCCGATCTAGGTCCGGTGGCCTCGTCCGAGCTGGGAGGGCATCCGCAAGCGATAGTCCGAGCTCCTCCACCTCCTGTCGAACGTCTTCAAGCTCCGACACGAGCATCGCAACGGTGCCACTCGGGCCTGGCTGAAGTAGGGCGACTTCATTCAAGCCCAGACCTTCGTCGCGCATAACCTCAGCCGCATGTGTGCTTACGAATACTTGTCGCTCTGTACGTCGTTGGGCAGCCGCGAGGATCGTCGGAAGCAGACGCACGATTCCCGAGTGCAGTGACAATTCCGGCTCCTCCAAGAGAACTGGGCCCGCGTTCTTGCCGTCCTCCTCAAGCGCCCAGAGCAGTCCGATCAGCCGAAGAGTCCCGTCAGAAAAGTCACGCTCGTTTTGCCGTGCGCCGATGGCCCGCCAATGGCGGTACCGCGCTTCGAGGTGAGGGCGACCTTCGTCGTCGCGTTCGAGTGTGAGCTCCTCGAGCTGCGGAACGGCAATTTGTAGGGCCTGGTTGATTCGCCGAAGTGTCGACGTCCGCCTGCGTTGCGACGAGCGCGCCACCTGCTGAAGAAAATCGCCGCCAAACGGGTCGTCGACCCGGTCGGCGCCGCGATCAGGCTCACGGATCACCTGAGGAACCAGATGGAGGTACCTGATCGACGCAAAGAACTCGGCAATTGTCCGAAAGCCACGGTTTGCATTGACTTGCTCGAGATACGTCTGCGTAAGACGATCTGGGTCGGCGCGGTCCTTGGACTCGGGGCGAGAGAACAGCTGCTGACCAGAGTGCTCGACGGTCTCCTCATGCACGATTGGTCTGCGATGCCCACGTTGCTCAGTTGAGAATTCGAGCCTATAAGTCCATAGATCTGAACTCTCGTCGTCCCCGACAGTGGCCGAAATCAGGACGCGGCCGTGGTTGAAGTTGCCCGCAGCGAGGTTTCGAACTCGGGGAACCCCGCCGCGGGTCTTGAGAGCCCGCTGAAGGCCGCCTCCATCGATTGCAAGGTCGCGAAGAAACCGGATGGCATCAAGAAAGTTCGACTTCCCCGCAGCATTCGGTCCGACGATGAAGAGCCGCTGCGCTAGCTGGAGGTCGGCGTGCTGGAAGTTCCGCCAGTTCTTGAGTTCGATCCGCGTGATGCGCACTGGGCAAGCATATGCGGACGATGATGATCGATCGGCTCCAACGTCATCGGCTGCCTTCGTGATCGCAAGAACCTACTTGCGCGAGCGCAGGACTCACGCACCAGCCGGTCGCATTCGCGAGAACTCGCCCTCCTCGACTGCGTGGCTCTCGCCGGCCCTTCCGGCGATTAGCAGCCGCGTCCACGGCGCGCGAAGATCGCCGGATTGCCCACTACGCTGGCCGCACCGGCCATCCTGGGGCAACGTGAGACTCCCGCTGGCGGCGGAAGGCGGCCACGCGAATGGAAGTAGGCCGTCGCCCAGCGCTCGGCAGCGGCCCTGGAGTCCGAGCGCGGCCTCCGCCTTACGCACAATCGCTTCCATCGTCCGAACGCCTCGCGTCGCGCGATTGGTTTGGCGACGCTGCGCTCGTTCGATATGGCGTCCGCAGCCTCGACGCGAGCAGGCGTGTCCGGGCACTGTGATGCTTCTCCAGCGAAGGCGCCCGGGCGCAAATGACTCCGATCTCGGACATGAAGTTCACGGTGGCACGCGGACCGGTTGGACCGCTTCTCGCTGTTCAGCCGATCCCGAGGTCGATCCCGCGCTGCAGGCCGAGGGACTCTCGGCCGAGCTGTCGCTGTGCACGCTCGATCGACGCGTTCGCCTGATTCCATGCGGGAAGCTCTCCAGCGCCGGCGGGCTCTGGGCCGAGCGGTGTCGCTTGGTCGACGACGTCATGGTCGAGCCGGAAGCTCGCAAGCGAGCGGGCGGCGCGATCCCACGTCTCGCGTCCGCGAGCATCCTCTGGCCGCTCGCCCAACGCTGCGACCAAGCAGTCTGGACGGCGCTCGACCGTCCGGCCGCCGAGAACGTCTCGCACTTGGTCGTGCTCACCCCGCAGATCGGTGATCGCATTCTCGATCCCATCTCTCTCCGACCGAACCTGGTCTGGATCGCCGAGCTCGCGCTGCTGGCCGCGGTCGGCGGCAAGATCAGCCAGCGCGCGGTCATCTATCTCGATCGAGGCGTAGAGGACTGCGCTAGTAGTTGTTGAGCCGTCCCCGTATGTCGTTGTCGCGGGCGATCATCACGGCCTGGCCGACGGGATGCTCGCCCGCTGCCGCGCCCCACTCGGCGATGGCCTGCTCGGCAATCTTGTCGCCGTCGACGACGTCGATCCGGTCGTTCACCACCGCCCTGCGGCGCGCGGTCGATCGGCCGGCGCTGGGAGGCCGCGGTCGATCGCCTCGCGCACGACCGTGGCCACGGAGACGCCCCGAGCCCGCGCGAGCGCAACCACACGCTGATGGCGCGTCTCGTCCAAAAGGATCTGGAGCCGTCGATCGAGCATGACCTGAGCATAAATCAGCAGGAGTAGGTCAGTCTGGCGTCCTGAGATCCTCGAGCAGCTCGCCGATCACGAGCTCCTCGGGAACGGTGCGGGCTCCGCTGCTCACCGCCTGTTCCAATGTGGCCGTGCCCCCCACCGCGACGGCTCGGCGGTAACTACCTCGTGCCCGCTCCAGCGCGGCAGGATCGAAGCGCCACGCGATCGCGTCGTAGCGGGCCTGAAGGTCGCGCAGGATCTGCACACCGGCCTCGTCGAAGTCGCCGTGGTGGCGGAGCTGACCGCCGGCGCGATGGATGGCGCGGAGCAGCAGCCTGCCCGCGTCCGACGGGCGCCCGCCGGTGCAGAGCACCGGTGGGCAACTCGGACCGAGGGTCTGCTCGGCGGCTACCAGTACGGACGGGTTCTCGCAGCTGAAGCAGGGCACACCCTCCGGCCAGCGGAAATCGCCTGAGGCGAGCTGGCCGTGGGTGAGGATCAGGTGCGTTCCTCGCAGCTGCCCGGTCAGCCTGGCTGCGATGCCGTCGCCGAGCAGCGGCAGGTTCAGCACCGCGACGTTCGAGGAGACAGGATCGACGAGCACATTCCACGCCGCCCAGATCTCGCGCGGAGGCGTCGCTGGATCGAGGCCGACCGACAGCGCCAGCAGCGACACCGTCAGCCCGTGCAGCGGCGTGCCGACATCGAGTGCGTGCGGGTCGCCGTCGAGCATTCGCGCGGCGAGGACCGTGCGCTGCACGCGCTGCGGCGCAGGCAGCGCCGCTACTATCGCCAGCGCCTGCTCTACCAGCCGGCGCATGTCGGCGTTGATCCGACCCTGGCGCGCCGCCTCCTGTAACCACGGGCCGAGCTCAGGTCTCGCCTCCACCACCTGGTGCGCGGCCAGCCACGACCTGAAGCCGGCACGTTGCTGCAGTCGTGACTCCCGCTCGGCGGGCAGATCGCGCACCGGTCGAGCCCCAACGCGCTGGTACTCGCGGAGCGGCTCGGCACCGCACGCGCGCAGCGCCGCTTCGAGCGCCGAGAGCGAAACACGTAGCTGGCCCCCGGCCAAGATCGTCCGGCGCGGCTCCAGCAGCCCGTCGAGCGCGAGCGCCTCCTCGGCCGACAGGCCGGAGACCACGACCCGGCCATCCCCGCTGGCGCCGCGCTGCTCACGCTTGTCGCGGGCTGCCAGCAGCGTCCGGTCGAGCGCGGCGTCGAGCACGGGCACGCTCACCTGCCTCAGACCAGCAGCTCGCCCTGCTCCATCTCGTGGAGCACGTCTCCGTCCCACAGGAACGGGATCGCGTGCACGCCGAAGGCGCCGTTCTCGCGGTGCAATTGGTATATGGACAGCTGGGGCACGGACGCGTACGTGCCCCATAGCTCGTGCGAGGTCATCATCACGTCGAGGTCGAAGTCGACCGTCGCCTTCAGCACGCGCTCGCGGGTCTCGTCGTCGATCCCCGAGAGCGCCTCGTCGAGCATGATCAGCCGCGGCGCCGGCGAGTCGCCGTACAGCGCCGCCGCGGCCGCGAACAGCGGCAGATGAATCAGCACCGACTGCTCACCGCCGGATCCGACGGCGTGACGCTGCTTGCTCAGGCGGGTGCGGCCTGCGGCGGTTCGCTCGTGCAGCCCGAAGGCGAACCAGCGCCGGTAGTCGAACGCGTCCATCAGCGTGTCGGCCATCGCGCGTGGCTGACCGGATCCGGCGTGCTCGCGCCGCGCCGACTCGATCCGGGCCCGGAAGAACGCGATCAACTCGCCGCGCGCTTCGTCGCCGAGGTGCCGCACGTCGCGTCGCAGCAGCGCCAGTCCCGCTCGCTGGGTTCCCTGGTCGTTCTCGAGCGGATGCCAGTCGAGCTCGACGGTCTTGCCCGCAGCCGTCGGGCTGCGGCGCAGCACCACGTTCATCCGCTCGACGCGCCCGCGCACCTCGTGGATCCGGTGGCGCAGGTGGTCGGCTATCTCCTCGACCAGCGCGTCGCTGAACACCCGGCGCTCCTCGGCGGTGAGGATCTGCTCGCGATCGGCGATCTCCAGCCCGAGCGTCTCGAGCATCCGCGCAAGCGTCTGCCCGGCGCCGCCCTCGGTGACCTGGACGATCAGCAGCCCGTCCTCGCCGCGAGTGGCGTAGGCGCCCATGTCGGCCTCGGCCAGCTCGCGGTCGAGCAGCTGCACGCCGCGCTGAACCTCGACGCCGCGCTCGCCGGAGGAGCTGCGCATGATGAGCAGCTCCTGCGGCAGCGCGCGCGCGACCTCGAGCGTGCGCGTCAACGTCCAGCTCGAGGCCTCACCCGAATCCTGGGGCGCGGCCTGCTCGAGCACGGACTGGAGGATCCCCGCAAGCGCGAGCTGACGGAACCCGAGGCTGGCCTGCTCGCGCTGGCCGCGCTCGGTCTCGTGCTCGGTCTCGCGGGCCTGCGCGTCGCGCTGCAGCCCCGCGACCGCGATCCGCGCTCGCTCGGCGGCGTCGCGGGCGTGACGATGGGCGTCCTTGGACTGCCGCTGCGCCGTCACGACCTGCTCGTGGCGCCGACGAACCTCCTCGCCCGTGGCGCCGAGCGCCTGCTCCCGCGCAGAGTGGGCGGCAACAAGTCGATCCGCCTCGGCCTGCACGTCCCGCGCGCGGAGGTCCTGCTCGGCCGCCAGCTCCTGAGCCTCGGAGAGACGCTCGCCCGTGCTCCGCGCGGAGAGCGCCTCCCGCTCGGCCAGCGTCCACGCCCGCGCGACCGTCGCCGCCGCGCCCGCGAGCTCAGTGGCGGCGTCACGCAGTCGCTCGAGTGCGGGCTCGTCGAGCGCCGCGGGGAGCCCGTGCGCCGCCGCATGCTCACGCGCAGCGGCGTCCGCGGCGATCTCCTCCTCGGCCGCCTCATGGGCGATGACCGCTGCCTGCTCGTGACCGCGTGCCGCATCCGCCTCGAGCGCGGTGCTGATCCGCAGCGCGCCGGCGGCGCTGGCGACCGCATCGACTGCCGGCAGCGACGCGAGCTCCGAGTCGAGCAACTTGCGGCGCCGGTCGACCTCGGCGATCCCCGCCTCGTGGGTGGCGATCTCCTCACGGATTTGGGCGATCCTGGCCTGCAGGTCCGCGATCCGCGCCGCCCGCCGCGCCTCGCGGGCGGCCGCGCCGACATGCTCGGCGGTTGGCTTGGCGCCGCGGCCGCTGAGTGGCCCGAGCGCGAACCGTCCGTCGAGGTCGAGCCACGGACCACTGTCACGCTCTCGGAGCCCGACACTGCCCAGCAGCCGCTTGACGACCGCGGGTGCCACGGGCTGCTCGGCGACGGGTTGCAGAGCATCGAGCAGCGATTCGTCGGCGGCCGGCGAGCCGCCGACGAGCACGACATCGGCGAGCGCAGGATCCGCGAGCGCGCCGCTCGGGTCGACCCAGGCATCGAGCAGTCCGGAGGCCTCGAGCGCGGCCTCCAGCCCGGCACGTTCCGCCTGCCCCAGCCCGTCGCGGAAGTCGACCAGCCGCCAGAGCGGGGCGCCGTGACGCGTCGAGCGCTCAGCCCGGGACCACCCGGGGGCGCGTGGACCGTCGTCGCGGGCACAGACCAGCGTCTCGATCTCCTGTGCGAGCGCGTCGACCGAAGCCACGGCCTCGCGCCGGTCCGCGGCCAGCGAGGAGCGCTCGTCGGCGAGTCCGGTGCGGGCGTTCCCGACACGCGTCTCGAGCGCGGGTGCGGCTGCCTGTCCGGCCAGGAGCAGCTCCAGCGCCGCCTCGGCGCCATCGTCGTCGAGCCGGAGCTCGATCAGGCCGTCGCGCCAGCCCTGAAACGCGCCCGCGAGGGCATCCTGCGCCTGCTCGAGCTGCTCCTCGCAGACCGACCGCTTGGCCGCTGCGCGCTCGAGGCGGCCCGCCGCCTCGCGCTCATCGCTGCGGGCTCGCTCCGCGGTCGCCGTGGCTGCTCGCGCCAAGCGCAGCAGCTCACGGTGGCGATGCAAGACATCGCGCCAATCGCCGGCCAGCTCGCGCAGCAGCGGGCTCCAGGTCTCGGCGCTCAGCGCGCCGTCCCTGAGCTGGGAAGCGAGCAGCTCCACGCGCTGGGCCAGCCCCGCGTGGCCGGCGAGCTCGACCACCCCGTTCAGGTCGGCGAGCGCCTGCTCGCGGCGCTCGTGCCAAGCTGCGCGGGCGGTGATCAGCTCGGCCTCCAGCGCTCCGGCCCGGGCGGCGGCCGTGTCGGCGTGCTCGCGCTCGGCGGCAGCGGCGCGACCCTGGGCCCCCGCGTGCTCGCGCAGCGCCTCGACCTCGGCGACCGAGGACCAGGCCGCGGAGCTGATCAGCGCCTGCTGCTCGGCGTCGAGCCGGATCACATCCGCCTCTGCGGCGTCGCGCTCGGCGCTGGCGTGCTCGACCTCGGCGTGCTTGGCGTCGAGCTCTGCGCGTGTCGTGCGCAACCGCTCGGCGGCGTGCTCGACAGCTGTCTGCGCCTGGCGCAACGCCTCGGCGCGCTCGCGAACCGCCGCCCGGGCGTAGGCGCTGTAGGTGCGCTGATGGAAGCGGCGCACCCGGTCGCAGACGTCGCGCAGCCGATCGAGTCCGCGCTCGAGCGTTTCGAGCTGCTCGAGCCCGCCCGCGAGACGCCGCATCAGGCCCTCGTCCACCGTCGGCAGACCGACAGTCAGCTGATCGGCTACGCGGGCAGGATCAAGCGTCTTCGACAAGTGCGGGCGGCGCAGGTCGCGCATCAGGCGCAGCATCGTCTGGTACTGCTCCTCGCCGCCAAACCCGAACAGCAAGTCGTTGAGGCGGGCACGGTAGTCGCGCTGGCTGTCGAGCACCTCCCCGTCGTCGCCGAGCGCGGCAGCGAGGTCGGCCTTGCCGATCGGATCGCTGCCGTGCAGCAGCAGCAGATCGTGACCGATCATTCGGTTGCGCGCGACGAAGTGCCATCGCGCCACGCTCTGGAGATCCTTGTTGGCCCGCAGCCCGATCCCGGCGGTGAGGCGCTCGGCGGCGCCGTCCCGGTCCAGGCGCTCGAACTCGAGCCACACGTAGCCGGTCCGCTTCTCCGCCTCGCAGCAGCCGATCAGGTTCCACTTCATGTCCTTGTAGGCGGAGGCGAACGGATCGAGCTTGATCGGACTGATGTCCCCGTCGAGGCAGAACGGCAGCAGCAGCTCGAGCGCCTTGGTCTTGCCGGAGGTGTTGTGGCCGCGCAGCAGCAGCCGACCGCTCGCGAAGTCGAACACCTGATCGGAGTACTCGTAGAGGTTGACGATGCCGGCGCGGCGAGGACGCCAGCGTTGAGAGCTCGGACTCATGATCTCGCTCCTGGTAGACGAAGCTCCGGCGAGCGGAAGCGGGCCGCGAGCGGCGTGGGCCGCAGGCCGCCGGTGTCCCCTGGCCTGGCGATCTCGCACGCCAGCAGCACCTCGGTGGCCGCCTCCGACAACGCCACGATCTGCGCCGGGTCGGCGGCATCGCGGCCCCAGTGCTCGCCGTGCTCACGCACCAGCTTCACCACGGCCTGGCGCACCGCCTCTGCGCTCAGCTCCGAGTCGTGCCCTGTAGCCGTGAGGCGATCGCACAGCAGCAGCGCGACCTGCTTGACCGTGGCGTTGGTCGGGAACGGCACGTCGGTGAACGAGCGGTCCTCGGCGATCAGCGCGCTGCCCTCGGCTCGCCGCTCGACCGGGTACCCGGTCGCGACCGTCACCGCGTCCTCGATCCGCGCTCGCTGCCCGAGGAAGTACACGCGCTCCTCCTCGTCGAGGTCACCGATCAGGACGACGGGATCCTCGGTCAATCTCCGCGCGAGCCGCGCGGCGCGGGCGCGATTCTCGCCTTCGGTGGTGGGTGGGTACCGCGAGGACTCATCGAGCAGCTGCTGAAGCGTCGTTGCCTGAAGCGTCACCGAGGGGTCCCACACCAGCAGCGCCAGCCGTCGTCGGTCGACGGTGAACAGCGCCTCGTCCTCGCCGTGATCGAGCCGGGCGTAGCTCTCGTGCGAGCCGGCGGTGTGCTCGAGTACCCCCCAAGCGCACAGCAGCTCGAGCCCGTCGGCGAACGCGGCACGCTCGCTGCGGCGGCGGAAGTCGACGCTCAGCGACGGGTCGACGTCGGCCGCGGCGCGCTCGACCTCGCGGCCCAGATCGGCGATAGCCGTCTGCGCCCCGCCTCGCTCGAGCGCGACCAGCGTCAGCAGCAGCAGCACGCAGCCCCGATCTCCGAGGGCCGACCATTCGTCGGGCGCTCGGCGCCGGCCGCTGACCGACGCCGGCGGGATCCGCAGCGGACGGCGGAGGCCCTCCGGCGTGGGCGGCCCCGCGGCACGAGCGGCGGTGCTTCCCAGCTCGAGCTGATAGCCGTAGGTCGACTGCAGGATCGCGGCGAGCTCTCGCTCGTGGCGCCGAACGAGCGCGTACACGGGATCGCCCGCGTCGAGGAACGGCTTGGCCAGCAGCGCCCGCAGCGCCTGCGTGCGCTCGGCGCGGTCGTCGAGCTCCCGGAGCGTCACCGCTCGAGCACCTCGATCCGGAAGTCGGGGAGGTCGAGCGTCCCGTGCGGGGCGCGCAGCGTGGCCCGCTCGCGGCGGGGGTCGGTCGGCTGGCGCAGGGCGATCGTGACGCGTCCGTCGCGCGAGCCGGCTCGGCGGGTGCCGTCCTGGCTCGGAGGAGTCTCGTAGGCCCGGCCGATCCACTCGAGCAAGTGCACGAGCTCGCGCGCATCCACACGCTCGAGCATCGACAGCTTGATCGGGCCGCGCGCCGACATCCGCTCCAGCAGCCGATCGAGCTCGCGGCGCTCGGCCGCGCGGTGCTGCTCGAACCGCCGTCGGCTCTCGGTCAGGTCCCTGATCGGCGTCCCGCGGCCCGAGCCCGGTTTACGGGTGCCGGGAACTCGGAGATGTGCGACGACTGGGGCGGGCGGCGCCTTCAGCCATGAGGTGCGCCCGCGGTCGGCGACCTCCTCGGGGTGCTCCTCGGCCACGCCGACATGACGTGGAGTGCGCAGGCCAAAGGCGGCGCGCAACCAGGCGCTTGGCTCGCCGGGTGGAGCCGCGGCGACCTGCGCGGTCAGATGCAGGAGCACGCGCGCGCGATCGACGCGCAGCGAGCGGCGCTCCACCAGCCGCTCGGCGATCGCCAGAACGGCGCGGATCGCGTCGACCACCTGATCGTTCAGCGTCCGCCACGGCGAGCCGCTGTCCTCGTCGCCGACGAACCACGCGCGCAGGCCGTTCCAGCGTTCGAGCAGCTCGGCGCTGCGACGGGCGCGCTGCTGCTCGACCGATGCGCCGCCGGGAAGCGCCACGAACTCCTCCGCCTCGACGATCAGCGTGACCAGCTCGTCGGCGCCGCGCCGTTCGATCTCCTCGACGAGCGCGAGGATCTCTGAGGAATGACGCAGGCGGCTGCGGCGGAAGCCCTGCAGATGCTCGAGCAGCGCGACCTTGCCGCGCTCGAACTCGTCCTCTCCGACCTGTTCGACGGTCCGCATCAGATCGCCGAGTGAGCGCATGAACGCCAGCGCGCCGGCGTGCAGCGCCTCGACCTCGGCCAGCACCCGCTCGAGCAGCGCCCGTAGCTGCGTGCCGTCCGGCTCCGGCTGGCTGAGGTTCTCCGAGAGCCGCGCCAGCGCATCGCGGATCGCCGGCAGCCGGGCCGTGTCGAGCCGTCCGATCTCCTCGCCGAGCGCGTCGAGCTGGGCGAGCAGCTCCTCGGTCAGCCGCCCCGCTGGGGTGACGTCATAGGTGAAGCGGTTGCGCCGCCACTCGGCGGCGGTCGAGGCGAGGCTCGCGTCGTGGTCACGTTCGACGGCCCCCCAGCGGCCCAGGGCGGCGAGCCGCTCGTCGAGCCAGTCGACGTCGACGCCCAGCGCGTACCGGTCCCGCAGCCGGTCGGCGACCTGCGCCGGCCGGAGCCGCAGCCCGAAAGCCTGGTGCTCGAGGTAGAGCACACGCATGATCCGCCGGTAGGTCTCCGCCTCCTCGGCCACCGCGTACCGCAGCACCTGATGAGCACCGAGACCGGGAGCCTCGACGCCGATCTCATTCGGTGCCGGTGCTCCATCTTCATTGTCGGACCTGGTGAGCCCGGCGTCTTCGAGCAGCGCGCCGAGCAGCGACGGCGAGAGCTCACAACCCATGGCGAACGCCTCCCGCGTCGGGCAGCGGCGCGGCCTGCACGAGATCGGAGAGCCGGAGCCCCGCCAGCACGGACGGTGCAGGCGCGGTGCGAGCCAGGGCGGACGCGGCATCGCTTGCCGCCGCCGGCAGCTCGATCAGCTGCTCGGCAAGCGCTGTGATCTCCTGTTGCCGGGCGACGGTGAGCCGACGAATCGCCGTCCGGCCACCCCGCCTGCGCTCGATCGATCGTACCGCTCCGTGCTGCGCCGCCGCTTCGATCTCGCCGGCACCGAGCTCGACGAGCCAGGCCACGGCCTCGTCGTCCTCGGGGGCCGCACTCCATTCGAGCCGCGCCCGAGCGAACGCCTCCGCCGCGACATCGTATGCGAGCGCCGGGTCCCTGAGGGTCCGGGTGAGCAGCGCCATCAGCGGTCCGCACCAGCGGCGGGCGAACTGGTCGCACTCGGAGGGTCGATGATTCGAAGCCTCGGCCATCGTCGCCAGAGGATCGCGCCTCGGTCGGACGGAACGGGAAGCGGAGCGTCCCTGGCTCGCAGAGTACGGCGGGGTCAGGCAGCGACGTTGGAGCGCCCACCGAGCGATAGCCAATCACCGGGTCGAGCCCGGCGAACTCACAGCTCGCGGATCATCACCGCCACGGCGAACGTCTGCTCATCGCGTGTCCACGTCGTGTGCTCGCGCGTCACGAACCCGGCGTGCTCGTACGCGCGGCGGGCCGCTTGGTTGGCGGCGAACACGCCGAGCCGGAGCTCCCGCAGGCCGCGGGCACGTGCCCACTCGGCACAGGCGTCGACGAGCCGTCCAGCGGCGCCGGCGCCACGCGCCTGCGGTCGAACCCACATCGCTCCCAGCCTCGCCCGGTGTTCCAGCTCCTCGTCGCGGTAGGCCACCGCCAGGCCAAGCCAGCGGTCGGCGGCGTCCACCACCACGAACGTCCGCTGCGCGTCGCCGCGCTCCGACGCAGCCGCCAGCGAGCTCCACCACTCAGCAGGCCGGGACTGCTCGTGCGCCAGCGTCGCCGTGGAACATCGAGCCGACCATTGACTCCCACAGCGAGCGCGCTGAGCGCGCCCGCCTTCAGGAACAACGGCCGCTCGAACGCATCCAGCAGGCTCGCATGACCCCAGACCACCCGATGTGCTAATGGAGAGCCGGATGCGGGGACGACTCGCAAGTCCGGTTCGGAGGGGGGCGGCGAGGAAACCACCGGCTGAAAAGCCGGCACCGGCGCCTCGCCGCCTACCCTGCGCTAGGGGTGCCGAGGAGCCTGCACGTCAAACTGATGAACGGGCTCGCGGCACCACAGACAAGCCGACGTCGCCACGAGCGACCGGACCACCCCCATTTTCATCGCTCGCGGGAGGGGCCGCAAGGCCCCATGGGGAACTGACAGGAAAATCTCGCAACCCCGCAGCCTCAACCTCCGCCCTCCTTGGTCAACCGGGCGAACCATCGCCCGGACACCAACGTAGTCCACTGATCGGCGACCCGGAAACCGCTTGCGCTCGCTACGGCGACGATGTCAGGTGCGGCTACCCATGCCCATGGGAACCATCTGCTCCTTGCGTGCGCGGTCTCGAGGCGCGCCTGGGCCGAGGCGCTGCGCGCCGTGGGTGGGTCGAGCTCGACCAGCACTTGACCCTCGTCGCGCAGCAGCGTCGCGATCCGCGCGAGCAGCCGCGCCGGAGCGCCCCCGATCCCGATGTTGCCATCGAGCAGCAGCGCGCTGCGCCACGTCCCGGCGGCGGGCAGCTCGTCGAAGATCGAGCCCACGATCGCATGCCCGCCCCCACCCCGGGCGAGTTCGACCGCTACCGCTGAGAGGTCGACGCCGAGCGCGAACACCCCGCGGCGGGCGAGCACGTGGAGGTGTCGCCCCGGTCCACAGCCGACGTCGAGCACGGGACCTTCGATCGCACGGAGGATCTGCTCGTCAGTCTCGTCGGCCGGTCCGAGGTACCGGTGCAGCGGGAGCGAGAAGACAGTACCGTCACTGCGCCGGGCCAACTTGTGTGTGACGCTCCCATCCCGCGCGCGCGCACCCGCAATGGCCCCGCCCGACGCGGCCCCACCCGCCGGAACGGCCCGGCCCGCGGCAGCGCCCCCGCCCGCCGCGGCCTCATCCACCGCCGTCACGGCCTTACTCGCCCCGAGCAGGCCGTCCGCGTACATGCCGAGCGCGCTCGTCACCGCATCGACGCCAAGGCCGCGGCGAATCGCGAGTCCGGCGCCTGCACCGCGACTGCGCGGGCATCCGCGATCGTGTCGATGTCGCGCAGCACCGTCTGCTCGTGGGCGCGCAGCCCCAGCTCGCGCAGTCGCCGGCGCTGCCAGCGCAACGTGCTCGCGACGCTCATCGGAATGCCCTCGAAGACCGCGCGGTTCGGCGCCTTCAAGCCGACGCTCCAGTAGCCGCCGTCGAGCGCCGGCCCGAGCACCGCGTCGCATCCAGGATCGCGCAGCGCCCGCATCCCCTCCAGCAGCAGCGCCGGCGTCAGTTGCGGAGTGTCCATGCCGACGAGCAGCGCCGGGCCCGCCACGTCCTCGAACGCCGCCGCCAGGCGCTCCCCCAGTCCAGCACCGCGCTGTGCGATGACCTCCAGCCCCTCGCGCCGCCATCCTCGGGGATCTCCTTCGAACACGAGCACCTTGCGATCGGCCGGCGTTCGCGCCACCACGTCCAGCGTGTCGAGCAGCGCCGCCCCGGCCAGGCTCGCCGCCTCGCCGGGTGAGCACGGCGGGCAGAGCCGCGTCTTTGCGCTGCCGGCTAGCGGTTCCTTGGCGATTACGAGCAGCGCGATTGACATGGCCACAGGCAACCTAGGAACCCGGGGCCCGATGTGCAAGCGATCGCGGTGAACAGTGAATTAACTGAAGCGTCGGATCGGCGTCGCCTTGGCGTCCGTGTGCAAGGCTGACGCGGTGCCGAGCCTGCGCCTCTTTCCCGAGCGCCCGCCGCCGGGGCCCTTTCGGCCGGGCCACACCGCGGCTTCGGCGCCGCGTGCTTCGCGGGACTGGCGGCGGCGAAGTCGGAGATCGTCTGCTTCATGGACTGCGACGGCTCGCTTGACCCGCGTCAGCTTCCCCGCGTCGCGGCGCGAGTGCTCGGCGGAGATGCCGATCTCTGCGTCGGGGCGCGCCTGCCCGAGGCTGGCGCATGGCCGTGGCACGCACGGGCCGCCAACCGCGTGCTGGCGTTCGAGATCCCCCGCAGGTGCGGGGTGCAGGTGTCTGACATCGGCCCGATGCGAGCTGCGCGCCGGGAGGCGCTGCTCGGCCTGGGCCTACTCGACCGCGGCTTCGGCCGGCCGCTGGAGATGGTTCTGAAGGCCGCGGCGGCAGGGTGGCGGATGGCAGAGGTACCAGTCACATACCGAGCCCGCGCGGCGGGACGCTCCAAGGTCAGCGGCAGCGCGCTTGGCACCCTCAGAGCCGTGCGCGACATGAGCGCGCTGCTGGCGTGAGCGCGTGGGACGTTGAGCAGGTGGGCGCAGCGCGCGCGCTGCGCCCCGCGGACCGGCTGGTGGGGTTGCGATCCCCACCAGCCGCGCTCGTCAGGGCGCTCGGACTGATCGCGCTCGCGGCCAGCGTCTGCGCCTCTGCATGGATCGCCACCGGCGCCGCGGACGGCGTCTACTGGCTCGAGCTGCCGGCGGGGGGACACCCTGCTTGGATCGACGGGCCACTCCGTGGCCTGGCGAGCACCGTCGGCTCGCTACCGCCCGGCGCCCTGAGCGTCTCGCTGATCGCGCTGAGCGCCGCCTACTTCGTGGCCGTGAGCTGCGCGCACTCGATTCGTCTGCGCTTCGCGCTGGCGGCGATCGTACTCGCGAACGTGGCGTTCACCCTCTGCCCGACCCTCGTCTCAACCGATGTCTTCGGCTACATCGCCTACGCCCGCGAGCTCGTACCGCACGGGCTCAATCCTTACCTCGTCCCACCCAGCAGTGCACTGGGAGCCGGCCACGACAGCATCCTCCCGTTTGTCTACTGGCGTCACGCGACGAGCCCCTACGGGCCGCTTTTCACCGGTCTGAGCGCACCCCTCGGGCTGCTGTCGAAGTCGGCGGCGCTGTGGATCTTCAAGGCGCTCGCCGGGATCGCGAGCATCGCGATCGCGTTCCTGGTGGCCGCGATCGCACGCCGGCGCGGTGGATGCCCGGCGCGCGCCGCGATCCTCGCCGGACTGAACCCGATCGTGCTTTTCTACGCCGTCAGCGGTGCACACAACGACCTGCTCGCGGTCGCGCTGGTCCTCGCAGGGGTGTGGTTGGTAGTCGATGGCCGCTATGGACCCGGAGCGGGGGTAGTGGTTGCCGGCGCGGCGATCAAGCTCACGCTCGGCCTCGCACTGCCGTTCGTGATGCTCGGCGCACGGCGCCGGGGCAACGCCGCGCTGGGCACCGCCGCGCCGGGGGGCGCCGCGCTGGGGGCCGCGGTCGCAATCGCCGCGCTCGGCGTAGCGACGGTCCTGCTGTTCGGAACCCATTTCGTGGATCAGCTCGCACGGATCTCGACCGATGCGCGGTTCGACATCGCGTTCAGCGGCCCCGACCGGCTCGCGACCGCGCTGGGGACGCCCATCGGCTCCTTCGTACGCATCGCCAGCACCGGATTCGCGGCACTGGGCGCGCTCGGCGCGATCGTCTGGGCGTGGCGAGGAGGCGACTGGATCACTGCTGCCGGCTGGGCCTTTCTGGCGCTGATCGCCTCGATCGCCTCGCTGACGCCGTGGTACCTGGTCTGGCTCCTACCGCTGGCAGCGCTCGGCCGCAGCCGAGCGCTGCTCGGCGCGGCGCTGCTCACGACGTGCTACCTGCTGGCGATCCACCTTCCGGCCCTGGGTCAGATGCCCTTTCTGTCCCCCGCCGGGAGCTGAGGCGTCACGGCGTCGCCGGCGTGACGGGGTCGGATCGGACCGGACCCTGTGCCCGGTAGGGGCGTGCCGTTCTCCCGCGCGATTGAACGATTGGCCGCGCGCCGGTCGGCCGCGGCCTGGCCGGCGGGGCAACGGCTGGCTCGGCGGCCCGGGGCAGCGCGGGCGAGAAGCGAGCATCGCAGCGGCGCGGAGCTTGCGGGCGATAGGTGCTCGCTACGCCTTGTCTGCTTCGCGTGCCCGCGTGACCGCGTCGGACGGCGCGCCGGTGAACGGATCGCCGTGACCGGGGAGCAGTGTTCCGGCATCGAGGCCCGCCAGGGCGTCCAGCGACGAGCGCGTCAGCGCCGGGTCGGAGTTCAGGGCGTCGGGCATCACGCGCGGGCCCCGCTGGCGCGTCAAGACATCGAGCGTGGCGATCGCGTCGCCGGTGATGAGGATGCCGCGATCCTCCAGGTGCAGCGCGACGTGACCGGCGGTGTGCCCGGGGGTCGGGATCACGCGCGGGTGTCCCGGGACGTCGAGCTTGTCGCCGGAGTCATAGGGCGTCACCTCGCTGACCCAGGTCGGCATCATGAAACCACGCGCTGTCGCGTGGAGAACGAAGCCGAGCGCCGTTGGCCGCCAGAGCGTCGGCAGCAGGCTGGGCACCAGGGTGAATGGAGACGCGCCCTTGGCCGTGCCGTGGGCGCGAGCCACCTCCTCGCGGTGGACATGGACCGTGGCTCCCGTGGACTTGCGCGCCGCCTCGGCTGCGCCGAGGTGATCCGGATGGGCATGGGTGAGCACGATCGCCGTCAGGTTGCCCAACGACCGTGCAAGGCCCTTGACGGCGTTCTCGACACGCGGCCAGCTACGCGGCCAGCCAGCATCCACGAGCGTGAGCTCACCGCCATCTTCGATCAGATACCAGTTGACAAGGCCGTCCGGGTAGCGGTAGACGCCCTGAGCGATCTGTGTTAGT
The DNA here is from genome assembly GCA_030853685.1 of Actinomycetota bacterium. Classification (GTDB taxonomy): domain Bacteria; phylum Actinomycetota; class Thermoleophilia; order Solirubrobacterales; family Solirubrobacteraceae; genus Palsa-465. The sequence continues at coordinate 953 of JALYUQ010000306.1, read as the reverse complement.
GGAGCTTGTGGCACCGAGTTGCACCTCCTGTCGGTTCTGGAATGTAGGCACGCGCTGCCCGCGCGCTGCTGGCGGTCGGCCTTCTCACCCTTTGAGCGCCTGATCAATCATCGGCGAGCGTTCGGTTGCATCGGTGGCCGTCTCTGCGCCGGCCGCGCGAGCGGTGCTCTGGAGGATCAGGCGCGCCGCCTGATCGGGCACGTCCCACTGCGGGAAGTGCCCGCAGGCCTCGAACCAGTGCAGCCGCGCGTCGGGAAACAGCTCCAGCGCCCGCTCAGCTTGGCTGGGCAGGCACACGAGGTCCCGCCGCCCCCACCCGATCACGATCGGGCCACGTGCGGTACCTACCGCCAAGCCAGCCTGAACCGGTCCCTTGACGAGCGCACGCAACGCGGCGTCCAGCGACGGCGAGGCGTCAAAGCTGCGCAGCTCGCGCAGCGCGACATCGGGGTCAAGGCGCCAGGGACGGGCGGAGAACTGCCCGAGCAGCAGCGTACGACCGACTGGGTTGCCGATCAGCGCCGGCAAGATCGGCTGCAGCGCACGGACCAGACGCACCGACGCGCCAATCGATGCCCCAAAGGCAACGCGCTGGCGGTCTGTCCAGAATCCGCCCGGATCAAGCGCCACGACCGCACCAACCAGGCGCCGGCGCGCCAGCTCGAGCGTCAACCGCGCGCCCATCGAGCTGCCCACGACGTCGACGCCGTCGAGGCCGTGCAGCGAGATGAAGTCGCCGATTGCGTCGGCGAGGGTGGCAATCGAGACCTCGCCGCTCAGCGGCGGCGTCTCGCCGAAGCCCGGGAGATCGACGACGATCACCTCGCGCTCGGCCTCCAGGGCGGGCAGGACCGGGTCCCACGAGCGCCAGGAGCTCCCCAGGCCGTGGATCAGGAGCAAAGGTTGGCCGCTTCCGCGGCGGACATGGTTCATCGTTGGGCTCCGATCGAAGG
>JALYUQ010000297.1 GCA_030853685.1 Actinomycetota bacterium | reverse complement strand
GTTGTGGACGGCGTTGAGGAAGAAGGCGGCGTACCTTCCCGGTTGATCAAGACCAACCGCCTGATGGCGGGAAAGGAAGGCACGCCAATGACGAATATTCGCACGCTCCCGGTCGACGGGGGTAACGAGGAGATCACGGTCGCGCTCGATGAGTTGGCGCGGGAGGGCGCGCGGCGGATGATCGCCGCGGCGCTGCGCGCTGAGGCTGACGAGTACGTGGAGAGCTTCAGCGACGAGCTGTGCGAGGACGGGCACCGTCTGGTCGTCCGCAACGGCCGCGCGCGGCAGCGCAAGGTCACGATCGGGTCGGGAACGATCCCGGTCCGCGCGCCGAGGATCAACGACAAGCGCATCGACGAGGTGGGTGAGCGCCAGAGGTTCAGCTCGAGGATCCTGCCGGCGTATGCGCGGCGCTCGCCGAAGGTCTCAGAGGTGATCCCGATTCTGTATCTCCGCGGGCTCTCGACGGGCGACTTCCGCCCGGCGCTCCAGGGGCTCCTTGGCGAGGACGCCGCGGGCTTGTCGGCCTCGACGGTCAGCCGGCTGTGCAAGGAGTGGGAGGCCCACCACGAGCGGTTTCGCAAGCGGCTGCTGTCCTTTAGCCGCTACGCGTACCTGTTCATGGACGGGATTCATGTCCAGGTCGGGAGCTGCTCGCCGTCGAGGACGGCTACCGCGAGAGCACCGAGAGCTTGGCGGGCGTGCTCCGTGGCCTGAAGCGCCGCGGGATGAACGAGCCCAAGCTCGTGATCGGCGACGGCGCCCTGGGCGCGTGGGCGGCGCTGCGGGATGTGTTCCCGGGCGCGGGCGAGCAGCGCTGCTGGTTCCACGCGTCGGGGAATGTGATCGATGCTCTGCCCAAGCGGCTGCAATCCCGCTCGAAGGGACTCCTGAACGAGATCATCGAGGCACCGACCCGCAATGACGCCAGCAAGGCGCTCGAGGTGTTTCGGGAGGAGTACGGAGCCAAGTACCCCAAGGCGTTGGCCAAGCTCGACCGCGATTGGAAGCCGCTGACCGCGTTCTATGACTACCCCGCCGAGCACTGGCGCCACCTGCGGACCACCAACCCGATCGAGAGCTCGTTCGCGACGGTCCGACTACGCACCCGCGTCATGAAGGGCGCCGGCTCCAAGACCGCGGCGCTAGCGATTGGCCTACAAGCTGCTCGAGTCAGCCCAGGAACGCTGTCGACGGTTCAACGGCCACGAGCTCGTCGCCGACGTGCTCGACGACGTGAAGTTCAAGGACGGCATCAAGGTCACCGAGGACGACACCGCAACGCAGGACGAGAAGGTCGCCGCCTGATCAGCTCTGCGGTACTCGGCGTCTCTGCGGATGAGCGTGGGCAGCGCGCCACTTGTGCTCCGCGCCTGCACGGGGCGCGTACGCATCCATCTCCCGCAGTGGGCCGATCAGCCTCCGGCCTGCGTCGAGGCGGGGCTGCGCAGCATCCCGAGGGTGCGCCGGGTGCGAGCCGACCGCGTCACCCGTAACGTGCTGGTGCAATACGACGAGCAGCAATTGGATCTCCCAGTCGCTGCTGGCGCGCGCCGGCCGCGCAGCGACTGGGGCTGACGGGCCGACGGCCGAGGAGACCGGCGACGCGGAAGAGAACCGCGCGTCCAGCGACGCGGGCAAGACCGGCGAGACCGGCAACGCGGGAGCCCACGAGGCTCGAGCCCGGCCACCGGCGCAGGACGGTGTCCGGCTGGTTTCGACCAAGGAGGTCGACGAGCTGCTGGGCGGCGATCTTCCCTCGCATCCGCTCGATCCGACGCCGTTGATCCAGAGCGCGGCACGGACGACGGGTGCCGGGCTCGGGCTCGGCCTGCTCGCGATCCGCAAGCGTGCGCGTGAGCTCGTCGTCGGCGACGTGATCGTGCTCGGCTCCGGAGATCGTGTGCCGGCGGACGCACGGCTGATCGACTCGGAGTCCCTAGAGGTGGAAGAGGCATCGTTGACGGGTGAGTCGCTGCCGGTCTCCAAGCACGCCGGCGACCCGATCGACGCCGGACGGGTGATCCTGGAGGGGAGTGACCTCGTTGTGGGAACCGCTACCGCGCTCGTGTTCGGGGTCGGCGAGAAAACGCGCATGGGTGCCACCGAAGCCGCTCTGGCAATGGTGGCCCCGGTACGTCCTGGCGGAGTCCTGGACCGGCGGCTGAACCGTCTGTGCGCCAAAGCGTTCCTGTAATCCTCGGTGGCGCGGGTCTGATCATCATCTCGGGCTTGGTGTGGAGGCGCCCGACGGCCGCTCAGCTCTCGGTGGCGGCCAGCATCGCGACGGCTGCTGTGCCGGAAGGACTGCCGCTGCTGGCGGGCGTGCACAGGCAGCGGTGGCGCGCCGCCTGGCTTCTCGCAACGCCCTGGTCCGGCGCCTGTCGGCAGTCGAGGCACTCGGCCGCGTCACATCGCGTGCACCCTTTCACGCGACGGTCGCATACTGGTCAAGGGAGCCGCCGAAGCGCTCGTACAGCGCTGCGCGACAGTGCGCAAGGACGGTCGGTCGGTGACGCTCGGAGAACGCGAGCGGCTAGAGCTCCTAGAGCGCGCCGAGGATCTCGCGCGGCGGGGACTGCGGGTGCTGATGGTGGCGCAGGGGCCGGACGAGGACGCCGGGGCCGAGGGCGGCCCCGGCCAGGGTTGCGCGACTCGAGACGCCGCGCTCGCAGCGGCCGCGGAGAACCCGCGCGGGCTGGTCGCACTCGGGCTGGTTGGGATCTCCGACCCGT
>JALYUQ010000284.1 GCA_030853685.1 Actinomycetota bacterium | reverse complement strand
TCTGGGCGGGCGGAGCCGTCTGGGCGGGCGGAGCCGTCTGGGCGGGCGGAGCCGGCCCAGAGCTCGGGGTCGGCCCCGCGCTCGGAGGTGGCTGGGCGCTCGGCGGCGCGGCCAGCGGCCGATCGGCGCTCGGGCGCGCGCTCTGAATGAAATCCGCGCTCGCGGAGGCCCGGAGTGGGTTGGCGCTGCGGCGCCGGCGCTCGGTGCTGAGCGCGATGGGGATCGCCTTGGGGGCGGCGATGCTCGCAGCTGCGGTGGTCATCGGGGTGGGGCTCGGCGGCGGCTTTGACCGCTCCGCGCGCGCGGCCGACCTCCCCGACGTGATCGTGCGCTTCGACGATCAGTCCGCTCGCCGGGTGGCGAGCCGGATCAGCGCCCTGCCTGACATCGCCTCCTACTCGTTGCGTGAGGAGGTGACGAACGTCGGCATCGCGGCCGGCGGGCGCCGGCGCGGAGATGCGGTCGCCGAGGTCGTGGGATCCTCCGGGCGACGCGGATACGCGGTCGTGGCGGGTCACGCCCTCGCTACTACGGGCTCTAGACCTGAAGTATTGCTCGAGCGCGCGTTTGCACAGGCCTGGGGCCTGCGCTTGGGCAGCACGTTCTTCACCGAGGGACTGGGGCCCCAGACGGTGGTGGGGTTCGCGCAGGCACCGGACAACGTGGGGTTCCCGCTGGCCAAGCCGCGCTTCTACGTGTCGAGGGCGGCGATCGACGCACGTTTCGGACCGGAGCCCAACCCTCAGACCAACCTCGCCGAGATCTGGCTGCGTGACCCCAGGTACCTGAACGAAGTTCTGGTCCAGGCGCGCGCGACCAGCTTCGGGCTGCGCAACATCCGGTTCGCGACCCGCGCGGGCGTACGGGTGCTACTCGACCAAGCCGCAGGGATCGTTATCGATCTGCTGGTGGCGCTGTCGGTAATCGCGATCGTGACCGCCGGCGCAATGCTGGCCGCCTCCGCCCGGGCAGAGGTGCAGCGGCGATTGACCGCGATCGGCGTGCGTAGAGCGATCGGCGCGCCGAGGGGTCATATCGCGCTCGCTCAGGGATTGGAGGCGATGATGGTCGCCGCCCCTGCGGCGGCGATGGGCCTTCTGGCGGGAGCGCTGGCGACCTCTGGACCTGGCAACCGGCTCCTGACGCTGCTCAACGAGCCGCCACCCGGCGTCCAGCTCGTGGCGCCGCTTGCGGCGGCGTGGCTGGCGAGCGTCGCGATCCCGGTTCTGGGGGCGGCTTGGCCGGCGTGGCGCGCGGCGGGTCGCTCGCCGGTGGAACTGCTGCGCGGCGGCGAGCTGGGCTCTCAGCGATCCTCTGTGTTGGGTGGGCGATTGGACGGTCGGTCCTCTGCGCTGGGGAGGCGCTTGCCAGGGTTGGGTGGGCGCTTGCCAGGATTGGGTGGGCGCTTGCCGGCGTTGGGCGGGCGCTTGCCGGCGTTGGGGGGTGGTCGCTCGGGCCTGGGTGTGCTCGGCGCGCGGCTGGTGGGCGCGCGCCGGGCCCGGCTGGTGGCGACGGTCCTGACGCTCGGTCTCTCCGCTGGATTCGTGCTGCTGATGCTCGCGCTTGCCTCAGCGCTGAGCGCGCTCGAGACCGACCCCGGCGCGCTGGGCAAGCGCTACCAGCTCACGGCGTCGCTCCCGGTCCGGTCGCTGGCGCAGGTGCTCCGGGTTCCCGGTGTCCAGGCCGCGGCACCGCGCTATGACGTGCAGGCGGCCGACTCGTTCTCGCTGGGGGAGACAATCGACGTGATCGCTTATCCGGGCGACCACACGCGCTTCGAAGCCCCGCCGCTCGTCTCGGGCAAGCGACTGCGGGGCGCCGGAGAGGCCGAGGTCGGGTCCGGGCTGGCGAGCGCGCTCGGTCTGAGCCCGGGCGGGACGCTTGCGCTCGCACTGCCGTCGGGGGGCGAGTTGCGGCTGCGGGTCGCCGGGGTCGTCAGCTCGCTGGATCACGATGGCCGCGTGGCGTACGTTCCGGGGTCCGCTCTGTTACACGCAGATCGTTCGGCGCCGTTTCAGGTGGCTGTGAAACTGGTGCCGAGGACGAGCCAGACCAGCGTGAACGCGGCGCTGGCGGCGCTTGGGGCGCAGCCAGCGCCGGCCAGCGGAGCTACCGCACGCGGCGCGCCGCTCGTCGCCACGCTGCGGGCGATTCTGATAGCGGTTGCCGTAGTCGACGGGCTCGTATGCCTGTATGCGCTGATCCAGGCGTGCGCACTAACCGTGCAGGAGCGCCGGCGCACTGTTGCGGTGCTCCGGGCGTGCGGAGCGGGGCCGGCCGCGGTGCGCCGGCTGCTGCTCGGCGCGGCGCTGGCCCTCGTCGTACCCGCGGCGGCGGTGGGCGTGCTGCTGGAACGGCTCGCCTTCGGTCCCGCCCTCGCGAACCTCGCAGCGAGCTACGCGACACTGCCGCTGCAGGCGACGCTGGCGGAGGTTCTCGGTACGCTCGCCGGACTGGCGCTCGCCGCGGGCGTGGCTGTGGTGTGGGTCGCCCGTCAGGCGACCCATGAATCGGTGCTGGAGGGCCTGGCGGCGCGATGAGGCCGCTCACGCGCCGGCAAGTGCTGGTAGAGGCGCTCGCGGGGACCGCGCTCCTGGCGGGCTGTGGCGGCGGGCGGCGATCGGCCGGCGCCCCGGTGACCGGCTCGACGCTCGAGTCGACCTGGGGCGACCCGGTCGGCGACGGCCAGCTCCGCGCCGGACCTGGGGAAGCGCTGCTGGATCGGGTCGGGCTCAGCCCGCGGGCGCCCGCCGTTGCGGTTCTGGCGACCCTCGCGCACGTGACCGACGCGCACGTGCTCGACGCATCCTCGCCGGCGCGAGTCACCTTCCTTGACCGCCTCGGCGCACCATTCCAGTCGACGTTCCGCCCCCACGAGACGTTGACCGCGCAGGTCTTGGCGGGAGCGGTCCGGGCCGTTCGCGCGCTGGGGCCCGGCGTCGTGATCCAGGGCGGTGACCTGATCGACAACGCCCAAAGCAACGAGCTGGCGCACGCGCTCGCGGTGCTGGGGGGCGGTGCCGTCCATCCAGGGAGCGGACCTTGCGGCTACCTCGGCGTGCAGGTGGCCGCCGATCCGGACCCGTTCTACTACCGGCCCGATATCGACGCACCTCAGCACCCCGGCCTCTTGCGGGCTGCCGTTGCATCATTCTCCGGTCGCGGGCTCGATGTCCCGACGTACCCGGTGCTGGGCGATCACGACCTGCTGGTGGCCGGAGAGATCGTGCCGACCGAGCTGACACAGGCGCTGGCAGTCGGGGCACGGGCGGTGTGGGAGCTTCCTGCTGGGCTGTCCCTGCCGCGGGGCCTGCGGGGGGGGGCTGGCTACTCGCCGGACGGACCGCCCGATCCGGGGCTGGTGGATTCCTTCTTGAGGCGCGCGCTGGCCGGGCGCACGGTGAAGGTGCCGGCCGACGGCGCGCGGCGCGAGATGTCGGTCGAGGAAGTCGTTGCCCGGCTGCGGGGGGCCGTCGGGGGCAGGCGTGCGGGAGCGCCGACCGGGGCGGGCGGAGTGGGCGCACTGGGCGGAGTGGGCGCGCTGGGCGGGGCGCGCCTGGACTACGTGGTTGACGTCGGGGCGCACCTGCGTCTGATAGTGCTCGACCTCGCGCGTCGGGCCGGCGGCTCAGGGGGGCTGGTGATGCCGGGCCAGGCGGCGTGGCTCTCGCGCGCGCTCGCCCAGGGCGGTGGGCGCTGGCTGATCGTCGTCTCCCATCAGCCGCTGGCGAGCTCGACGGGCGGCGACCGGATACTCGGGCTGCTCGACCGTTCGCCCCGTGTGATCGCGGCGCTGTCCGGTCACACCCATCGCAACCGGATCCTCGCCAGGCCGACGCCGGCAGGCGGCTACTGGCTCATCAGCACCGCCTCGCTGATCGACTATCCCCAGCAGGCGCGAGCGCTACGTGTGGTGGCGACCGCCGGCGGAGGTGTCGCGATCCAGACCTGGATGCTCGACCACGTCTTCCCCGGCCAGCTCGGCCGGATCGCCCGCCAGCTCTCGTTCATCGATGCGCAGGGAGGAAGGCCGAGCGGATTCACCGGGCGTAGGCTTGATCGGAACGTCACGCTGTACCGGGGTGGGGTTTGAGGCAGGCGCTGCTAGGAGGGCGCCGAGCAGGCGGGCTTCGTGAGAGCCAGCGCGATCCACTCGACAGTCGCGTGGAGCGCGGATAACGACACGCACACGACACTCGCCGCGCCAATGCCATCCAGTGTCGAGTTCTGACGCGCTGACAAACGCACCGGCGCATCGCAATATCGTAGCCATAGGAGCGCGCGGATCGAGACAGCGAGCACGACGCGGGGTTCGCTCCGGCGGTGGCGGAGATCCTTAGCCATAGGAGCGCGCGGATCGAGACAGCGAGCACGACGCGTCCCGGTGCCACCCTTGCGTTGCTGCGCCCCGCTGAGCGCATGTGCGATGATTGCTATATGCACGGAGACGACGAAGGACACGGTAGCTTTGAGGAGAGGCTGCGTTCGATCGCACGCGAGCTCGGTCGGTCGGTGGAAGGCGTGGCGCACGTGGATCTGGACGAGATCGCCGAGGCTGTCGGCATGGATCCCGATCGCGCGAGGCTGTGGGTCGACAGCGCTGGAGGATGGCTGCGTACCCAAGCCGAGAGCCTCGGGGGCGACGCGGCCTTCCGAGGCGCCGGCGGCCGGGGACGGGCCGAGGAGCACCCACCGCGTGGCGCACGCCCCCCCGGCACCCGGCCGCGGAGCGACGAGGACCCACTGCGTGGCGCCGGCCCACATCCGCTAGACGTGCCCACGGAGGAGCAGGGCCTGGCGCTGGCTGCCTTGGAGTCCGGCCGATGGACCGTCGAGCCGGGCAGCAGCGCGCTTGCGGCTCGTGGCGAGGGCCCCGGCCCCAGCGACGCGCTCGGCCTCGTGCGCGAGTTGCGCGCCCGAGACTGGATCGCAGCCGACGGTGCGGTCACGCTGGTCGGTCGCGACGCGCTCAAGCGGTGGCTCGACGCTACCAATCCGCGCTGAGCGGCGCCACGAGCCACCAGCCGGCGCTCTCGGCCAACCCGCTGAGCCGCCCAACCCGCTGAGGCGCCCAAGCGCGGCGATGCGGTGCCGCGACAACCTCCCCCGCTGAGCGAATATTCACCCCGCGTATATTGCATTATGCGCCGACGGCGATAAACTACGAGTGTGCGGCGAGATTGCCGTCGGCGTCGCAAGTCCTCGCAAGTCAAGTGACGGTCCTTGGAGAAAGTCCTTAGGAGAACAAATGATCACTCTGGGCATCATTCTGCTGGTAATCGGGTTCATCGTCGGCATCCACATTCTGTGGATAATTGGGATCATCCTGCTCGTCCTCGGAGGGGTCTTAGCTCTGCTTGGCACCATGGGGCGTGCTATCGGCGGGCGAAAGCACTACTACTGAGCGCAGCCACGAGACAGCCCGCCTGACGCCTCAGGCGGGCTGTTCGGGTGCGTGAGGAGAGAGAGGCGACCCCCGCGTGGCGAAGGAGCGACGCCGACGTGCGAGAGGGACGTGCGACAGCGCAACGGCGAAAGTGGGAGCGCAAACCCCAACGTGGCACCCTCAACGCCAACGACTCACAACTCGAGCCGGTAGCCCACACCGCGCACCGTCTTGATTCGCTCGGCGTGCTCCTGCCCGAGCTTCGCTCGAACGCGCCGTACATGGACGTCTACGGTGCGGCCCCCGCCGTAGTAGTCATAGCCCCACACCGCGCTCAGCAGTGCCTCGCGTGAGAAGACGCGGCGAGGGTGGGTGAGCAGGAACTTGAGCAGCTCGTACTCCATGTAGGTGAAGTCGACGGGGCGTCCGGCGATCGTCACCTGGTAGGTGGCAAGGTTGACCTCGAGCGTGCCGGCGTGGACGGTCTCCTCGGCCCCGACGCCGCCCTGCTGCGCTCTGGCACGCTCGATTCGCATCCGCAGCTCGACTGCGCTGTACGGACGCACGATCAGCTCGTGCGCGCCCGAGATGTCCGGGCGGCCGCGCAGGTGGTGCTCGTCGAGCGCGAGCACGAGCGGCACCTCCGCCAGCCCGCCCTCCTCATCCCCGAATCGGGCACACAGGCCGACAGGGACCGCCTCGCCCGGAGCCGTCACCACGATCGCGACATCCGGCAGGCGCGCGGCGCCGCCGTCGTCTGACTTTGGAGGGCCATCGCCATTGCTGGCCGCGCGGCGCGGCGTAAACCCGAGCTCCGCGACGGCGGCCGCCGTCTCGCCGGCCAGATCGTGATCGGTCGCCAGTATCCAAGCGTCGAGCATCTGCTCAAAGCAGCCCGAGATAGCGGCGGCGCTCGAAAGCGCTCACGGTCTTACGGAACTGCGCCCATTCAGATCGCTTGTTGCGCACGTACCATTCGCACAGGCGCTCCCCGAAGGTGTCACGCACGAGCTCGGAGGACTCGAACAGGTCGGTCGCCTCGCGCAGGTCCTCGGGCAGCGACAGCGCGCCGCGGGGCATCTTTTCGTCCTCGTCCTCGGGCCCGAGCTCATAGCCGCGCTCGATCCCGCGCAGACCCGCCGCGAGCACGAGCGCGAACGTCAAGTAAGGGTTGCAAGCCGGATCGGGCGAGCGCAGCTCGATCCGGGTCGCCGACTCCCGCCCCGGCCGGCGCGAGGGAACGCGCACCAGGCCGCTGCGCCCGTGGCGCGTCCAGCCGACGTGCTGCGGCGCCTCGTGGCCGACCGCGAGGCGCGTATATGAGTTGACCCACTGGTTGGTCACCGCCGCGCTCTCCCTGCCGTGGGCGAGCACCCCCGCCAGGAACGCGCGCCCCACCGGCGACAGCGCCGCTTCAGGGTCAGTGCAGTGAAAGGCGTTGCCCTCGGCGCTGAACAGGGACATGTGCACGTGCATTCCCGACCCGGGCTGATCCTCCAGCGGCTGGGGCATGAACGTCGCCAGCGCCCCCAGCTCGTGCGCGGCCTCCTTGACCGCGACGCGGAACGTCGTCACCGCATCGGCCATCGAGAGCGCGTCCATATGTTGGAGGTCGATTTCGTGCTGGGAGGGACCGTCCTCGTGGTGGGAGCTCTTGACCGGGATCCCCATCTGCTCCAGGTAGTCGATCGTCCGCCGGCGAAAGTCGCTGCCCACGTCGAGCGTCGTCTGGTCGAGGTAAGCGCCCCGGTCCAGCGGGCGCGGGGGACCGTCGTCCTGGGGCTGGGCGAAGACGAAGAACTCGACCTCGCAGCCGACGAGGAACGTGAAGCCGAGCTCGGCCGCCCGCGCTAGCACACGGCGCAGCGCATGACGCGAGTCCCCGGGAAATGGGCTCTCGTCGGGATAGGCGACGTTGCAGAACATTCGCGCCACGCCTCCCGCGGGCCGCCAGGGCAGGATCTGGAACGTGGCGGGATCGGGATGGGCGATCACATCGCGCTCGGCCAGGCGGGCCGAGCCCTCCAGCGACGAGCCGTCGATGCCCAGGCCTTGCTCGAGCACCCGCTCGAGCTCTGAAGCCGGAATCGCGACGCTCTTGAGCAGGCCCAGCACATCGACGAACCAGATCCGCACATAGCGGATGTCCCGCTCGCGGGCGACGCGGAGCACGTACTCCCGATTCTCTGTTCCCGTCAGGGTCACGCGCCGATCCTAGGTGCGCGGCCGCGGGCGCACCCTGTCCACGCGGCCGTAGATCACCCTCCGCGCTGAGCCGCATGTCGAATGCGATGTCCGTCGTTAATAGCGCCGTCATCACCTCGAAACAGTCGTCATCAGCTCGCAACGACTCCGATACGGCGCGGACATCGCTCCCGTCTATCTTGGCCGCCACGAGAACGCCGGTCCGTGAACGGACCAGTAAGCCACTCATTTCAAGGAGACGCGAAGCCCGATGAGCACATCGACCGAGACCGCAGACGCCGGCGTGCCGCCTGCGGGCGGCCCCGCCCGCGCGCGGCCCCCCAAGGGCGACACCCACCGCGGGCGCTGGATCGAGCGCTGGGAGCCAGACGACGAGCAGTTCTGGGAACACGGCGCCAGCCGGGTCGCCCGCAAGAACCTGATCTTCTCGATCTTCGCCGAGCACATCGGCTTCAACATCTGGGTGCTGTGGACGATCGTCGTGATCAACCTCGCGAACATCGGGATCGTGCTTTCGCTGCCCGAGCAGTTCTGGCTCATCGCGGTCCCCAACCTGGTCGGCTCCGGATTGCGGATCCCTTACACGTTCGCGATCGCGCGCTTTGGCGGCCGGATGTGGACTGCGACGAGCGCAGCCCTGCTGTTGATCCCGGCATTGCTAGTCGCGATCCTCGTGCCCAGCGGCTGGCTCGCCCAACAGAGCCACAACACCCAGCTCTGGGTCCTGATCCTGTGCGCCGCGACCGCCGGCGTAGGCGGCGGCAACTTCTCCTCCTCGATGGCCAACATCTCATTCTTCTATCCCGAGCGCAAGAAGGGCCTTGCCCTCGGCCTCAACGCGGCGGGCGGGAACCTCGGCGTGGCAGTGACCCAGCTCGTCGTGCCCCTGGTGATCATCGTCGGCATCCCGGCGGCCGCGGTCAAGCTCCCGCTCCATCACGTGCACCTCGCCTACGCCGGTCTGCTCTGGTTGCCCTTCATCGTCCTCGCCGTCCTGCTCGCCGCGCTCTACATGGACAGCCTGCGCCAGGCGAAGACCGACACGCAGGCCTATGGGCTGGCGATCCGCAACCCGCAGACCTGGATCGTCTCGCTGCTCTACATCGGCACCTTCGGTTCGTTCATCGGCTTCTCGTTCGCGTTGCCGCTGGTGATCAAGAACACCTTCCCGGAATTCCTCGCCCACCACGCCTTCATCGCCAACTACCTCGGCGGCCTGGGCTTCCTAGGGGCGTTGATCGGATCGCTGACCCGCCCGCTCGGCGGCGGGCTCTCGGACCGGGTCGGGGGGGCGCGCATGACGCTCGCGGCTTTCATCGGCATGGCCGCGTTCACCCTGGTTGCGATCGACGGCGTGGAGCACCGCAGCTTCACAGTGTTCTTCTCGTCCTTCATGGTGATCTTCGCGCTGACAGGGATTGGCAATGGATCCACGTACCGCATGATCCCGAGCATCTTCACCGCGCTCGGTGCCAAGCACGCGGAGGAGAACGGCCTCGACCCCAAGCTCACCGCCCTGGACTTCAAGCGCCAGGCGGCGGCGGTGATCGGGATCGCCGGCTCGGTAGGCGCGTTCGGCGGCTTCCTGATCCAGTTGGTCCTACGACAGGCGAGCCTGGGCGTCACGGCACTGGTCAAGGCCGCAAAGCTCCCCGCCGAAAAGGTCGCGGTCGCCCACGCCCACGCGAGCTGGTCCACCGGCGCCTTGTGGATATTCATCGCCGCCTACGTCGTGCTCGCGGGCATGACCTGGTTCTTCTACATGAGAAAGCGCCTGGCGGTCAAGAGGGTGCCGAGCCTGGCCTATGCCTCGGTATGAGGTGCCCGGTCCGCTGACCGCGACCCACGGGCCGCGGTCCAGATCGCGCCGCGTGACAGGCCCGCAACGGGCACCAGATCGCGCCGCAGCGCCCGGTCCGCACGCCAGGGCCCAGACCGCGCGCGCTCGCGCGGTCTGGATATCCACCCCCGGTCAGTGCCCCTTCGTCGCGTAGCGCAGGATCGAAAGGTCCGTGAGCCATTCCACCGGGGCCCGGTCATCGGTGTAGACCGCGCCCCCGCCCAGCGCTGGGCGCAGTTGCCCCGCGACGTTTCTCGCCAAAGCTCGGAGCCCGGCTCGCAGCCCGGCGCTCCGGGCGCGGATCCGGGCGCCTGAGAGCGGTGCCGAGCTCGCCAGCACCAAGGTGTTGGTTGTGTCTACGAGGTCGCGAGCCACTACCGGAAAAGCGGCCCGGGCAGTCGTTGAGAGCACCTTCTCGAGGGTATTGGACCCCGGGATCTGGCCGACGTTCACGATCATCACCCCGCCCGGGCGCAAGTGGGCGCGCACGGAAGCGAAGAACTCCCGGGTCAGCAGGTAGAAGGGAATGTATGGCTGACGGTAGGCGTCCACGAAGATCGCGTCGTAGCGGACCTTGCTCGCCGCCAGCCAGGGACGGGCATCGGCGGTGTAGAGGTGGAGCTGGCGCCCGCCCAGCGCGAAGTAGCGCTTGCCGATCGAGCTGAGCTCGCCATCCAGCTCGACCGCATCCACCCGGGTCTGCGGGAAGTAGTGACCATAGGCGCGGGCGACCGTTCCAGCAGCGTCGCCAAGGATCGCGATCCGCTGCGGTGGCGCCTGCTGGGCGGCGAGGGGTAGGATGAGGAAGTCATCCCAGTAGCCCCCGGTCAGGTAGCTCCAGGGTCGGTAGAGCGAGTGCACGGCGACGCCCTCGTTGAGCTGTAGCCAGCGCTCGCCGCTCGAGAACTGGAGCACGCGGGCGTACTGATACTGGGTCTCCGCCGAGTAGATCACGCGCGCGCCAGCCACGTTCGCACCCACCCCTGCCGGCGGCACCGCGAGCAGGACGCCGATCGCCAGCGGCACGAGCAGGAACCGCCGCGGGCCGATCCGCGGCGCCGCGACCAGCGCCAGGGCCAGCGCGAACACCAGGAAGGTTCGGTGGGTCCCGATCAGCGGGATCAGCGCCAGCGCGGCCAGGAACGTGCCGAGAAGCGATCCGGCGGTGGAGATTGCGTACAGGCCGCCGGTCACCTTGCCGGTCTCGGCCACGGCGGTGACCGTCAGGCGGTTGGCGTACGGAGCCACCGCCCCGAGCAGCATCACCGGCACCGCTACCAGGACCAGCACCGCGCCCAGCGATCCGAGGAAGCCGCCGATCGACAGCGACCCGAGGGCGTTGACCGAAAGCGTCAGGAACGGATCCCCGACGAACGGGACGGCCGCCAGCAGCACCGAGGCGATCAGCACGATCGCGCACAACCCGCCCATGTCACCGCGCCGGTCGGCCAGCCGGCCGCCGATCGCGTAGCCCGCCGACAGCGCCACCAGCACGGTCGCGATCGTGTTGGCCCAGATGATCGTCGAGGCGCCGAAGTACGGCGCGAGCAGTCGCGCGGCCGAGATCTCCGCGCCCAGGCTCGAGGCCCCGACGACGAACACGATCGTCCGCAGCAGACGCGGGCGCGGACGGTCGCCACGGGCCGAGGGCTCGCCATCCGCCTCCGGCGCGCCATCGATCGCCGGCGGGGCGGCGCGGATCGCCTGATCCATCGGCCCAGGTTAGTAAGTTGCTCAGGTGATGCTGCTCTACAACTCCCCGGTGTCGGGCAACTGCTACAAGGTCCGGCTGCTGCTGCACCAGCTCGGAATCGAGTACGAGCGGCGCGAGCTCGACGTGTTCGACCGCTCCGACCGGCCGGAGGTCCTCGGCGCGCTGAACCCCGCGCTGCGGGTTCCCACCGTGGTGCTCGACGACGGCCGGGCGCTGGCCGAGTCAGGCGCGATCCTGTCTTACTTCGGCGAGGCCACCGAGTACGTGCCCGCCGGCGCCTTCGAGCGCGCGCAGGTGCTGCAGTGGCTGTTCTTCGAGCAGTACGACGTCGAACCCAACATCGCGGTGGTCAGGTTCTGGGAGCTGGCCGGAATCCACCCTGCGCCCTCCGAGCTCGAGGCCAAGCGGCGAGCGGGCAAACGGGCGCTTGAGGCGCTGGAGCGCCACCTGTCAGAGCGGGAGTTTCTGGTCGCGGGGCGCTACACGATCGCCGACATCGCCCTGTACGGGTACGCGCATGTCGCGCCCGAGGGCGGCTTCGAGCTCGAGCCCTACCCCGGGTTGCGGGAGTGGCTCACGCGCGTCGCCGCCCAGCCCGGGCACGTTGCGATCACCGACTGAGGCCTTGGGGATCGCGTCAGCCAGCCCCCCGGAGTTGCGTCAGCAGGCCCCCGCTTCAGCAACCCCACGCCCACCGGCGTTGGCCAGGATCGCGTCGTGCACATACGCAGCCAGTCCCGGCGCCACCTTCTCGTAGCTGGCCGCAAAGCGCGGATCGGCGATGTACAGCTCGGCCAGGTTGCGGTGCATCTGGGCGCCGACCGGGTAGAGCCAGCGCGTGATGTGCTGACGGTGGCGCTCGGCGACCGCTCGGGCGCGGTCGCCTTCGGCGGGCTCGCTCTCGCTCATCAGCGTCGCGAAGTCCTCGGTCACCTGCTCGGCCTCGGCCCGGATCGCGCTCCATTCGCGTTCGCCGTAGCCGCCCGCCCGGCGGGCTGACTCCCGGTAGGCGTCGGTCTTGCCCCAACGCTCGCGCACCTCGTCCTCGTACTGGCTCGGATCGAAGTCCTCGAACATCCTCTCCACCTCCATCTCAGTTTGCTTGTCTTCGGCGTCGAGCGCGGCGTCGAGAGCTCGTGCCGTGGCCCCCAGGCGCTCGAGCTCGAGTGCCACCAGCTCACGTTGGCGGCGCAGCGCGCTCGCCCGGTCGTGCCGGGGGTCGTCGAGCAGCGCCTGGATCTCGGTCAGCGAGAAGCCCAGTTGACGCCAGACGAGGATCTCCTGCAGACGCGTGAGGTCGGCGTACGAGTACAGCCGGTAGCCGCTGTCCGACCGTCCGCTGGGACGCAGCAGGCCGATCTCGTCGTAGTGATGCAGCGTGCGGACGGTCACGCCCGCGAGCTGGGAGAGCTCGCCTACGGTTCTCATGCCAGGCACCGTAGGGCCTCCCGTCACGTGAGGGTCAAGCGTCACGAGCGAAGTTTTGAGAGAACTCCAGGATGATCGTCAGACCGGCGCATGCCGATGAGCTACCAACGGCGGGGCAGGTGTGCGCCGACGCCTACCGCGCCGACGGGTTCGCGTCGACCGAATACGAGCAGCAGCTCCTCGACGCCGCCGGGCGGGCAGTCTCGGCGGCGATCCTGGTCGCCGTCGCGCAGACCGGACGCATCCTGGGCACCGTCACCTACGTCGCCAGCGACGGACCGGTGGCCGAGATCAGATACGACAGCGAAGCGGAGCTGCGGATGTTGGCGGTCGACCCCAGCGCCAGACGCACCGGAGTCGGAGCCACGCTGGTACGGGCGGCGATCCACCGAGCCCAGGAGGATGCGCTGGGCGGCGTCGTGATCTCCACCGCCTCTCAGATGCGCGCCGCGCACCGCCTCTACGAGCGCCTCGGCTTCCGGCGCAACGAAACCCGTGACTGGTCACCGCATCCGGGACTTCGGCTCGACGTCTACGAACTGCCACTCAGACTGACTACTAAGCTGGCCCACGATGCGTGACGCCCTGATCTGCGAGCCCCTCCGCACGCCGGTCGGGCGCTTCGGCGGCATGTTCCGGGAGGTCTCGGTGACCGCCCTGGCGACGACCGTGATCAAGGCGCTGATCGAGCGCACGGGGCTTCCGCCTGACCGCGTCGACGACGTGATGCTGGGCCAGGCTTACGCCAACGGCGAGGCGCCGGCGCTCGGGCGGGTGGCCGCGCTGGACGCCGGGCTGCCGGTGGACGTGCCCGGCCTGCAGATCGACCGTCGCTGCGGATCGGGGCTGCAGGCGGTGATCGAGGCGTCGATGATGGTCCAGACCGGCGCCGCGGACCTGGTGCTGGCCGGCGGCGCCGAGAGCATGAGCCAGACCGAGCTGTACTCGACGGCGCTGCGCTGGGGAGCCCGCTCCGGCGGCGCGATGCTCGAGGACCGCCTGGTCCGCGGCCGGGTCACCGCCGGCGGGATCAACCACCCCGTGCCCGGCGGGATGATCGAGACCGCGGAGAATCTGCGCCGCGAGTATTCGATCCCGCGCGAGGAGCAGGACGAGCTCGCGCTGCGCTCCCACCAGCGGGCCCTCGACGCGCAGGAGCGGGGCGACTTCGCCGAGGAGATCGTCCCCGTCGAGGTCAAGGAGCGCAAGGCGCCGGCCAAGCTGATCGACCGAGACGAGCACCCCCGGTCCGACGCGACGCTGGACAGCCTGGCCTCGCTGCGACCGGTGATGGGCCGCAAGGATCCCGAGGCGACCGTGACCGCAGGCAACTCCAGCGGCCAGAACGACGGGGCCGCGGTCTGCGTCGTCACCCACGCCGAGCGGGCCACCGAGCTCGGCCTGGAGCCGATCGCCAGGCTGGTCGGCTGGGCGGTGGCTGGGGTGCCGCCGCGCACGATGGGCATCGGTCCAGTGCCCGCGACCGCCAAGGCGATGGCCCGGACCGGGCTGTCGCTGGCGCAGATGGACCTGATCGAGCTCAACGAGGCATTCGCCGCCCAGGCGCTCGCGGTGCTGCGCGAGTGGGATCTGTCCGACGGCTTGGCGCGCGTCAACGTCAACGGGTCGGGAATCTCCCTCGGTCACCCGATCGGCGCCACCGGCGGGCGGATCCTCGCCACCCTGCTGCGTGAGCTGCACCGACGGGGCGGCCGCTACGGCCTGGAGACGATGTGCATCGGGGGTGGCCAGGGGCTGGCGGCGATCTTTGAGAACCTCCACGCGGCGTGACGCCGGGACGCGCCGAGCCGCAGATGACCGATTCGGCGGCGCTGGCGACGCTGCGCGAGGTGATCGCCACCCTGGCGCCGCTCGAGCGTCGGGCGGGCTCCACCGGCGAGCAGCAGGCGGCCCAGTGGATCGCCCAGCGGCTGGGCGCTGCCGGGTGCGAGGCCCAGGTGGAGGAGGAGTGCTTCTTGGACGGCTATGCGCACGTGATCGGCTCGCTGGCCGGCGCCGGCGCGATCGCCGGGCTGAGCGCGCTGGTCATGCCC
>JALYUQ010000229.1 GCA_030853685.1 Actinomycetota bacterium | reverse complement strand
AGCCGCTCGACCGGGCTGGCGGCGTCGTCGAGCTGAGCCTGGAGGTGGGCGACGACCCTCGCCGCGACGTCCCGTGGAGCGTGCTTGACAGGCCACGGACGGGTCGATCGAAGCTGGGCCTGGCGGACGCTGTGGACGAGGATGCCCTTCGACCTTCCCGCACGGGTGCCGGCCCGGTCGGCCATCAGCTTCAGCAGCGGCTCGCGGGGCGGAATCCGCGCCGACGGATCTCCGGTGATCGCGGCGGCAGCGGCTGCCTGGTCCTCGAGCAGCACGACGCGAAGGTGGTGCGCCTTGGACACCGGCGCCTTCGTCGCCACCAGGATCGCGCTCTCGACCGTCGGCGGCTTCATCCCCACTCGCACGTCGCGCTCCTCGCGCTCGGTCGCAAACAGGCGCATGCTGCCGAACAGGTACAGCTCGTCCAGGCGCAGGCTCGCCGCGAGGCGCTCGCGCAGCCAGTCGGCGTTGCCGGCGTTCATCCAGCCGGCCGGGGTGATGACGCACAGCCGGCCGCCGGGAGCGACCTTCTCGGCGGCCATGGCCAGGAAGTAGTAGAGGTAGTCGCTCTTGCCGCGGTATGCCGCGCGCCATCCGGGCAGCGCCCGCAGGCGGTGAAACAGCACCTTGTTGCCCGACTCGAACACGTACGGCGGATTGCCGATCACGAGGTCGAACGCGCCATCCTCGCGCATCTCGGCGAAGCGCGGCTGCTTGGCGGCGTCGAGCGGCACGATGCCGTAGCGCTCGTCCGAGGCCAGCAGCCCCGCGTCGGCGCGCTGCGCGGGGTCAAGCTCGCCGAAGCTGTCGTCCGGGCCGCGCCGGGCGCCGAGGGAATCGGTGTGCACGACGCCGAGGGTGAACGTGCCCGGCTGCTCGCCGAGCTCGCGCAGCCGGCCCAGCAGCCGGGAGACCTGAAGCAGCAGGTTGACCTCGGTGAGGTAGTAGGGGAACGGGCTGATCTCACACCCGTGGAAGCCCAGCACGATCGCGCGCAGGCCGTCGCGGAGGTCGCGTGTGTCGCTCATGTTCAGGCCTCCCTCGTCGATCACGCGCCGCGCGGCCTCGACGAGGAAGCCGCCCGAACCGGTCGCGAAGTCGAAGATCGACCGATGGCGACGCTCGTCGCCCTCGAGGCGAAAGACGCCGTGCGGCTCCGCGTAGCCGGCGCGGTCGAGCATGAAGCGAACGACGGCGCGTGGGGTGTAGAACTGTCCCAGCCGGTCGCGGTCGATCTCGTCAACGTAGGACTCGTACAGCCCGCCAAGCACGTCGGCATCGAGTCGGGCCAGCGGGAACGGCACGAGTGCGTAGAGAACGTCGGCGAGCGCATCGTCGCGTGGCCGGAACCAGTCGTAGTTGTTGTCCTCGCCGAATAGCCACCGGTAGCGGTCGCGGCCGCGCTGGAAGGCCTCGTCGAGCACGTGGCGCAGGCTGCGGTGCAACCGCTCGTAGACCAGCTCGAAGCCGCCGTCGTAGAGGCAGTCCTCGACGAACCCCGCGTCCTCCCACGAGCGGTAGAGCAGGATCCGCGTGAGCGCCAGCTGCGCGACGCGCATCAGGTACTGCGACCAAGCGCGACCTGCCACGCCTTCGGCGGCGCGATAGCCGGTCGCCGTTTCAGGTAGCGCGGCTTCGTCGATGCCCGGTTCGATCTCGCGCGCCAGCGTCTCGAGCTCGAGACGCAGACGGCGGTCATGACCGGGGTTGAGCTCGATGTCGGCCACGAGCAGCTCGTGCTGGGCCGCCGCATCTTCGGCCAGCACTCGCGAGAGCTTGCGGAGCTGGCTGACGAGGAACTCGGGATCGATCTGGAGGTTCTCGCCCGCGCCCGCGCGCTGGCGCCACGGCTCGGCGTTAGCGACCCGGCCGATCTTCTCCTGTAGCCCCATCGGCTGGTAGCCGAACAGCCCGCAGAACCGCGAGAACCGCCCGACCTCGTTGACGTCGAGCGCCTCGCCGCGCGCGACCTGCCACAGGCGCACGACGTCGAACGACAGCAACGGATCGTGCCCGGTGGCGCCACGACGGTATACGCGCAGCTCTCGGAGGTTGAAGAGCACGCCGAGGTCGAGATGGCGCTGATCGATGTATGCCCGGATCTGACGCTCGTGCAGAGTGAGACTCTGCGTCGAGCTCTTCGCGTCGAGCACGAACGGGTGCGCCACGAGATCGATCGGGGTGAAGTCCGGCTTCAGGCCGGCGCGGCCACGCTGCGGGAAGTAGGCGTCGGCCGGAAACCCGAGCACCCGCTCGATCAGGTCCGCCAGGATCGGCTCGGTTAGCTGCTCCTCGTCCTCACGGGTCCGAGGCGAGCCGACGTATTCCCGCACGTTCCGCGCGCCGTTGAGCTCCCGATATCGACCCGCCGGCGCGTCGAGGAGCTCCCCGAAAACGACGAGCTGTGAAGGGATCGAAACGGCCGGCATCAGAACTGCGCAGAAAGCGTGAAAAGTTGCCCCAGACAGAGCCAAACGTCTGAAGCGATCCCTACCGTGCCGATAGTGGCCCTACCGAGCGATCCCCCCGCCCTGACGCCGGCCGAGCTGGAGGCGCTGCGCGGAGCGGCGGCCTGGTACGCGAAGTACCACGCCGTGCGGATCGCCGAGCTCGCCGACGACTCGTCCGCGTACGCGGAGATCAAGCGCGAGAAGTACCTCACCCTGGTCGCCGCGCTGCGCAAGCTCGGCTTCGACATGGCGCTACCGGACGAGCTGCGGGGCCACGAGCGGCGGGCAGCGTAGGGGACTCCGGGGCGAGCATCCCGCCCGATGCTACGTGGCAGGCTCGACGCCACGCCCGAGCGCCGGATCGAAGCCACGGGTCCACGGCCCCGATCGCCTCTGGACGCTGCGAGACATCGCCGCCTAGGCTACACGTGCACAATGCGCCAATGGAAGGAACGAGAATGACCGACGACACCCTTTCCAGCCCCACGACACAACCCGCGCCCACCTGGCAGGCACCAGATCTGATCCCGACGCTGCGCTACCGCGACGCCCCCGCTGCGATCGCCTGGCTGGAGCGGGCCTTCGGGTTCGAGCGCCACGCCGTGTACGAGGATCCGGCCGATCCGGCGATCGTCCACCACGCCGAGCTTCGCTTCGGATCGGGGATGCTGATGCTGGGATCGGCGCGGGAGTCGCTCGGGTCCGAGTGGGCGGTCCTGACCCCGGACCAGGCCGGCGGGGCCACGGGCGCGATCTACGCGATCGTCGATGACCCCGACGCCCACTGCGCGGGCGCGAAGGCCGCCGGTGCCGGGATTCTCCGCGAGCCGGCCGACCAGGACTACGGCTCGCGCGACTACATGGCCCGCGACCCCGAGGGCCACGTGTGGAGCTTTGGCACCTACCGGCCGACTCGCTCTGGCTGAGCGCCCCGCCCCCGAAGCGCCCCCGCCAGGGGACGCGCTTCGCTACCGCCTGCTGGACCTAGTTCTAGTAGTCCTGGCACCGTGAGCATCGATGTGCTCGCGCAGGCGACCTGGACCTGCGGGTCCACGTCGCCTGGAGCCGTATCGACCCCCGGCGAGCTGGACGGCGCCGCGATCGAGTGGCTGCCGGCGACGGTGCCCGGGACCGTCGCCGGTGCGTTGCGCGACGCCGGCAGGTGGGCCTGGGGCACCGAGGACGAGGAGGTCCTCGATGGCCGCGACTGGTGGTTTCGGTGTCGCTTCCCTGGCCCCAGTCTCAGTTCCCCGGGCGGCGGCGGCCCGTGGGAGCTGCACCTCGGCGGTGTCGCGACGCTGGCTGACGTGTGGCTGGGCGCCAGCCACCTGCTCCACAGCGAGAACATGTTCCTCGCCCACCGGCTTGCAGTCGAGCGGCTGGAGCCCGACAACGAGCTTGCGGTTCGCTGCGCGGCCCTGAGCCCGGTGCTTGGCGCCCGGCATCCGCGCCCGCGCTGGAAGAGCCGTCTGGTCCGCTCCCAGAGCCTGCGCTGGTACCGCACCACCTTGTTGGGGCGCATGCCCGGTTGGTCGCGGTGGGCGGCGCCGGTCGGGCCCTGGAGGCCCATCCGGCTGGTTCCGCGGACAGAAACCTCCGCCCCGCTCAGGCTGAGCCTGCAAACCGGGTGCGATGCCAATGGCTGCGGTGGCACGGTTTCCATTCGCGCAGTCCTGCGCCGCGGCGCAGGACTGCCAAAGGAGGCGCATCTACGGGTGGGCGGTGAGAGCGTCCGTTTGGGGCTCGAGCAGACCGGGACTGAAGTAGTGGCGCAGGGCACGCTTCATCTCGACATTGCCGAGCGGTGGTGGCCGCACACCCAAGGGGCTCAGCCGCTTTACGACGCAGAGCTCGAGCTCGACGGCGCCCGCTCCCGCTTGCGCCGCGTGGGCTTTCGGACGCTGGAGCTGGATCGTGAGGACGGTGCATTTCGCCTGCGGGTCAACGGGCTGGCGGTGTTCTGCCGCGGCGCGCTGTGGAGCGCACCCGATGCTGTCTCGCTGGCTGCCGGCCCCGAGGAGGTCCGCGCGTCGGTTGCGCTCGCTCGTGAGGCCGGGATGAACATGCTGCGCGTTCCCGGGTACGCCACCTACGAAGACGAGCCCTTCTGGAATGCCTGTGACGAGCTCGGCGTGCTCGTCTGGCAGGACTGCATGCTGGCGAGGATGGATCCGCCGGAGGAGGCGGACTTCGTAGCGCGTCTGGAGCAAGAGCTCCAGCAGGCGTTTGGCTCCCTGCAGGGCAGGCCGGCGCTGGCGATCGCCTGCGGCAGCAGCGAGACCTATCAGCAGGCCTCGATGTACGGGCTGGCGCCAGAGCGCCGGCAGAGCACCCTGCTCGAGCGCACGATCCCTGCCCTCCTTCAGAGCCTCAACCCCGGCCTGCCCTACGTCGCCTCCGCTCCATCGGGCAGCGAGCCTCCGTTCGCACCCGAGGCCGGCGTTTCCCACTACTTCGGCGTCGGGGGCTACCTGCGCCCGCCGGCCGATGCGCGCCTGGCGGGAGTGCGCTTCGCCGCGGAGTGCCTGGCCTTTGGCACGCCTCCGGAGCGCGAGACGGTCGAGCAGGTCTTCGGCGGCGCCGGGGTCGCCGGCCACGACCCCCGCTGGAAGCAGGCGGTCGCCCGTGATACCGGTGCCTCGTGGGACTTCGAGGATGTCCGAGACCACTATGTACGGGAGCTGTTCGCCGTAGATCCCTTGCAGGTGCGCTACGCCGATCCCGAGCGGGCGCTCGACCTGGGGCGTGCGGCCGTCGCCGAGCTGATGAGCCTCGTGCTCACCGAGTGGCGCCGGCGTGCCTCTTCCTGCGACGGTGCCCTCGTGCTGAGCTGGCGTGACTTGTGGCCCGGCGCGGGCTGGGGCTTGCTCGACTCCTTTGGGCGGCCCAAGGCGTCGTTTTACGCCGTCCGCCGTGTGTCCGCGCCGAGCACCGTGCTGATCAGCGACGAAGGGCTCTCCGGTCTCCGGCTGCACGTCTTCAACGATGGCCCGGAGCGGCTCGTAGGCTGGGTGCGCCTACGTGTCTTCAGCGACGCCGGAGCCGAGCTGGAGGCGGGCGAGCGCGACGTCGAGATCGACGCGCACGGAGCGCTCGACCTCAGGGCGGACGCGCTGCTCGACGGCTTCCGTGACCTCAACCACGTCTATCGCTTTGGGCCGTCAGGCTACGACGTGGTCGCGGCCGAGCTCTACGACGCCCAGGACCGGCTGCTGGGCGGCGACTGCCACCTGGTCTCAGGGCCAGCCCGCCCGCGGCTCGCGGATCTCGGGCTCACTGCGCAGGCCGGCCGGGGTCCGGGAGGTGAATGGTTAATGCGGGTCTCGAGCACGCTCTTTGCCCACTACGTCGCCCTCGAGGTGCCGGGGTTCAGGCCATCGGACTCCTGGTTTCATCTCCTGCCCGGATCGAGCGCGACGGTCGCGCTCCACTGCCCCGACCCCGAGTGCCGGCCCGCCGGCTCGGTCCGTGCGCTGAATTCGTCGCGGACGGAGCAGATTGAGGTGCGGACGGGGTGAGCGGCGCAGTACGGCGGGTCGCGCCCACGCCCAGGCCTTGCCCCTGGGCCCACCCCCAGGCCCTGCCCACGCTTCCACGCGCTTGCTTGTTGATTCGCATCATGCTTAGCTGCTATGATGACGATTAGGGTGGGGATCGATTTGGTAGATAGACAGGAGGTACGCGACGCTCTGGATACGCACGGGGCGCGCTACCTGGAGCGCGTCTATACCGAGCGAGAGGTCGCCGACTGCCGGACGACCGATGGACGGGCGGCCGATGGGGTCGATGACGGGCGGCTGGCGGAGCGCTTTGCCGCCAAGGAGGCTGTTTTCAAAACGCTCCGACCAGGCGATCGAGCGATCCCGTGGCGCGCGATCGAAGTATGCCGCGGCGCCGCCGGCCGGGCCGAGCTTCGGCTGACCGGCGCCGCCGCCAAGCTCGCCGCCGATGCAGGCTTGGCCGAGCTGGCGCTCAGCATCAGCCACGAGCGGCGGTTCGGGGCGGCGGTGGTGGTCGGGGAGATACACGCACAGCCCGGTGGCGAGCGGCAGTCGCTGATCGAGCACGCACAGCCGGCCAGCGAGCGGCAGTCGTGATCGGGGACGCGCAGCCAGCCGGCGAGGCTGAGGCATCAATGGACACGATCGAGCAGATCCGTCAGATCATCGAAGACCACGCGCGCCTGCCAATGCCGGTAAGCGCGCAGTCACTCCGTGACCGGGACGACCTCTACCAGGCGGGCATGAGCTCGCACGCCAGCGTGAACGTGATGCTCGCGCTCGAAAACGGATTCGACATCGAGTTTCCGGACAGCATGCTCAAGCGCAGTGTCTTCGAGAGCATCGACTCGATCGCGGTGGCGATCGGAGAGCTCCAGGCGACGGCGGTATGAGCGTCGCCGTCGATCGCGACCAGGCGTTCCTGGCGGCGGTGCGCGGGATCGCCGGCGATGTCGCGGCGATCCATGCCGACGAGGTCGACCGCGACGCCCGCTTTCCTCGCGAGACGATCGCGGCGCTGCGCGAGGCTGGGGCCCTGTCGGCCTACGTCTCCCAGGAGCGCGGCGGTGCGGAAGTCTCGCTGCAAGCGCTGGCGCGGGGCTGCGCGGAGCTCGGCCGGCGGTGCGCGTCGAGCGCGATGGTGTTCGCGATGCACCAGATCCAGGTGGTCACGATCGCGCGCCACCTCGACGATGCGCCGTGGTTCGACGCCTACCTGCGCCAGCTGGCCAGCGAGCAGCACTTGATCGCGTCGGTCACCTCCGAGGTCGGCACGGGCGGCGACATGAGCCGCTCGATCGCTGCCTTGACCCCAGTTGAGGATGGTCTTCTCGCGTTCGAGAAGCACGCTCCAACGGTCAGCTACGGGGCGTACGCCGATGACCTCCTGAGCACCCTGCGCCGCCGGCCGGACGCCGAGCCAGGAGACCAGGTGCTCGTTTGCAGCCGGGCTGAGCAGACGGCGCTCGAGCCGCAGGGCACCTGGGACACGATCGGGATGCGCGGGACGTGCTCTCCGGGCTTCGTAGTGCGCGCGAAGGTCGGGCCCGAGCAGGTCCTTCGTGCGCCGTTCTCCCGGATCATGAACGAGTCGATGGTGCCGGTGTCGCACATCCTCTGGTCACACGTGTGGCTGGGGATCGCAACCGACGCCTTCGAGCGGGGCCGGAGCTTCGTGCGCGCGGCGGCAAAGCGCAAGCCCGGGGAGCCCGTCCCCGCGGCAGACGCGCTCTCACGCGTGATGAGCGAGCTCACGCTGCTGCGAGACGGGGTCCGATGCGCACTGCTCGACTTCATCGAGGCCAGCGACGAGCCCGAACGCGATCGTTTGTCGACGATGGCATCGGTGCTGCGCTTCAACAACCTCAAGCTGGCGGCCTCCGAGCAGGCTCCCCGCGTGTGCGCAGGCGTGCTGGAGGTGATCGGCATCGCCGCCTACAAGAACGACTCCCCGTTCGGGGTCGGTCGTCACCTCCGGGACTCGCTCTCGGCGCGCTTGATGGTCGCCAATGAGCGCATCCACGGGGTCGACGCTGGGCTGCTGTTGATCTCCAAGGAGAGCTGAGGCCGATGAGCCCTCCGGCCGCAAGACCCAGCCACGCCGCAGGACCCGCCACGGTCGACGGCCCCGCCACGGCCGACGGCCCCGCTACGGCCGACCGACCCGCCACGGCCGACGGCCCCACCACGGCCCCAGGACCAGCCCCCGCCACGCCCGCAAGGCCCGCCACGCCAGAGCAGGCGTCGTTCCTGGCAGAGCTGATCGGAGACGGGCTGCTCCTGGAGACAGGCGTGCAAGGAGTCTACGGTCACGGTGAGGCTTTCGAGGACGTACGCGAGCACCTGGAGAACCTCATCTGCGCGACGGCCGCGGCCCATGGGGCGCGGAGGCTGCGCTTCCCGCCCGTGCTGCCGCGCCGCCAGCTCGAGGACAGCGGTTACCTGACGTCATTTCCTCACCTGACCGGCAGCGTCTGTGCGTTTCACGGCTCCGAAGCCGACGCTCAGCTCCAAGACCAGGTCGCGAGCCGGCACGAGGATTGGAGCGAGTTTCAGCGGCTGACCGATCTGGCGCTGATGCCCGCCGCTTGCTACCCGGTGTATCCCGCGATCGCCGCCCGCGGGCGGCTGGCGTTGGGGGGCGTTTGCGTCGACACCGGCGGCGCGTGGGTGTTTCGCCGCGAGCCCTCCGAGGACCCCGCACGGCGACAGATCTTTCACATGCACGAGCTCGTCAGGATCGGAGAGCCCGAAGTAGTGCTCGCATGGCGGGACGAATGGGCCCAGCGCGGGCTCGCACTGCTGATTGGCCTCGGGCTCGAGGTGGAGCTCGACACGGCCAACGACCCCTTCTTTGGGCGCCGCGGCCGGATGCTCGCAGCCAACCAGCGCGAGCAGGCGCTGAAGCTGGAGTTGCTCGTCACCATCGCCGGGCCGGCGCCGACGGCGGTTGCGTCGTTCAACCATCACCAGGACCACTTCGGCAAGGCATACGGGCTGGAGCTCGCACAGGGTGGGGTCGCCCATACGTCGTGCCTGGGCTTCGGCCACGAGCGGATCGTGCTCGCGCTGCTGCGCGCGCACGGCCTGGATCCGACGGGATGGCCCTCGGCGGTCCGGGACAGACTGTGGCCGTCGTGAAACCCGCAACGCGGGGTGGGGCGCTGACGGAGGGGGGGCTGAGTGGGATGCGGACGGAGAGCGGCACGCGGACGCAGAGCGGGATGGGGACACCGAGCAGGACGCAGGCGCGGGGTGGCATGACGAGCCTCTCCGGGCGCGAGCCTGGTGCCTACCAGCCCCACGCCTTGCATGCCGGCGGGCGCACCTACTTGGAGACCAACTGCTACACCGACATCATCGTCGAGCTCCTGCACGCCTGCGGTTACGAGCCGCTCGCAATGCTCGGCTTCCTCGTGCGAATGGACTTCGAGGGGGATCAGTGGACGTTCTTCAAGCCGCCGCCCGAAGACCTGGAGCTGCTGTTCGGCCTCGACATCCACGAGATGCAGCCCTACCGTCCGCTCCCGGTCCAGATCGCTGAGCAGATCGATCGCGGACGGACGATGATCGTCGAGCTCGACGCCTTCCACTTGCCCGATACGGCATCGACCAGCTACCGCGCCGAGCACGTCAAGACCTCGGTCGTCGCCGACGCGATCGACATTCCCAACCAGGTATTCCGCTACTTTCACAACGCGGGGCTGTACGAGCTCCGGGACGCGGACTTCCGGGGCGTGTTTCGCCTTGGCGAAGAGCTCGGCGAGCCTCTCGTCCAGAGCCCCCTGTCAACCGGCCTGCCGCTCCCCGTCCTCTCGCCGCCGTCCGTGCTGCCGCCGTACACCGAGCTCGTGCGCTTCGACGTGGGTCTGGGCCTGCAGGGCGAAGCGCTGCGCGAGATCGCCCTCGGACTACTTGCCCGCCACCTCGGTAAACGTCCCCGATCTAACCCGTTCGAGCGCTTCGGCGAGCACTTGATCGAATCGCTGCCGGCACTGCTCGAAGCCGGGCTGGCCGACTACCACGACTATGCGTTCGCGACCGTCCGGATGGCGGGGTCGGCCTTTGAGCTCGCGGCCTCGCACGCGCAGTGGCTGCTCGGCGAGCACGGAGCGCGCGCCACTGCCGCAATGGGCGAGATCGTAGGAGCCTGCAAGGTGCTCGGATTCAAGCTCGCGCGGCGTAGGCCGTTCGACCCCGAGCCGATGATCTCGGGCCTCGCCAGCGCCTGGACGCGAGCCACCGGCGCGCTCGAGGAGGAGGTTGGCTGAGCGGCGCTGCCGTGGATTGATCGGCGCTGAGGAGGTGGTCGGCTGACCGGCGGTCGACTAAGCGAGTTGGACGACCTGTCCCCAACAAAGCACTACTAAAGGAGTATGGTAGTGTTCCGTATGGGTATGAAAGTACTCCGTAGTTGGGGAAGCATCCGGGAAGGGATGTGGAGATAGGGATGGAATCGATGTCGACGTCGTTTGAGCACCCGGTTTACCTCGCGGTCAAACCGGACCCCGTGCTTGCGGTCCTGCATTCTGCCTCTTATGGCGGCGCACTCAGCGGGATGCCGGCCCGGGATGAGGGCGCGGGCGCGCTCACCGGAATCCTGATCTGTCCTCCCTTCGGCTGGGAGGACGTGTGCTCCTACCGGGCCAGGCGCGAGTGGGCGCAGGCGCTCGCCGGCGCCGGCCATCCGGTGGTCAGGATCGAGTTCCCCGGGGCAGGCGACAGCGCTGGATCGCCGCGCGATCCAAAGCGTCTGGAGGCGTGGACCGCGGCGCTCACTCACGCGGCGGGCTGGCTGCGCAGCGTAACTGGCTGTAGCCGCGTCGCCGCGCTCGGGATCGGGCTGGGGGGAATGGTCGCGTGCCGGGCGGTAGCCCGCAACGCTCTGATCGACGACCTGATGCTGTGGGGGGTCCCCTCGCGCGGTCACACTCTGCTGCGTCAGCTCACGGCCTTCGGGCGATTCGCCGCGGCGCAGTTTCCCGATCCCAACGCGGCGGCGCCCCCGCCGCTGCCAGAGGGATTTCTCGAAGTGTCAGGGTTCCTGCTCAGCGGCGAGACCGTGGGCGCGCTGGAAAAGCTCGATTTGGTCAAGCTCGCAGTGCCGCGCGGCGCCGAGCGCCGGATCTTGCTCCTCGCACGCGACGGCTTGCCGATCGAGGCGAGGCTGCAAGCACATTTCGAGCGAAGTGGGGCCGAGCTCTGCTGCGAGCGCGGCGAAGGCTACGCCGAGCTGATGACAAACCCACAGCAAGCGATCACACCGCACGCGCTGTTCGCGCGCACGATCTCGTGGTTAGGGGATGCTCCATCACCCTCACACGGCTCGAAGGGGTGCGCGCCGCGGCGCGCACCCCTCGCGGGCCTCGAGGACGGCACTCGGCGTGCAACACCCTCGCTCGCGCGCAAGAGCATCGAGATCGAGTCTGACGGCGGCCGGATACGAGAGCAGGTCATCTCCTTGGAGCTCGGTCCGGGCGGGCTGGTGGGCGTGCTCGCGGAGCCCGTCGGCAGCCGGGTGGAACCTCTCTGCGCAGTCTTCCTGAACGCCGGTGCCGTGCGGCGCATTGGTCCCAATCGCGCCTGGGTGCAAGCCTCCAGGCGCTGGGCCGCGCGCGGCGTGCCGTCCGTCAGGATCGACCTGGAGGGACTTGGCGACTCCGACGGTGAGGATCGCGGCTATGTGGACAATGCATCTTTTTACACCGAGCACCTCGTCGATCAGACACTCGCGGTGCTGGGAGCGCTGCAGCAACGAGGACTGCCCGGGCGCTTCATTCTCACGGGTCTGTGCTCGGGGGCCTACTGGGCCTACCACGCGGCCGTGCGCGACGAGCGAGTGCTGGCGGCATTGATGATCGACCTGTACGCCTTCGAGTGGGACGGGAGCCTCGTGGCTCGGCGCGAAGCTCGTCGTACGCTCGCGCTTGCCCGCAGCGGAGGCATCGGATGGCTGCGCTCCGGAGCGGTGACGCCCGAGCGGGTCTGGAGGGTGACGCGCAGCAGCGTCGGCTCCCTGCGCGGCCGGGGCGGGGAGCGCCGTGGCGCGGCCGGCGGGACCACGTATGACCCTGATCCGGTGCCAGCCCTCGATCGGCTGCGCGACGCCGGCGCTCAGGCGCTCCTCCTGCTCTCGCGCGGCGCACCCCTGTACGACGACTTCGTACGCACGGGATGCATCGACCAGCTTCGGCGCTGGCCGAACCTCGTTCTGGAGTCGATTCCGAGCCGGGACCACACGTTCCGCGCGATCTGGCTCCAGCAACAGGTCCACGCGAGCCTCGACCGCGCCCTCCGGCGCGCTCTTGGCTCCGTGGGTGCTCCGCGCGCGGGCCTCCGCGGGCGGCGGGACCTCACCGTGCCGGGGGAGGTCCTCGCGCCGGGGGACGTCCTCGTGCCGGACGGAACTGCTCGGCTCCACGTCCAACGCTAGCCTGAGCCACGTGAGGAACGTCGCCGCGCTCGGAGCACAGGCACGCGGGCTGCTGAGTACACGCGAGGACACCCGTCTCTCGCTCCTGATCGAAGCCGCGCTGCGGCGCGCACGCTCGAAAGGCACCACGGCTCTGTGCAGCCTGACCGCGGAGATCGAGGGCGAGCTCGACCCAAGCGCGATCGTGGCAGCCTCGCGCCGTCCCGGAGAGCCTTGGTTCTGTCTCGAGCAGCCCGATCGCGAGGGCTTCGCGCTGGGGGCCCTGGGGTGCGTGTGCTCGCTCGAGGCCCGCGGCCCGGATCGCTTCTCCAAGGTCTCCGCGCGCTGGCGAGCGCTCGCCGCGGCGGCGCTCGCCACAAGCCCCGATTCTGACGGGCCGCCAGGTTCGGGGCTCGTAGCCCTGGGAGGCTTTGCGTTCGCCCCCGACGGCGGCAGATCGCCGCAGTGGGACGGGTTTGCGCCCGCTTCGCTGCTGGTGCCCGAGCTCTCGCTGGCGCGCAAGTCGGGCGAGACGTGGTTAACAGTCAACGCCGAGGTCGCGCCGGACGACACGGCGGAGGATCTGCTCACCCGCGTGCACCTGCGCCTGAGTGAGCTGGGCAAGCTCCGTGGGTTGCGCGCCTGCTCACTCTTCCTCCTGGACCCCTCGCCCACCGGCGCATACAAAGTGCTCAGCTCGATGTCACCTTCGCACTACGAGGAGGCGGTCGCGCGGGCGGTGCAGAGGATACGGTCTGGCGAACTTGAGAAGGTGGTCCTGGCGCGTGAAGTCGAGGTCCACGCCCCCCTCGCGCATGACCCCGGGGCGATCCTCGGGCTGCTGCGCGAGGCGTTTCCTTCCTGCTACGTGTTCGCGGTCGGCCGCGGCGAGGCGACGTTCATCGCGGCGAGCCCCGAGTTGCTCGTGCGCAGGGAAGGGCAGCGGGCCTCGACCGTGGCGCTCGCGGGGTCAGCGCGGCGCAGCGCGGACCCGGCAGTCGACGATCACCTCGGCGAGCGGCTTCTGCGAAGCGACAAGGACCGCGAGGAAAATGCGATCGTCGCGCGCCGCATCGGGCGTGCGCTGCGTCCGCACGCCGTGTGGGTGACGGCGGCACCCGAGCCCGCGCTGGTCAGGGTCGCCAACATCCAGCACCTCGCCACGCCGATCCGCGCCCAGCTCGCTTCCCCCGTCGGCGCGCTCGAGCTCGCCGGCCTGCTGCACCCGACTCCGGCCGTTGGCGGCGAGCCAGGGGAGATCGCCGCGAAGCTGATCCCCGCGCTGGAGGGCTTTGACCGCGGTTGGTACGCCGGCGCCGTCGGATGGACTGACGCCGCCGGCGACGGCGAGCTGTGCGTCGCGCTGCGGTGCGCGCTCCTGCGCGGCCCAGTCGCTCACTGCTACGCCGGGTGCGGGATCGTACGCGACTCAGACCCAGCCGCGGAGCTCGCCGAGACCGAGGTCAAGCTGGAGGCGATGCTGCCGGTTCTGGCGGGATGAGCCCGCCGGCTGATCCTTCGGCGACCGACTGGCTGAGGCCGATGCTCACCGCCTCGCCGATCCGGCGGTGCAGCGCCAGGTTCTGCCGACGGTCGGTGCTGACCTCGATGATCGTCGTGCCGGTGCCGGCAAGCGAGCGCCCCAACGCAGCCCCCAGCGCGTCGATGCTCTCCGGGCGCTCGTAGCCACAACCGTACAGCGCGGCAGCATGCGCGAAGTCCAGTCCGTGCGGCGTGGCGACGTGGCGCTCGAACGCATCGGCCTCGACTGCATCCTCCCCGGCGACCGGGAGGAAGTGGAAGATCCCGCCGCCGTCGTTGTTGAGCAGCACGATCGTCAGTGGCAAATGCAGGCGACGGGCCGCCAGCAGGCCGCCGATGTCGTGGGCGAGCGCAACGTCTCCGATCAAGAGCACTACCGGGCCGGTGCTCACCGCGGCTGCGCCGAACGCCGCGGAGACGGTGCCGTCGATCCCGTTCGCGCCGCGGTTTGAGAGCACGCGCGGTGATGGCTCGCGGGCGGGGAAGCAAAGCTCTACGTCGCGCACGGGCATCGAGGAGGCGACGAACAGTGTCGCGCCGGCGGGGAGCCACTCGCCGAGCCTGGCGGCGACGAGCGGCTCCGAGAGCTCTTCGCCCAGCGCCAGCGCGATCGCCTCTGCGGCCGCCTCGTCGGCGGCCCGCCACCGTGCCAGCCAAGCCGGGTCAAGTGGCGCGCCCGCGTTTCCTCGTCCCCGCGCCGCCACCGGGTCCCCCGGGCACCAGCTCCCCAGCCCCGCCACCGGGTCCCCCGGGTACCAGCTCTCCAGCGCCGCCACCGGGTCGCCGGGTTGGGCGGCGGTCAACGAGCTGCTCGGGTCCTGGCGCGCCGCCTCAGGGCCGAGCGCCACCTGGGCGACGTCCTTCAGCGAAGTCAGCCAGGAGCGCAGCGCCTTGGAGGTCGGCAGATCCCCGACGCGGATCACGAGCTCGGGGGCCATCGCGCCGGCAAAGCGCTCGTCGCGCAGCAGCGCGTCGTAATGGGCGACGGCGGCCGTTCCGCGTCGCGCACCCGACAACGGGTCCGCGAGCAGTGGATAGCCCGCTAGAAGCGCGAACCGTGACGCCGCGCTGCCGAGTCCCGGGTCGTGCCCGCAGGCCCCGGCGACGATCACACCACGGGCCGGAAGCTCCGGCCGGGCGGGTAGCACTCGTGCGCGGGGCGCCCGAGTGATCCAGGCTTTACCGGCTGCCCGCCCGCCGGGCTCGGCGGGCAGCCGCTCGGCGAGCACCAGCGGCTCGCGCAGCGGGAAGTTGAGATGCACCGGACCGGGGGCTCCGTCCAGCGCCGTCCAGTAGGCCCTGGAGGCGAGCGCACGAATCCATCGCAAGCGCTCGGGCGTCGCGTCGTGGACGCCCACCTCGAAGAACCACTTGACGCCGTCGCCGTAGAGCTTGAGCTGGTCGATTGTCTGGCCGGCGCCGACTTCACGTAGCTCTGGCGGACGGTCCGCAGTCAGGAGGATCAGTGGCACGCGGGATTGAAAAGCCTCCGTCACCGCCGGGGCGAGGTTCGCTGCCGCCGTGCCCGAGGTGCAAGTGATCGCGACCGGCGCTCCGGAGGCCTTGGCGCCACCGAGCGCGAAGAAGCCCGCGCAGCGCTCGTCGATGTGAGACCAGCAGTCGATCCCCGGCTCGCGTACCAGCGAGAGCACGATCGGTGTGCAGCGCGACCCGGGTGAGGTGCAGGCGTGGCGCACGCCGCACCGCGCCAGCTCGTCACAAAACGCGCGCAGGAGCAGGTAGGTGTCCCTTGTGCCGGTCGGGGTGGTCGTGGCAGCGGTGGCGGTCACGATCGGTCTGCTGGTGATGTGGGCCGGCGGGTGATACGGGTCCGGTGATACGGGTCTGCGGGTGATACGGGTATGTGGGTCATGATGCTCGTCTGATGGATGCCACCGTTGCTCTCCTCCACGGCTTCACGCACACCGGGGCGAGCTGGGAGCCGGTCCTGGCAGCGCTCGGGACACGCTACCGGGCGCTGGCGCCCGACATCTGCGGGCACGGCTCGGCGTCGGGTTTTTCACCTGTCACGCTGGACGCCGTGATAGGCGACCTGGACAAGCTGACGCCCTCGTCGTTCACGCTGGTGGGCTACTCGATGGGCGGGCGGATCGCGCTGCACGCGGCGCTCGCGCTCGGCGACCGAGTGAAGCGCCTGGTCCTGATCGGCGCCAGCCCGGGAATCGCCGATCCCGCTCGGCGCGCCGCCCGGCGCGCGCAGGACGAGCGGCTCGCCGATGAGATCGAGCGCACCAGCATCGACCGCGTCGCCCAGCGATGGGCGCGGACACCGGTGCTCGCCGGTCAGCCCCCCGCGGTCGCCGCGGCCGTCCACGCGGACCGCCTGCGAAGCACGCCCGCAGGGTTGGCGCGCGCACTGCGCGGCCTGGGCACGGGCGCGCTCCCGTCCCTCTGGGACCAACTCCCAGAGCTCCGAACGCCGGTCAGCCTCGTGGCGGGCGAGCGCGACCTGAAGTTCAGGGCGATCGCGGAGCGGATGTCGCTCGCCGTCGCGGATGCGAGCCTCGTGGTCGTGGCCGGCGCTGGTCATGCGGTCCACCTCGAGGCGCCCGAGCGCGTGGCGGCGATCATCGCGGGAGAGAGGAGCCTTGGGACCCAGGAACGAAGGATTTCCGGGGGGTGAATCTCGGCGCCTGCGGGCTCTGGGCCAGAGAGCATGCATGCCCGCGCCCCTGTCCACCAGCGCTAAGATCGAGCTGAGATGGAGACCGCCGAGCGCCTCATCACCGCCGAGGAGTACCTGCAGGGTGAAGAGCAGCACTTCATCGAGCTCATCGACGGCCGGGTCGTGATGGACGACCCGACGTTCTGGCATCAGGAGCTGACACTCAGGATTGCCTTTGCGCTTCGCTCCTGGACGAACGCCGCCTCGGGCCGCGGCGTCGTCACCCTGCCGGTCAACGTCCGCCTCGACGAGCACAACGTCTTCGGACCGGACCTGAGCTGGTTTCGGGAACACCGCCGGCCTGGTTATCCGGGGCGTTGGGTGCCGGCGCCAGACCTCGTCGCCGAGATCCGATCGCCGAGCACCTGGAAGTACGATCTCGGTCACAAGCGCGAGTACTACGAGCGCTTCGGCGTGGCAGAGCTGTGGCTGGTCGACATCGCTACCGAGAGCGTGGTCATCTTCAAGCGATCGACTGCCGACGCCGCGGAATTCGACTCCACCGACGAGCTGCGGGCGCCGGTCGACCTGATTTCGCCCCTCCTGCCGGGCTTCGCGCTGTCGCTTGCAGAGCTCTTCGAGCAGTAGCCTGCGATCCACAGCCGACATGCAGACCGCCGAGCGTGTCATCTCTTGCCGAGCGTGGAGCGAGACACGCTCTTGCTCTTCGCCTGGGAGGAACTGAGCTATGCCGATGTAGGGGCGGCATTGGGCATCCCTGTCGGCACCGTGCGCTCACGTAGGATGTGCCATCAGTCGTACCACGACAGCAGCCCGTCCCCGAGCCCGGCCCCATCGGGGACCGCGATCCGCCCGCCGCGCGCCGGCAATACATCCGGACGGCCCTCGAACATCCCGAGCGTCGCCAGGCCGCACGCCCGATCCGGGGCCAGCGCCGCCGCCGTGTGCAGCGCGGCTGCGATCCCGAGCGGGCCGTCGAGGGTTGAGGCGAGATAGACCTCGTAGCCCGCGGCCCGGGCCTGTCCGGCGGCCTCGATCACGCCGGAGATACCTCCGCAGCGCGCGACCTTGAGGCACACCGCGTCGCAGGCGCGCTGGCCGAGCGCTCCAGGAAGGCCCGCGCTCTCGTCGATCGCCACTGCGACTGGCGTTTGCGCGCAAACGCGAGCGACCGCGCGCAGGCCCGAGACCGGCTCCTCGCACAGCTCTAGTCCTACCGGCTCCAGCGAGCCCAGCGCCGCCAGCGCCTGATCTTCTGACCACGCTCCGTTCGCGTCAAGCCGGATCGCCATCCCGGGTCCGGCGGCCGCGCGCACCGCAGCCAGCCGGCCGGCGTCGTCGCCGACTCCCACCTTGACCTTCACCGTGTCAAATCCGGCCCTGCGGGCGGCGGTGGCCTCCGAGGCCGCGCCGGCGCGATCGACAGCCCCGATCGTCTCATTCACCTGCACTGCCAGGGGCTTCGGTGCTCCGAGCAGCCGCCAGACCGGTTGCCCGGCCCGGCAGCCGGCGAGGTCCCAGAGCGCGAGGTCGATTGCGGCGAGCGCCTGGGGGAGGACCGCGGCCGCCGCGCAGGTGCTGAGCAGCTCCGAGCGCGGGCGCTCTTCGCCATCGGTTAAGAGCGCCCGGCAATCCTCCAGCGCGGCGTACACATCGGCGATCGTTACTCCGTCGTAGTGGTGCAGCGGCGCGGCTTCGCCGAAGCCTACGTTCCCATCTGAGTCTTGCAGGTGGAGCAGTAGGAGCTCGCGCACGAGCACGGAGCCCCGGGAGCCAACAAAAGGCGCGCGCAAGCGCGCCTCTATCAAACGAAGTTGGACCTTCAAGGGCAGGCGCGGGGGGGCTGGAGGCTCAACGTCACGCGCGGGGAAGGTGAGGGCTGCGAACAGCGCGCGGTGTGGACCTGGTCCGACAGATCTAGAGATCTGACTACAGTCCCGGACTGGGTGGAGCGTAGGACCCAATCCATCCGCGGCAAGACGGTTCGGGCCATACTCCCCAGAGTGACCCAGCCACGTCGTGATTCGGGACGCCGTGCGTTCTGGCTGACGGTAGCTGCATTCGCGTGGTCACTCGGCCTGCTGGTCGTTGGCTGCGTGATGCTCCTGCACGAGAACGGTCCGAGGATTCTTCCCGCGCTGGCCGCGCCCTTGGCCCTCACAACACTGACCTGGCTCGCACTAAACCGGGGATGCACGACCGAGAACCGTGCGCCACGAAGGCTTGCTTGGACATTGATCAGCCTGCTAGGAGTATTCGCTTTGATCGGCGGTTTCAGCATCGGGGTGTTTGTGCTGCCGATATTCGGCTTACTCGTGGCTGCGGCGATGTCCACGCCAAGGTCTGCGCAATGAATTTGAGTTTGGGGGCTCTGCGGCTGCGGTGCGGTGCCGGCCGGACTGGTTTCCAGAGCACTCCAACGGCCAGGCGAACGGCGCGCGCGGGAGGCTGAACGCTGCGCAGCGTACGCGCGGAGATTGGACCTTCAGCTTCACGCGCGGCTCAGCAGCAGGCCTGCCGCCAGCAGCATGCAGAACGCGAGCTGCAGCATCCCGGTCTGTGCGAGCGCCTGGTTGAGCGACGGTCCGTCGGTGCGGTTTCGCAGCACCCGGACGATCGCCGCGGCGGCGGGCAGGCTCAGCCACGGCAGCAGCAGCCAAGCGCTCAGCGGGCCGAAGAGCCAGGTGAGCGGGGCGAGCAGGTACGCGAGATAGATGAGTGCTGCGAACAGCGACCGCGTCCGCTGACGGCCGAGGCGGACCGCTGAGGTTCGCTTGCCCGCGCGGCGATCGGTGTCGATGTCCCGGCAGTTGTTGGCCACAAGGATCGCCGCCGCCAGCAGGCCGACGGGAATCGCGAGTGCGAATGCCTCCCAGCTCACGTGGGTCACCTGGACGAAGAACGAGCCCGCGACCGCGACGATCCCGAAGAAGAGGAAGACGAACACCTCGCCGAGTCCCTCGTAGCCGTATGGACGTGGACCGCCGGTGTAGAGCACGCCCGCGAGGATCGAGGCGCCGCCGACGAGCAGCAGTTGCCAGCCGGCCACAGCGATCAAATAGATGCCGGCGAGTACCGCGATCCCGAACGAGATGTAGGTCGCGACCAGCACGCGCCCCGGCGGCACCAGCGCGCCGGCGGTCACGCGGACCGGGCCCAGGCGGTCATCGCTGTCGGCGCCGCGCCGCGCATCGGAGTAGTCGTTTGACAGGTTGGTGCCCACCTGGATGAAGACGGCGCCGACGAGTGCCGCCACGAACCGCAGCAGGTGAAATGCGTGGATGTAGCCGGCCAGCGCGGTGCCGACGAGCACCGGGGCGACGGACACCGGCAGCGTTCGCAGCCGCGCGGCCATCAACCAGACGCGCACGCCGCTCGGGATCGTCGCGGCGATGCTCACGCCTACGCCCGCCGGGGAAAGCGCGAGAAGTCGGGCACGCGCTTCTCGGCGTAGGCGCTGCGACCCTCCTGGGCCTCCTCGCTCATGTAAAAGAGCAGGTTGGCGTCGTGGGCGAGCTGCTGGATTCCGGAGAGGCCATCCTCGTCGGCGTTGAAGCTCGCCTTCAAGAGCCTCAGCGCGAACGGCGAGAGCGCGAGCATCTCCTGGCACCAGGCGACGGTCTCGGCCTCGAGACGCTCGAGTGGGACAACCGCGTTGACCATCCCCATCCGCAGCGCCTCCTGCGCGTCGTACTGGCGGCACAAGAACCAGATCTCCTTGGCCTTCTTCGGGCCTACCAGGCGGGAAAGGACGCTCGCACCGAAGCCGCCGTCGAAGGACCCGACCCTGGGCCCGGTCTGACCGAAGCGGGCGTTCTCGGCGGCGATCGTGAGATCGCAGACGATGTGCAGGACGTGTCCGCCACCGATCGCGTAGCCCGCGACCATCGCCACCACTGGTTTAGGCATGCGCCGGATCTGGACGTGTAGGTCGGTCACGTGGAAGCGCCCGATCCCGCGCCGTCCGGCTTCGTCGCTTGCCAGGTAGCCGCCGCGCTCACCCCTGAGTCGCTGGTCGCCACCCGAGCAGAAAGCGTCCGGTCCCTGCCCCGTGAGGATCACCACGCCGACATCTAGATTCTCACGCGCGCGCTCGAAGGCGTCAGAGAGCTCGATAATCGTCTCGGGCCTGAACGCATTGCGGACCTCGGGACGGTTGATGGTGATCTTGGCGATACCAACATCACCATCGGCGGCGCCGGTCGAGAGCTCGTAGCGGATGTCGGAGTACTCACCGGCGGACTGCCAGGTGACTGACAAGTCGGATCCTCCTTGGGCGCGCCTGGTTCGGTGGGTGGGTGGATCGTTGGGTGGCGCTTCCCGGAGGGGCGCCTGGTTTGGCCGGAATTGAGTGGGCGTTCTTTGGGCGGCGCCTGAGACTACCGTTTCGTGCATGGAGCACTGGCTTTCGCGCGCGGCTGCGATGCACCCCGACCGCGTGGCGCTGAGCGGGGAGGACGTGGCGTTGTCATATGCCGAGCTTCAAGCTCGCGCTCTGGGGGCGGCTGGGGCTCTGCGCGAGCGGGGCGTCTCGCCGGGGGATCGCGTGGCGCTGGCGCTGGGCTCCAGCGAGGAACTGGTGATCGCCGTGCACGGCTGCCTGCTCGCTGGTGCCGCCGCGGTCCCGATCGATTTGCGCCTTGGCGCGGCAGAGCGCGCACCACGGGCGGCGGGGACCGCCACGCTCGTCGACGGCGCGCTGGCCGGGCCGCCGCTGCGGGGCGTGACCGGGCTCGAGCTCGATCGGGTAGCGGTGGTGATGCACACCTCCGGTACGACGGCGTCGCCGCGCCCCGTCGAGCTGACGTATGGCAACTGGCTTGCAAGCGCGCTGGGCTCCGCGGTGGCGCTCGGCTTGGACGCGCATGAGCGATGGTTGTGCCCGATGCTGCTTGTCCACGTCGGCGGCCTGTCCGTCGCGATCCGCAGTGCGATCTACGGGACGACGGCGATCGTGCACCAGCGCTTTGACGCCGAGCGCGTGTGCGCGGCGCTGATGGACAGCGCACAGCGGATCACGCTCGTCTCGCTCGTGCCGACGATGCTCTCACGGCTGCTCGCGGCGGGTCTGCACGACCCGCCGACGCTTCGCTGGGCGCTGCTGGGGGGCGCTCCGGTGCCGGCCGCGCTGCTGGCGCGGGCGCGGGAAGCCGGGATACCGGTGGCGGCGAGCTACGGGATGACGGAGGCGTGCTCGCAGATCGCCACTGCAGGGTGGCCGCTGATAGGAGTCGAGCTCCGGATCGCGCAGGACGACGGCGAGGTGCTGGTGCGCGGGCCGACGATCGCCCCCGGCTCGATCGCGTCCGATGGCTGGCTTGCAACCGGGGATCTGGGGGAGCTCGACGGCCGCGGCCGGCTGCGCATCGCCGGCCGCAAGGCCGACACGATCGTCACGGGCGCCGAGAACGTCGCGCCGCTCGAGGTCGAATCGGTACTGCTGGAGCACCCCGCTGTCGCCGACGCAGCGGTCTTTGGCCGGCCGCACACCGAGTGGGGGGAAGCGGTGGTGGCGACTGTCGTGTTGCGGGAGGGTTTTGGTTGGGAGGGCGGCGTGGATTGTGTGGACGGTCGCGCGGCCGGCGGCGTCGGGGTGCAAGAGCTGCGTGCCCATTGCGCCGCGCGGCTGGCGGGCTTCAAGGTGCCCAAGGCGATCGCGTTCTCGGACCGGCTCCCGCGGTCCGACGGCGGGAAGCTGTTGCGACGGGAGTTGCGATAGGCAAGGCGGTGGCCTGGGCGAACTGATTCGGCGTCCACTCCTCTGTCTGGCGTCCACCCCTCCGGACGCCACTCGTATGATCCGGTGCATGGGCGATTCGGGTCTGGATTCGAGGCGGGAGGAGCTGGCTGAGGGGTGGGAGCGCTCCGCTGAGGGGTGGGAGCGCTCCGCGGCGGGGTGGGGCCGGCAAGCGGATCGGTTCCGCGAATTCTCGATGCCTGTGTCGGAGTGGATGATCGAGCACCTTGGGCTCGAACCGGGTCAGCGCGTGCTGGAGCTCGCGGCTGGGCCAGGCGACACGGGCTTTCTCGCCGCGCCGCAGATCGCTCGGGCTCTGCCCGCGCAGCCGACCGACGGCATTCTCGTGTGCAGTGACGGCGCCGAGGCGATGCTCGAGGTGGCACGGGCTCGTGCCTCGAAGCTGGGGATCGAGAACGTCGAGTTCCGCCGCCTAATGCTCGAGTGGATCGATCTGCCGGCCGCGAGCGTCGACGCGATTTTGTGCCGCTGGGGCTTCATGCTGAGCGCCGACCCCGGCGCCGCATTCGGCGAGGCGCGTCGGGTGCTTCGCCCCGGCGGCCGGATCGCGCTGGCGGTTTGGGACGCTTGCGAGCGTAATCCTTGGGCGACGATTCCCGGGCGAGCGCTCGTGGCCTTAGGCCACAGCTCGCCTCCGGATCCGGCGGCGCCCGGCATGTTCGCGCTCGCGGCGCCAGGGCGCCTGCGGGAGATGCTCGAGTCGGCGGGATTCGTGCAGGCGCTAGTCGAGGTGGTTGAGGTGGACCGCGCGTATCCGAGCTTGGGCTCCTACCTGCAGGAGACGCTAGACCTCTCGCGCTCGTTCTCCGAGATCCGAAGCACGTTCTGCACTGAGCAGGATACTGAGCTGGAGCGGGAGATCGTGTCGCTGACGGCGCCGTTCACCGCAGCAGACGGGTCGGTGCGCTTTCCGGGAAGCTCGCTGGTCGCCGTGGCGAGCGGGTGAGCTGTCCGGGGTGGCTGCGGCGAACTGGGATGGCTAGGGTGGAGGGCTATTAAGAAGTCGCTGGAAATCGAGGCCTCCGAGAGATCGCGGCTTTGCTGTTTCTTGCCGTCTCAAACGCATGTCAAACGGTGCTCTGGCTGTGTGTGGGCGGCGATGTGGCCGGTAGGCTGCGGCCGTGGGCACGGATTCAGTTGATCCAGGGCCGCGAGATCATCTGATCACACGGGCCCTTGAGCAGACACTGGAGCAGCTCGACCCCCAATGTTCGTCGAGGCGGCGCTCGATCCTGCCGAGGGTCCGAGCCGGCTTGTCCGGCACGCGATGCGGGAGGTCGAGCGTGAGCTCGCCGGCGACGATTCCGCGGACAGGCAGGCGACACGTCTGAACGGGGTCCTGCGCGGGCTGGTGGGGGAGGGGTCGCAGCCCGCTGAGCTGGTGCTACCGCCGCGCGTTCTCTATGAGATCAGGGGCCGGACGCAGCTCGGAGATCCGCCGCCGCTTCCGCCGCTGCCCGCGACGCCGTTCAGTCAGAGCGACCTCCTCGTCAATGCGGAGGGCCAGCCGAACATTGGCTCCGAGATGAAGGCAGAGCTGGCGTCCTCTGACTCGGTCGACCTGGTCTGTGCGTTCGTGATCTGGACGGGCGTGCGCCACCTACGGGATGCCCTGGCCGAGGTGGTCGCCCGGGGCGGGCGCGTCCGCGTGATCACGACGACGTACATGGGCGCGACGGAGAAGCGAGCGGTCGATGAGCTGTTCGCCATCGGTGCTCAGATCCGCGTCGCGCTTGACGCCAGAACGACAAAGCTCCACGCCAAGGCGTGGCTGCTGGAGCGCGGCTCCGGCCTCAGCACTGCGTTTGTCGGCTCATCGAACCTGTCCCACACGGCGCTGTTCGACGGGCTGGAGTGGAATGTCCGGCTGTCCTCGGCCGACGCCGTGCACGTGATCGACAAGGTGCGGATGATGTTCGAGAGCCACTGGGCTTCCGAGCACTTCGACCTCTACGACCCGGCCGTCAACGGAGAGGCGCTGGCGCTGGCGCTCCGGGAGCACAACCGGCGCTCGCTTCGCGAGACGTCGATCTCGTTCGCCGGCCTCGACGTCCGTCCGTATCCACACCAGCAGCGGATGCTCGACGCGCTGATGATCGAGCGTGAGCGTCACGACCGTCATCGCAATCTCGTCGTCGCGGCGACCGGGACCGGCAAGACGGTCGTCGCTGCCCTCGACTACCGACAGCTGCGCGACGTGCACGGCTCGGATCTCTCCCTCCTGTTCGTCGCGCATCGTGAGGAGATCCACCGCCCATCGGTGGCGACCTACCGGGCTGTGCTGCGGCGGGGCGATTTTGGGGAGATCTATGGTGGAGGACGCGTCGCTCAGGGTCGCCACGTGTCCGCGATGATCCAGTCGCTGCGTGACGTCGAGAGCATCCCCACGGATGCATTCGACGTTGTGGTCGTCGATGAGTTCCATCACGCCGCTGCCGACAGCTACGACCGCCTGCTCAATCGGCTTGAGCCGCGAGAACTACTGGGACTGACGGCGACGCCGGAGCGCCTAGACGGACGCGACGTCACGGACTGGTTTGACCACCGCATCGCGGTCGAACTGCGGCTGTGGGAGGCGATCGATCAGGGCTTCCTCGTGCCGTTCCAGTACTTCGGCGTCGCTGACGGAACCGATCTCAGCCAGCTCACCTGGCGGCGCGGTGGGTACGCGCCGCAGGAACTGAGCAACCTCCTCACGGGCGACGACATCCGCGTCGCGAAGCTGCTGGAGGCGGTCGAGCGGATCGTGCTCGATCCCGGCCGGATGCGCGCGCTCGGCTTCTGCCTCTCCAAGGAGCACGCGCACTACATGGCTCGCCGGTTCACCGACGCCGGCTTGGCGAGCATCGCGCTCACCGGCGACGACTCGCCCGACGTCCGAAGCCAGGGCCTCAGTGACCTTAAGGCGGGCGGGATCCGCTGCGTGTTCTCGGTCGAGGTGCTCGGCGAAGGCGTCGACATTCCCGACGTCGACTGCCTCCTGCTCCTACGGCCGACGGCGTCAGCGACGCTGTTCACGCAACAGCTCGGTCGTGGGCTACGCCGCGCCCAGGACAAGAGCAGCCTCACCGTCATCGACCTGATCGGTCAGCAACACCGGGAGTTCCGGTTCGAGGATCGCCTCGCGCGGGTAAGGGTCACGCGTTCTCCCGAAATCGACAGCAGCTCTGGTCGGTGCGCCCGGCCGCGGTTGGTCGCGCTTGGGCCGATCCGTAGCCTCCGTTCGATGCTCCTACTCCTTCTGCGGCATGGCCAGTCGACGTGGAACGTTGAGCGGCGGTGGGCGGGTCAGGCCGACCCGCCGCTGTCGGCTGAGGGGCGTCTGGCTTGCGAGCGGCTGGCGTCGGCGCTGGCCGGGGCGGGGCTAGAGTCGGTGGCGAGCAGCGATCTTGTCCGGGCGCGACAGACGGCGGGCATCCTGGCCCGCGAGCTTCGGCTTGGTCGTGTGCTGGTGGAGGCTGGGTTGCGTGAGCGGTCGGCGCCGTTGTGGTCGGGTCTGACGGCGTCTGAGATCGAGGGTCGCTGGCCGGAGCAGTTGGCGGGTTGGCGGTCGGGCGCTTGCCCGGAGATTCCGGGGTCCGAGCCGTGGGATAGTTTTGCGGTACGGATCGAGGCAGGGGTTGCCGCGGTTGCGGGGCAGTTCCGGGGACGCGATCGGGTGTTGGTCGTGACGCATGCGGGGGCGCTGCGGGCGGTCGAGGGACTGGTTGGCGTCGGCGTGCGCAAGACGACCAATCTCGACGGCTACTGGGTGCGAGTGGATGCCGG
>JALYUQ010000217.1 GCA_030853685.1 Actinomycetota bacterium | reverse complement strand
CGACTGGACGTCAGCGTTGATCGTGCGTAGCGTTGCAGGTAGCGCAGCGCGAGTTGCTTTGAGCCGAATCCGCGATAGCGAATGAGTTCTTGACCGTTGCCGCTCGTCGGTTGCTTCGATCTCGTCTTGGCCGTGGGGTCCGATGATGTGGTGCTCCTCGATGAGCCGCGGGTGCTGGGTCGCCGATTCCTGGTGTTGTGGATCGTCGCTTCGGTAGTGGTTGCCGGCCGAATGATCGTCGGGGAGCGTCGGCGCGTCTGGTCTGTCGTGCAGGCTGGATGTTGTGTAGGCCATGGGAGGCTCCCTTTTCGGATCGTCTTTGGAAAACGGGCGTGCCGGTTGCTCAGCTGATCGCAGGATCGGGCTGCCGGGCGGACCCGTTGGAGGTGGTTGCCGTCCCGAGTTGCTTGGGGTCTGTGACTGGCTTTACCGCGTCGGTGTGGTCACCGGCGACCGTGCTGTGCAGCGCTTTCTGGAGCATGTCCAGCGGGAACGGGAACACGATCGTCGAGTTCTCGTTATCGCCGATCTCGCGGAGCGTCTGCAGGTAGCGCAATTGGATCGTGACGGGGTTTTGGCTGATCAG
The DNA here is from genome assembly GCA_030853685.1 of Actinomycetota bacterium. Taxonomy (GTDB): domain Bacteria; phylum Actinomycetota; class Thermoleophilia; order Solirubrobacterales; family Solirubrobacteraceae; genus Palsa-465. The sequence goes on along the minus strand of JALYUQ010000217.1, from coordinate 6,633 downwards.
GTCGGCGGCCTCCAGCAGTTTCGCCGCGGCCTGGAACTCGCCTTGGGCGTCGATGATCTTGGCGCGGCGCTCGCGCTCGGCCTCGGCCTGGCGGGCCATGGCGTGCTGCATGCGCTCCGGGATCTCAACGTCCTTGATCTCGACGGTGGTCACTTTGACGCCCCACGGCTCGGTCTGATCGTCGATGATCTGCTGGAGGTGCTCGTTGAGGCGCTCGCGCTCGGAGAGCAGCGTATCGAGCTCGGCCTTGCCAAGCACCGATCGCAGCGTCGTCTGCGCGATCTGCGAGGTCGCCGAGAGGACGTTCTCGATCTCGACCACCGACTTGGTGGAGTCGATGATCCTGTAGTAGGCGACAGCCGTAACTCGGGCCGGGACGTTGTCACGGGTGATGACCTCCTGTGCCGGGATCTTCAGCGTCACGGTCCGGAGGCTGACCCGGACCATTCGGTCGATCGCCGGGAGCAGGAAGATCGGTCCCGGGCCGCGCTGGCTGGTGACCCGGCCAAGACGGAAGACGACGCCCCGCTCGTACTCGCGCAGCACCCGCACCGACATGCCGGCCAGCACCACCGCAACGACGAGGATGGCGACGATGATCACCGCCAACACGGCGATCACGTCAATCCTCCCGGCGAGCGCATGGCCTCAGCCGCGGGGACCAGGCGATCACCCGAGTCCTGCGAGCAAGCCCATGGCCTCAGCCGTAGGGTCATCAGACGATCAGCTCCCATTCCTCGGCGCGGCGCACCGACAGCGTGAGTCCGGTGATGCGCTCGACGACGATTTGGTCGCCGTCGTGCAGTGAATCGTCGCGGTCGCGGTTGGTGCCGGGGGAGGAGTACGCGTAGAGCTCGGCGGGCTGCTGGCGAGCGCGCCACAGCGCCCCTTCCACGAACACCTGGCCGGCGGCTCCGCTCCACCCGCGAACCACGCCGATTCGCCCGCACAAGGCCTCACCGCCGGCCAGGACGCGCCGGCGGCGCGTGCTCGCCGCCGCACGCACAGCGAGCATCGTCCATCCGACCGCCACCACACCCAGTATGGTGCCCACCGGCACCGCGAGCGCAGCGCCGCCCCCCAGTGCGGCGATCGCCACGATCCCACCGATCACCAGCGCAACCCCGCCGGCCGCACCGAGCACCCCGCTGGGAAGGTGGGCCTCGGCGACCACGAGCACTGCACCCATTACCAGCAACATAATGCCGAGCGCGGTCATCTCAATAATCCCTGTCACCATGATACGCCTGGTGTACAGTTGGTCTGGCGGCGCTTGTAAGGCCGGTGCGCCACGCTGCCGATGGTGTGCGTTCTGCTCGAGTCCCGCGGAGCCCGATAGATAGGATCCGCTCACGCGAAATGCACCTCACCGGCCTCGAGCAACAGCCGGTGCCCGCCACTGAGCACCACCAGCCGGCCTGCGCGGTCCACCCCATCCGCAACGCCTTGCCCGCCGAGCCATCGGATCCGCTCGCCGAGCAGGACGTCACGCCGCCGGACCTGATCGAGCACGGAGTCGACATCCGCCACGGTCCAGCGTTCGAGGTGGTGCAGCAGTCGCTCCAGGATCGGTTCGACCGCCTCCGGGCCCAAGCCGAGCGAGCCGGCCCGGGCGCGGGTCTCAGGCGGCAGGTCCTCCACCCTCAGGGCCACGTTCAAACCGATACCCAGGACAGCCCATCGCTCCTGCGGGCGTCCCTCCACGAGGATTCCCGCCACCTTGCGACTGTCCACCAGGACATCGTTGGGCCACTTCAGCCGCGCTCGGGGGCCGACGACCTCGGCGACCGCGACTCCGGCCGCCAGTGAGAGTAGGCGCGACGGGTCACGGATCACGAACGAGCAGAGCAGCGCCTGGCCGGGTGGCGTTGTCCACGTCCGTCCCTGACGCCCCCGTCCTGCCGACTGCTCGGACGCAGTGACAAACGTCCCGTGCGGCGCTCCCCGGACGGCCATCTCACGCGCGCGATGGTTGGTGGAGTCCGTGCGGCGCAGGTGCAGCCTCGGGAGGCCGAGGCTGTGCGTAGCGCCCACTTCAGGCTCGCCCGATCAATGCCAGATCCGGGCGATCACGCCATGACCTACGCCGGCGAAGTCCTCCTCGGGGCCGTAGTCCGAGTGCAACGTGAGGATCGGGGACGGTCATCAGGGCAGCGTATGGGGCTTCCCTCCGTGTGCTGGAGGATTGCCCATCGCTTGTGGCGGGTATCACAAAGATCACACACCAACGATGAGGGAGGGATCGATGTCATACCGAATCGAGGACGGAGAAGCGGTGCACGACGGCCTTTGCCGCTGCGCCCGGGAACAGGTGGACGGCGCTAGCAAGATGTTGAGCGAGGTGATGGAGCGCGACTCCGTCAACGCGGTTCACGCCGCGCGGAAGTCTCTGAAGAAGGAGCGGTCGTTGCTGCGGCTCGGACGGTCGACGCTCGGGACCGAGCAGCGCCGAGCCGAGAATGGCGTATTTCGTGAAGTGGGCCGGAGGCTCGGAGGCGTCCGCGATGCCGACGTCGTGCTCCAAGCGCTCGACGACCTTGCCGAGCGCTTCGCTGGTCAGGTCCCGAAGAGCACTTTCGAGGCGCTGCGTGAGTGCCTTGACATACGGCGAGAAGCTGCCAGGCGGCGCTTGGTGGAGTCCGCCTGCACCAACGACGCTCTCGACAGCCTGAGGTCTGCGCGGCTGCGCATCGACGACTGGCACCTGCGCAACAATGAGTGGGCGGCGGTCAGCGACGGACTGCTGCGCAGCTACCGGCGCGGCCACAGGGCATCCAAGCGAGCGCGATCCCGGCCCACATCCGAGAACCTCCACGAGTGGCGCAAGCGTGCCAAGGACCTCTGGTATCACCTGCGCCTGCTGCAACGGGCCTCACCGCAGGCCTTGCGTGGTCACGCAAAGGAGGCCCATCGTCTGTCTGACCTGCTCGGCGACGATCACGACCTCTCAGTCCTCCGAGAAGCCTTGATTGGTATGGCCGGCGAGGTTGCAGTAGATGTCGATCCGGTCTTTGGCCTCATCGACCACCGCCGGGGTCAGCTTCAGGCAAGCGCGTTCTTCCTTGGCGACCGCGTGTACGCCGAGAGCCCGAAAGCATTTCTGCGTCGGATGCACCGCTACTGGAGGGCCTGGCGCCGCGAAACGCAAGCCGCCGACTCACGCCAGCCGGCGGAACTGGCCAACGCCGCCAATCCACTGGCCACCTCCTCCTGAGACCAGGATCGAAGTGTGCGGACCCGCAGGTCCGCACAGTCAACCTCGCCGGCTGACCTGCGCCGGCAGGGCTTGCATGAGCCCATCGAAATGGCGCGGCCCTTGACATCGGCCACCGCCGGCAGAGTCCACCCGGTACGAGCATCTCGGCGCCCCGGATATCGAGCCGACGAGTACATCCAGTCCGGGCAGGATCGAGCCGAGCTCCACCGGTCGTCGAGTCAGGTCACGAGATGCCCGTGACGTGACAGGTGGCTTGCAGATAACCGGCGAGGTGGCGCTCGGCGCTCACCGCGCGGGAGGGGTCCAGCCGCGGGGGATGGGTCCTTTCGTAGGCTTGGGCGGAGCCCGCGTCGGAGACCAGCAGGGCCTCCAGGACCTGACGTTGGCCGTCACTCAGCAGAGCGGCGATGGTGTCCCACAGCCGCTGGTCGGCCAGGTCACCGACCCGGGCAACCAGACGGGCCAGCACGCTCACCCCGGGAAGCAACACCTTGCGCTCTATCAGTCAGGCCACCGCAGCGCCGAACAGCGCCCGGGGGCCGGCGCCCGTCGTCCAAGCTCTAGCGTCCATCCAGGCGACCAGATCAGCCTCGACGTCGTTGAACTGGCGGTAGCGTAGGCCTCGGTGATCTCCCAGGCATGCTCGTAGGCTGTCTGGCCCCGCCCGGTGTAGGCCTTGAGCGCCGAGGAGTCGTCGATGCCCAGTTGCTCGGCCACGTAGTCGGCCACCACGGCTGGCACGTCGGTCGGGTCCTCGAGGAACACCCCGAGGAAGCACACAGTGCCCAGTTGGACTCCGAAGCCGAGCTGGGTATGGGCTACCCGCCGCTTGCGGACTCGCTGGCGGTCGGAGTCGTCAAGGAAGAAGAACCGCTCCAGCTCTGCTCGCGTCGGCGCCCCCGTGAATTCGCCGTAGGCGCCGGCCGTCTCATCGGACAGGAACTCGACAGGCACGCAGCCCCTACTCTCTGCGGGCGGCGACGGGTTGCCTGAGCACGACTTTGAGCTTGGCGGGAGCGGTCTTGCGGGGGTCGTTCAGGTAGACCTCATGGTGTCTTCCATTGAACATGAGCTTGTGAGCGGGGAGGTAGGTGCGGTGGAGCTGATCGAGGAGCGGTCCTTCCTCGTCGTAGCTGCCGACGTGGAGAGTCTGGACCGACAGGCCCTCCTCGAAGGTCAGGAAGCGAACAAGCGGAGCGGCAGCCAACCGCTTCTTCGCCGCCGTCTGGTGCGCCTGTTCGATCAAGGTGGGAGACAGCCAGTCCGGTTGCCTGATCATCACGGTCCACGACCATTTGTTCTTCTCCTTTCGCGTGAACGCGGCTGGGTCTTTCGCTGACCACAGCCCTTCGAGGGGTGCTACGACGTAGTCACGGTCGAGTTCGCGCTTGCTGATGAACTTGGCCGCGAAGGACACGGCGAAGAGCGCTTCAACGGCGTGGCGATAGTCCTCGGATGTGTTGGGATCACCGTGGCCGTCGATGGCCACGAAGGTCATTGGGGGCACCGTGACTTCGACGAAGCGTCCCGCCGGCGGGGCGTAGAGGTCCTTGCGATCGGTCTTGAAGTCAGTCTTGGCCATGGCGGCCCTCCAGGGTGTCGATGGTTCGATGGGTCCAGTGCAACTCGGCGTCCAACGCCGAGACGGCGTGGGCAAAGATGGCGGCCACGAAAGGTGGCACCGGGGCCTGCGCCCGCGGAGGGGTCTGCAATCGGAGGAGTTGGCGTGCGAGCCCTTCGGCCCGTGCTCGGAGAGCGTCCATTGCCTCGTCGTGGGCAAGCAGCGGCAGGTTCGCCATGCCGACCAGGACCGTCGGGTGCACTGGTGAGATGTCGGTCAGCGCCGCTCGGGTCGCCTCCTCTGCCACTGCTAGACCACAGGCGGTTGGTGCGTAGGTCTTACGGCGCGGCCCCCCCCGGTCGGCTTGATCGGGAACGACCTCTATCAACCCTGCCCGTTCCAACTTGGCCGTCAGGTAGTAGATCGACGAGAACGCAAGGTCCGTCCACTCCCGGATGCCGCGCTCCTCGATGACTTTCTCCAGGTCGTATCCATGCCTCGGTTGCTCAGCCAAAAGACCGAGGAGCATCAGTTCGGCAGAAGTCACTGGACTAGCCACCCAACTACCCTAGCACTAGGATGGTAAGGCGTGGCGATCTTGAATTTGTCGAGGGTCACTGTGCGTGGCGGAGCAGCATGAGAAGTTTCCTTCACGAAACGACCCGTCCGTGTAGGGACATAACCTCAGTCCACCGTATGGCTGCTTCAGGGGGCTCGGATCGGCGCAGATTGCCTTCACGAAAGAGGCCGGGTCGAGCGAAAGGCCGGTCAGCGGTGCTCGATTCGGTCAGGGGTGCGCCCGGAGGAAGTGACCGCCCGGATCGTGCTCCACGTGGGCCGCTTCGCTGAGTACCTGACCGCCACCTACGGGCATGATCGGCTCTCCTCTCTGGTGCGCCGAGATGTGGCGGGCTGGCGAGACCAGCTAGCCAAGACACTAGCCGACTCGACGGCGAACCACCACCTGGCCTCGGTGTCCCGGGTTCCTGGCTTGGGTGGCCGCTCAGGCCCCTGACGCTCTCTCCGGAGGAAACCTGGCCACCGGGTGGGGACCCTGGCGCCTTCCCCGCTCGAGCCCCGGGCGTTGAATACCGCCCAGGTCCGCTCCCTGTCCTGGAGCGCATCGGAGCCTGGCACGACGCCGAGCAGACCGACCCGAACCGACGATTGGGTCAACTACGACCTCACGCCCTGCGCCACACTTTCGCCTTCGCTCTGCCCGAAGAGACCAACCACGATGCCTACGAACTCAAACGCCGCCTCGCGCACCGCTCCCAGCGCTACATCGCCCGCTACACCAACCCACCCGAAGACGTGGCCGCCTCCTACGTAGAGGCCCCGTGAGCCGTCCCCTTCCTGACGCTAACCACTGTTCCAATCCTCCTCACGCCCGTGCTAGGGCGCAGCGGCCCGGGTAGGCGCAGCCGTGGACGACAGTGCGCGATGCCTGTCTGCTGCCTGAAGGGCCTAACGATATAGGTGAGGCTAGCGAGCGTCGCCCGTGCCGACACGTCTATCGCGCTGCTCAGAGCGAACTGTCGCGTCTCGCGCCCACCCCCCGTCCTCAAACGAGACAGTTCGCGCGCCGGTCGAAGATCGGTACCGAGTCCGGGCGCAGATCGAAGTCGCGCGCCTGGAATGACTCTGGCCACGGTCTCCCGGTCCAAGTTCGCCGCTCACACATCCGTACGCTTGGGTATGGGCACTAGCGACCATCTGGCCTGGCTGCCGGGGTCTGTCACCCGGGCGCTATGGTCTGCGCCATGGATCCGCGTCTGTCGCTGATCGAATTCCCGGCGGATGACCCCGAGCGAGCGCAGCGCTTCTGGTCAGGGCTCCTCGGTGCCGCGTTGGA
>JALYUQ010000164.1 GCA_030853685.1 Actinomycetota bacterium | reverse complement strand
GCCGAGTACGAGCTGCTGCTCGAGATGATCCTCGAAGGCTCGCGGCTGCACTACGGACGGCCGTTGACGGTCCGCCCGGGGGATCCGGACCTGGCATTGCTGCTCGGCGATCAGCTTTACGCGTTTGGGCTCTCGCGGCTGGCGGCGATCGGCGACCTCGCCGCTATCTCCGAGCTCGCAGACGTGATCTCGCTGCTCGCCCAGGCCCATGCCGGCGCGAACGACGACCTCGCGCGCGCGGTCTGGGAAGCGGGTGCCGTGGCGATCGGCTGGGGCGCGAGCGCTGGGCACGACGCCGCCAAGGCGCTCGCTCGGGCCGAGGATCCGCGCGCGGACGCCGCGCTGGCGAGGGCCGCCGCGAACGTCGCCGTCACCGTAACTGTGGAGCCCGCCTCGTGACGGTAGTTGCGTTCTTGACGTTAGGCTTACGGCCGCGTTCAATGCAGGATGCCGCCGTGACCCGGAGACGCGAGTGCCAGATCGCCACGAAGAAAAAGACGTAAAGAAGTCCAAGTACACCGTCGACCGGAGCATCCCTGGGGCGTTCGAGGGCGAGACCGTCACGCGCCGGCGGTTCATGGGCGCCACGGTCCAGGCCGCCGGCGGGATCGCCGCGGCGGCGTTCACGCTCCCAGCGCTCGGATTCGCGCTCGGGCCGATCGCCAGCCGCGTGCCGTTCGAGTGGCAGCCGATCGGTCCCGCTTCGGACTTCTCGGAGGACACATATGTGACGCGCACGATCACGATCGTGCCCGCGATCGGCGAGGCCGGCAAGTCGCTCGCGTACGTCCGCACCCGCAACCCCTCGATCGACGTTGAGCACGAGGATCAGTACAACCACTACATCGCGCTGTCCTCGCGCTGCATGCATCTCGGCTGCCCAGTTCGATACACGCCGGCTGCGGCCCGTTTCATCTGCCCCTGCCACGGCGGCGTCTACGATTTCCGTGGGATGGTGACCGGCGGGCCGCCGGTGCGGCCACTGGACCGGTTCTACACGCGCCTGAACGCGGCCACCGGCTTGGTCGAGCTCGGTCCGCGGTACTCGGTCAACACCGAGCTGCAGCGGTTCTCGCCGCGTGACCCCGCCGAGCCGATCGACGGCATCGGCCAGTACCTGTATCCGAAGCGCTTCTCGACCTCCGTTCTGCCCAAGAGCTAGATGCCCCGCCTGCCCGCACCTCCGCTGCCCAAGGGGCTGCTTCCCAAGCCGCCCCGTCCAGGCGAGGACAACGGCAACGGAGCCGTCACACCCGCCGAGGCCGGCGTCACCGTAGTCGACTGGATCGACGAGCGTACGTCGCTCTCGGGCGGGATCAGATGGATGCTGTTCCGCAAGGTCCCACCCGGCGTGAACTGGTTCTACACGCTCGGCTCGGCGACGATGTTCGCCTTCCTCTCACAAGCGGTGACCGGCGTGTTCCTGGCGATGTACTATCGGCCCGACGTCACCGGCGGGGCGTACGAGTCGATCCGCTACATCACCGACGATGCGTTCCTCGGCCAGTTCGTGCGCGGGATGCACAAGTGGGGCGCCTCGGTGATGGTGATCCTGATCTTCCTGCATATGGCGCGGGTCTTCTTCTTCGGCGCCTACAAGTACCCGCGCGAGCTGACGTGGGTGATCGGGGTGACGCTGTTGATTCTGACCTTGATCATGTCGTTCACCGGCTACCTGCTGCCGTTCGACGACCGCGGCTACTGGGCGACGATCGTCGGCATCAACATCAACGGCACCAGCCCCTTCCTCGGCCCCTACCTGTCGGACTTCCTGCGCGGCGGACCCGAGTTCGGCGCCACCACGCTGTCGCGCTTCTACTCGATCCACATGCTGATCGTCCCGGGCATGATCGCGGCGCTGATCGGCGCCCACCTGTACCTGGTCGCCAAGCTCGGGATCTCGGCGCCTCCGTGGATGAAGTCCAAGCCGGACCCCGAGCTCGAGCTCAGCCGGGCCGAGGTCTGAGGCGCAGGCGATGACGGTCGGGGGCCCGCGATGAACCAGGCCGAGAAGGAGGGCTATCTCCGCGAGTACTCGCTGCTGAAGAACGAGGGAAAGCCGTTCTACCCCTACATCGTCGCCAAGGACTCGCTGATGGCGGTGATCGTGATGGCGGTGATCATCTTCCTCACGCTGATGTTCGGGGCCGAGATCGGCCCCAAGGCGGACCCGACGACGACCACCTACGTGCCGCGACCGGACTGGTACTTCTACTTCCTGTTCGAGGTTCTGCGGGTGATGCGAAACGTCCCGCAGTTCACTCCGCTGGCGGCGATCGGGGTCCCGACGATCGCGATGGTCCTGCTGTTCCTGTTGCCGTTCTACGACCGCAGCCCCGAGCGGCGGATCGAGCGCCGCCCGGTGGCGCTGGTCGCCGGGATCGCGACGATCGCCGCGATCGCCTTCTTGACCTACTCCGGCGCCGACACGGGCTCTCCCAACTCGGTCGACCTGAAGCCACCGTCCAGCTTGTCCCCCGCGCAGCTGGCCACCTTCCGTGCAGGGTCGCTGGTGGTCGGCGAGTCCGGGTGCCTCGCCTGCCACCTGATCGGCTCCAACGGCAACAACGGCCCCGGCCCGCCGCTCACGCACATCGGCTCGAAGCTGCGCCCGGGAGCGATCGCCTCGACGCTGCGCAATCCTACCGCGCCGATGCCATCGTTCGTGGGGCTCGCCACGAAATCCCCGCAGCAGTTCCAGGACGTGGTGAACTTCCTGGCAGAGCTGCAGTAGCCCGAGTGCCCGACACCCTGCCGGACACCCAGGTCCAGGCGATGTTCGACCGCATCGCCGGGCTGTATGACCGCATGAACACGGTCATGACCGCCGGCCTGCACCACGAGTGGCGCAGCCGCGCCGCGGACCTCGCGGCGCTCTCGCCCGGCGCGCGCGCGCTCGACGTCGCGACAGGCACCGGCGACTTGGCGATCGAGCTCTCCAAGCGGGTTGCTCCCGGGGGTGAGGTGGTCGGTACCGACTTCTCGCAGCGCATGCTCGCGCTCGCTCGCGCAAAGGCTCCCGCGCTCCGCTTCGAGGCGGCTAACGCGCTCGCCCTCCCCTACCACGATCAGGAATTTGACGCCGCGACCACCGGTTTCGGCGCTCGGAACTTCACCGATCTCGACCGGGGCCTGCGCGAGATGGCCCGTGTGGTCGCGCCCGGCGGTCGCGTCGTGGTGCTGGAGATCACGACGCCACGGCGACCTCCGCTGTCGACGTTCTTCTCGCTGTGGTTCGATCGCGTGGTCCCGGCGCTTGGCCGGCTCGCGGGCGATGCACAGGCATACAGCTACCTCCCCAGCTCGGTGAAGCGGTTTCCCGGTCCCGAGGAGCTCGCGGCAACGATGTGCCGATGCGGCTTGCGAGACGTCCGCTACGTCGTCTTGGCCGGGGGCATCATCGCGCTCCATGTCGGGGTCAGATGTTGACCGCCCGGCAAGCCGTCCTCGATGCCGGGGGAGTGGCGCTCGAGCGGCTCATGGAGCGTGTCGAGGAGCGGATGGCGGTGCTTGCCGATGGTCATGGACCGCTGCTCTCCCGCCATGCCGGCGACACGATCGCGGCCGGCGGCAAGCGGTTACGCCCGCTGCTGGTCTGCATGGCGGCAGGGGCGCCGCCGCCTGAGACGGAGGGACTCGTAAGCGCAGCGGTGGCGGTCGAGCTCGTGCACGGGGCGACGCTCGTCCACGACGACGTGCTCGACGCGGGCGCCCTGCGGCGCGGGCGCCCCACCGTGTTCCAGGCCGCAGGCCGGCGAATGGCTACGGCGACCGGGGACCTGCTGTTCTCTCGCGCCTTCGCCGAGCTTGCGTCGACAGGCTCGGCGGACGCCGTTCGTGTCCTGTCCCGCGCCAGCTCGGAGCTGGCCACCGGCGAGCTGATGCAACGGGCGGACGCATGGAGTCCCCAGGTGTCCGTCGAACGCTATCTGGAGCGCTGCCGGTTGAAGACTGCGGTCCTGTTCCGGGCGGCCTGTGAGCTGGGTGGGCTCCAGGGCGGCGGGATCTCGGAGTCACTCGGATCCTTCGGCGAGCAGATCGGCGTCGCCTTCCAGATCCTCGACGACGTGCTCGACGTCTCCGGTCCCCCGGAGCGCACCGGCAAGCCGCGGGGCTCGGACCTGCTGGACGGCACCGTCACGCTGCCGTTGATCATCGCTCGCTCACGGGACCGCGATCTAGCGGGGCTCGAGGCCGGCTCCGTGCACACCCCCGCGGAGGCGAATGCCGTGTGCGACAGGATCGTGGCCACCGGTGCACCGGCGCTCGCCCGCAAACGCGCGCTCGAGCTAGTGGAAAGGGCCAAGTCGATCCTGTCGGCGCTGCCAGATCGCCAGCGCGTGGCGCTCGAGCTCGTCGCCGACGGCGTGGTCGAGCGCTACTCCTAGCGCTCGGCGCTCAACCGGGGTTGGACGGCGTTGGGATTGGTCTGCCCGGTGCTTGCGCGATCACTTCTAGCGCTCGGCGCTCAACTGGGGTTTGGACGGGCTGGCGCTACGCTGTGGTTCTCGTCGTTGTCCCAGCGTGCGCCCCCAGGCGCTCGCGGAGCGGCGAGCACGTCCCAGACTTCGATGCTCTTCGACCTTCGCAGCCGCGGCCGGCGCCGCACCGTACAGGTGGTCTATCTCGGCCTCGCCGTTGTGATGGGCGCCGGGCTGCTGCTCGTCGGCGTCGGCACCGGCAACGGCGGCGGGATCCTCAATGCGTTTACGGGAAACGGCTCGGGCAATTCCCAGAAGCAGGTCGTCGGCCAGCAGGAGAAGGACGCGCTGAAGGCGACGATGCTGAGACCGAACGATCCCGCGGCGTGGGCTTCACTGGTCCAGGCGCGGGACGCGGCCGCCAAGCAGGGCAATGACTACGACGCCAGCACCGGAGCCTTCACCACGGTCGGCAAGAAAGAGCTCGCTGCCGAGACGCAGGCCTGGCAACGTTACCTCACGCTGACCAAGCATCCCGATCCCAACGTCGCGATTCTCGCCGCCGGAGCGTATGGGGCGCTCGGCGACTACGCTCAGGAGGCGAGCGCATGGGAGATCCAGACGGTCGCCAATCCCAACGTGGCCAGGGGCTTCGAGTGCCTTGCGGCATCGGCCTACGCCGCCGGCCAGACACACAAGGGTAGTCTCGCCGCGCAGAAGGCCGTCAGCCTGGTGCCCAAGATCCAGCGGTTGACGCTGCAGCAGGCGCTCGACCAGGC
>JALYUQ010000162.1 GCA_030853685.1 Actinomycetota bacterium | reverse complement strand
GCTCGCCGAGATCCGCCGGCAGCTCGCCTACAAGACCGCCTGGCACGACGGAACGCTGATCGGAGCCCCAACCTTCTATCCGTCCTCGAAGACCTGCTCGAACTGTCAGGCAGTGAAAGCCAAGCTGCCCCTCGCCGAGCGCACGTACCGCTGCGAGCACTGCGGCCTTGTCCTCGACCGAGACCTGAACGCCGCACTCAATCTCAAAGCCCTCACACAGCACGTCGCCCCGAGTGGTGGGGAGACGATAAACGCGCAGTCGCGCCCGGTCACCCCGGGCGTACCGAGAACCCATGTCAGACCCGGCCGCGCCGGGCAACGGGTCGACCGCGTAGCCCGCACCACCCCGGTGGGCAAGACGGGCACCGCCTCCGAGCAATCGGAGGCTGCGTGACCAGCGAGACAAACGCTGATACTTCACGCAACGGTATCCGGAGATCAGGAGTGGGACGTTCTCGCGGATTACCGAGCTCGGCGGGTTCGTCGAGGGCACCTCGAGCGAGGTGCATCCCGCGGTCGCCCCCCCACCCAGGCGATGTCATCGTCACCAAGCGGCGGGTGAGCGCGTTTGCGGGCAGCGACCTCGACGTGGTACCGCGGGCTGGCGGGATCGAGGCACTCGTACTGAGCGGGATCGCGACCAGCGGCGTTGTGCTCTCGACGCTGCGCCAGGCGGCCGACCTCGACTTCTCGCTGACCGTGCTGTCCGACGGCTGCTTTGACGCCGACGCCGAAGTTCATCGCGTGCTGTGCGAGAAAGTGTTCCCACGCCAAGCGCAGGTGCTGACGGTCGCGGCGTGGGTTGACGCTCTCGGGTAGGCCGTCTGGAGCCATCGGATGCTCGCTCTGGCGCGGCATGGGAAAGTGCGGCAGCACGCCGAGCCGGACTCCCAGGCGTCGTCGATCTCGATCGTGAACGCGACGAGCGCTTGGGAGAGTAGCGCGGCGCTCAACAAGGCAGACGCTCGGTCACGGCTGACCGCGACACTGGCGCGCGCTGAGACTCGACTCGGGGGCTTGGCAGCAGCCCGAGCCGATGGCTACTCGCGTACTGTCCACCGCCAATCGTTATGAACGCCGACTCTCAGCCTGGGCGTGCTGTCGATTCGCTCGGTGTCGTCGCGGACGCCATGGCGCGCGCTGATGAAACATTGGAATTGGCGGCGGGTCATTTGGATTCATCGCTGGTCGAGGTGCTGCGGATCCTCGGCTTCGACAAGGAGTACCGGTCCGCACGAGGGTCTTACCTCTATGACGCCGCGGGTCGCGCTTACCTGGACTTCCATACCGGTGAGGGCTTCGCCAGCTTGGGTCACAACCACCCAGACGTGCGCGATGCTCTGCGGGCTGCACTCGACGCGGACCTCGTGGATGGTGTGCAGATCCACTATTCGGCGCTGGCCGGCATGCTCGCGCAAGCGCTATCGCAGCGCTTGCCGCGCGAGCTCGACGCCGTGTTCTTCGCGAGCGCGGGCGCGGAGGCCGTGGACTGCGCGATGAAGTTCGCGCGCGCGGCGACGCGCCGGCCGCGGTTGATCTCCTGCGAGCACAGCTTTCATGGGGTCACGCTCGGGCCGCTTTCGCTCGTCGGCGACGAGTTCTTCAAGCAAGGCTTCGGCCCACTGCTGCCGGGGTGCGAGCGAGTCCCGTTCGGCGATCTCTCGCGCTTGGAGGCAAAGCTGCGCGCGAAAGACGTGGCCGCCTTCATCGTCGAGCCGATCCAAGGCCGCATGGTGACGCTGGCGCCCGCGGGCTATCTGCAAGGCGCACAGGCGCTATGCCGGCGCTACGGCACCCTGTTCGTCCTCGACGAGATTCAGACCGGGCTCGGACGTACGGGCAAGTGGTTCGCGCTCGAGCACTGGGAACTGCAACCGGACTTCGTGCTCGTCGGAAAGGCGCTCAGCGGAGGCTACATGCCGGTCGCTGCGATGGTCACGAGCCGGGAGATCTACCAGAAGGCTGTAGGAACGCTCGAGCGCTCCTACGTGCATCAGTCGACGTTCGGGCGCAATCGCCTGTCCATGGCGGCAGGTCTGGCCACGCTACGCATCATCGAGCGCGATCGCCTGGTCGAGCACGCCGCGCGCATGAGCACCGTGCTGCTCGACGGGCTCGCCGAGCTCGGGCGGCGCTACGAGATGGTCAAGGAGGTGCGCGGGAGCGGGCTGATGATCGGGATCGAGTTGCGCGCGCCCAGCTCCCGGGTCGCCCGGCTGAACTGGCGCTTGATTCACATGGCGAGCGAGGGCCTCTTTCCGCAGTTGATCGTGATCCCGTTGCACCGCGACCACGGCGTGATCACGATGGCGGCCGGTAAGAACGACGTGATCAAGTTGCTGCCGCCGCTGACAATCTCCGAATCCGAGGCGCGCAGCTTCCTCGCCGCGCTGGACGCCGTGCTCGCCGATTGTCACGGCGCTGCGAGTAAGAACTGGGCGGTCGTGCGCGGCATCGCCACGGCAACGCTCCGTCACCGAGCCACTGCGACGCTCCGTCCCCGAGCCACCCGCGAGGTTCCGGTGATCGGCAACGGCCCATTTCGCGGCAAGCCCGTCGATCCGTCGCGTGAGGACGTTTGCCTGGTCACGGGCGCGACCGGGTTCATCGGCGGGCACCTGGCGCGACGCTTGCTGCAGGAGGGCCATCAGGTGCGCTGCCTGGTACGCGCGAGCAGCGATACGTCGCTGCTCGACAAGCTCGACCTCGAGCTCGCCGTTGGCGACCTCAGGAGTGCGCGTTCGCTCGCTCGCGCCACGCAGGGCTGCCGATACGTGCTCCACTGCGGCGCGCTGGTATCGGATTGGGCCACGGCGAAGGAGATCGAGCGCATCAACCTCGACGGGACGCGGAACCTGCTCGCAGCATCCGTCGGTGCATCCGTGCAGCGCTTCATTCATTTCAGCACCACGGACGTCTACGGCTATCCCGGTGGCGCGGCGATCGACGAAACCTACGCTGCCACACGGTTTCGGAACTGGTACGCGCAGACGAAGCTCGCTGCCGAGGCTGAAGTCCTCCGCGCGCAAGAGGCGCACGGGCTGGACACGGTCATTTTACGCCCCGCTACTGTCTACGGACCCCGCTCGACGGATGTCATCGGCGGGATCGCGCGGGCGATCTGCGGCGGTCACATGCTCCTGGTTGACGGCGGTCGCGCGGTCGCCGGTCTGTGCTACGTCGAGAACCTCATGGATGCCGCAGTCCTCGCGCTGCGCCATGAAGCGGCGCCCGGCCAGGCGTTCAATGTCAGCGACGGCCTCGACATCACGTGGAAGGAGCTCACCGATGGCCTGGCCAATGGGCTCGGTTGTCCGCAAGCCCGATGGAGCTTGCCGTATTGGATGGCCAACGGCATCGGTTTCTCGCTCGAGCACGGCTACCGGTTCTTGCGCAAGACCACGCGTCTGAGCACACCGCCTCTGCTCTCCCGACAAGCCGTGCACGTGCTGGGCCACAACCAGGATTTCAGCAATCGCAAGGCGCGCGAGGTGCTCGGGTGGGAGCCGCGCATCGACTATGCATCCGGCCTAGAGGCGACGCTCGCTTGGCTGCAGGCTGAGCACCTCGAGGCCTAGCAGTTTCGCGCTCGAGGTGCCAAGTCCGACAACTCGAGCGCTAGCGACGGACCGGGTCTAGCGCGCGAAGTGGGCCAGGACGTTAGGACGATCCTCTGAAGGGCTGGTGGCGGCAACGTCATCACCCGTCAGACGATCTTCCCGGGGTTCAGGTGCTTGCCCGGGTCGGTCCCTTCGAAGAGCGCCTCGAGCATCGTGACTCCGGGCGCGGAGATGTCCTGCTCCAGCCACTGCGCGTGCTCTGTCCCCACGGCGTGGTGATGGGACAGCGTCGCGCCGTTGTCGACGAAGGCCTGCTGGATCGCTGACTTCACCACGTCGTAGGAGACGATCATGTCGCTGCTGGGCGCCGGCTGGAAGCCAAAGGTGAAGTAGAGGCAGGCGCCGGCGTGATAGCTGTGCGATAGATGGCACATGAGGTAGCCCTGGACCCCGAGCTCGGCAAAGGCCCCGTGCGCGGCGGCGGTGACCGCGTCGTAGACAGGCATGAGTCGGCTCCACGGCATCGCGGTCTCAGACACGTCGGCGGCGGCCCCGCGGTCAAGGAGAAAGTCACGGATATGGGGGGTGTCGAACTTCTTCTGGTCATACAGCGTGCCTGGGCCCGAGCCGACGCAAAGCCCACCGTGGCGCCCCACGACCTTGCCGACGGCCCTGCGTTGCGCGGTGACGTGGCCTTCGCTGCCCTCGTAGCCGATGAACGAGAGACACATCTGGCGCAGGTCATAACCGAGACGGCGCTGCACGAAGCTTCGCAGCGCCCTGGACCGAAGCTTGTCCACGAGCGTGGGGCACTTGCGCATGGCGAAAGAAAACCGGGTCTCGTGCGCATCGGAGACCCGCGTGACCGAAACCGAGCACTCGCTCGCCGCGATGTCGCGCATTGCGGCCAGACCGGCGGCGAAGTCCGGGAAGAGGTAGCCGAGGATCGTGCGGCGCTCCGAGATCTGGTGCACGTGGACCGTCGCCTCCGTGATGAGCCCCAGGCGCCCCTCGCTGCCGAGCACCATGTCGCGCACGCTCGGGCCGGTCGAGGTCGTGGGGACCGGGCGCGTGACGAGCGTTCCCGACGGGGTCACGACCCGCAGGCCCTTCGTCATGTCCGCGATGTCGCCGTAGCGGTCGGACTGCATGCCCGAGGAGCGCGTGGCGATCCAACCGCCCAGCGTGGAATGCACGAACGAGTCGGGGAAGTGCCCAAGCGTGTAGCCCTGCGCACCTAGCTGGAGCTCCAGGTGCGGGCCGAAGACACCGGCCTGCACGCGCGCCAGGCGCGAGTTGGCGTCGATCGCGAGCACCTTGTCAAGGCGCACGAGGTCCACCGAGATGACCGGGCGCGTCTCGGTGACGTGCGCCTCGAGCGAGCCGGAGATCGACGAGCCGCCGCCGAAGGGGATGACGACGGCATCAGCGCTCACGGCGGCCCGCAGGAGCGCGGTCACCTCGTCCTCGCTGCGGGGGCGCACGACGGCGTCTGGGAGGCGGGGCAACTCGCCTCGGCGCTGGCGGATGAGATCGCGCAGCGACTTACCCCGCGCGTGCACGACGCGGTCGAGCGGGTCGACGGAGAGGAACGCAGCGGTGACCGCTTGCTCCAGCGCGGCGCGCAGACCGTCGGGCAACCTCGGCTCGGGGATCTGCAGGTCCTCCACGCGGATCGGCGCCGCGGTCGCGGCCTCGATGTCGAGGCCGAGCGCCTGCTTGAAGAACGGTCCCAGATCGGGTTTGTCCCCGTGCGTGAACTCGGCGCCCACCAGCCCCCAGCCCCACCACTTCATCGCGGCCATGTCAGTCTGCGAGCAACCCCGGATCGGGCGGAACATCGACAGCGTGCTCGCGGAGCGCGGCCAGCGGCACGAACTGCAGTGCGCGTTCGTGGGTCGATGCCAGAACCACGTAGGCCGCCGCGCCATCCTCGTGCGCTTGCAGCCAGTTCAGAGCGGTCACGCACCAGCGGTCACCGGGTACCAGCCCCGGGAACTGGTACTCCGGCATCGGCATGATCAGGTCGTTGCCGATGCGGCGCTGGTGCTCGAGGAACGCTTCGGTGACCACCGCGCAGATCGTGTGGCTCCCGCGATCCTCGGAGCCGGTGCGACAGTGCCCGTCACGGTAGAAGCCGGTGAGGGGCTCGATGCCACAGGACTCGAGCTCTCCTCCGAGGACGTTGCGGTCGGGCACCGCACCAGTATCGCGCGTCAGGGCGCTGGAGGCCGATCGCCCTGCACAACGTCCGCATGCCGCGCCGCCGCTTCTGCCAGCATCCGCCGTAGGGTGGCGGGGGCGAGGCTCCCGGGGGGATCCAGTGCGTGCGGATCGCTGAGCACCCTCGCGCAGGCGCGTGGGCTCCCGTAGCCGTCCAGCACGAGGTCGGCATCGCTGAAGTCCTCCTGGCGGGTGTAGTCGTTGACGACCACCACACAGGCCAAGCCCGCGGCCTTGGCGGCTCGCAGCCCGTTGCGCGAGTCCTCGACCGCCGCGGCGCCGGAAGCCGCGAGGCGGAGTTGCGCAAGCGCCAGCCGGTGAGCGCTGGGGTCGGGCTTTCTGACCGGCGCCTCGTCGGCGGTCACGATCACCTCGAAGCGTCCTATGCCGAACAGCCGCTCGAGCAGCGGATGGACCCAGGCGCCGCTGCCGGTCGTCGCGACCGCAAGCCGCACGCCGTCATCTTGCAGCTCGCAAAGCAGCTCGCCGGCACCCGGTCGCGCTTTGATCTCGCCCTGCTTGGCCATCTCGGTGAAGATCGCCGTCTTGCGGGCGTGCAGCCTGCTCGCGAGCTCCTTGCGCTCGCCTTCGGGCATCCCCTGGCGCTCGAGGTGAGCGTTGATGCGAAGCTCGCCTCCGGCGATCTGAAGCAGCTCGCCGTAGCGCTCCACGTCCCAGCGGTCGGACAGGCCGGTCTCCTCGAAGGCTCGGTTGAAGGCGACGCGGTGCCCGTCTCGCTCGCTGTCGACCAGGGTGCCGTCGACATCGAACACGATCGCCTCCAAACCATCTTGGGGCCCGGGGGACGGCGATTGCTGCACGCTGCTCGCAGCGGCGGATGACGGTAGTGGGTGCACGCTGCGCGTAGTCTCTCACCCGCTGATGAGCGACTGCACCTGCTGGCTGGGCGTGGACCTCGGCACGCAGAGCGTGCGAGCTCTGGCTGTGACCGGAAGCGGCGTCGTTCTGGCCCGCGCCTCGCACGCACTGCGGGGCCGCCGGGATGGCGTGCGCCACGAGCAGGACCCCGAACAGTGGTGGGATGCGTTCACGGCGGTCTGCCGCGAGGCTGTGGCCGGCCTGCGGCCGGGACGGACGTCGATCGGCGCGCTGGCGATCTGCGCAACCTCGGGCACGATCGTGCTCGTTGACGCCGCCGGCGATCCGCTTTCGCCCGGGCTCATGTACGACGACGCGCGGGCGCCGGGCGAGACGGCGAGGGCCAACGAGGCGGGAGCCTCGGTGTGGGAGTCACTCGGGTATCGGATCCAGCCCACGTGGGGGCTTGCAAAGCTGCTGTGGCTCCTGCGCGAGCACGGTGACACCGCGCGAGGCGTCCGGCTCGCGCACCAGGCCGATTTCGTGACCAGGCGGCTCGTCGGCTGCGAGGTGCCCGCCGACTCGAGCCATGCGCTGAAGACCGGTTATGACCTGGTCCACGACAGCTGGCCGCACGACGTGATGGCCGCGCTGGGGGTCCCCGTCGGGATGCTGCCGAGCGTCGTGCGCTCAGGTACCGAGCTCGGGACGGTGGGCCGCCGTGGCGCCGTGGCGACGCGCATTCCGCGCGGCACGGCCGTGATCGCCGGCATGACCGACGGCTGCGCGGCGCAGCTTGCGTCCGGTGCGCTGAGCGTGGGGAGCTGGAGCTCGGTCCTGGGCACGACGCTCGTGCTCAAGGGCGTGAGCGCCGAGCCCGTGCGCGACCCGGGGGGCGCCGTCTACTCGCACCGCTCGCCCGACGGGCGCTGGCTGCCAGGTGGGGCGTGCAGCGCCGGTGCCGGGGCGCTCTCCGAACGCTTCCCGGATCGCGATCTGGCGGCGCTTGACCGTCGCGCGGCGGCGCACGAGCCCGCGAGCGTCCTCGCCTACCCACTTGCTTCCCGTGGTGAGCGCTTTCCTTTCAGCGCGCCCGGCGCCGAGGGCTTCATGCTTGGCGAGCCGTCCGGCGAGGCCGACCACTTCGCGGCTCTGCTGCAAGGCGTGGCCTATCTCGAGCGGCTGTGCTTCGACTACCTCGACCACCTCGGCGCACCCACCGGCGGCGAGCTGAGGCTGACCGGCGGGGCGACGCGAAGTACTTACTGGACACAGCTTCGCGCCGACGTGCTGCGCCGTGAAGTCCGGCTGACCGAGCAGGGGGAGCCCGCGCTGGGGATGGCGCTGCTCGCCGCGTCTGCCTCCGGGGGCCGTGGCCTGGCCAAGACTGCTGAGGAGATGGTGCGCGTTCGCGAGGTGATCGAGCCGCGCGAGGACCGCGCCGAGCGCTTCCGCGAGCCCTACGTCCGTCTCGTCGACGAGCTCGAGCGCCGCGGCTGGCTGGCGCAAAGCGTCGCCGACCACGCTCGGATCAGAGCTGGGCGATGAGCAAGTCTCTGGCTCGGCGATGAGCAAGGGTCCGCGACGGCACTCGGGGTCGGCGCCCTGCGGGGCGACCGGCCCGGCGCTCAGGGATTGCAGCGCCTGGGGCTCGAGAGGATCGGCGTGAGCTCCCCCGGCGCCCTGCGGGGCGCCGGCTCAGAACAGGATCGGCGTCTCGCGCGCGAGCACCAGCACCGAGCTGCGCGCGGAATCTAGCTTCCCCCGGGTGGCGCCGCTCAGCGTGATCCGGCCCGGGGCGCCGCCCGGCGCGGACCCCACCACGATCAGGTCCGCGCCAGGGTCATCAGCGGAGGAGATCGACGCTCCGATCGCCTCCGCGAGCGCCGCGGCTGTCTGGAGTGGGGCGCCGTCGTCCTCGGAGGGAGAGACTGAGATCGTCCGGATCGAGCCGTGGCCGGAGGTTCGTAGCCCCGCCGTTGCCACCGCCACCGCCACAGATCCCCCCTGAAGCAGCTGCTGTGCGGTGCTCCCGGGCTCCACGCGGCCGGGCGAGGTGCGGTAGTCCGAGCCAAACACGATCAGCGCCGCCTGCTCGGTGGCGCCGAGCTTGGCCAGGCCTGCCCCTGTCGAGGGATCCACGACAACGTGCCGAGGAAGCTCGGGATCGCCGAGCCACGCGGCGCCCTGGTCCAAGCGTCGCGCGGCGTCGTGCTGGGCGATCTCCTCGCGCCGGGGGTCGTACTCGCGCGAGTGACGGACGTATGCGAGCGATAACGATGTCGAGCCGGCGCCGAGCATCTGGCCGAGCGCCAGCGCGTCGTCGTCGTGGGTGGTTCCGTCGTAGGAGACGATCACGCTCGTCGGCATGGCGCAATCCTCCGCGATGACCCGCCTTGGGGCATTGGCCCTCTGGACAATGATTGCGAAGCGGTGCCATCCGGATGGCCGCAGCG
>JALYUQ010000158.1 GCA_030853685.1 Actinomycetota bacterium | reverse complement strand
AGGGGGGTATCTATCTATCTCAGGTAGAATGGTGCGGTGACGCCCCGCGTCGGCAAGGATTACCCAGCCTCCCACGGCGAGCTGCTGGCGTGGTTTCCGGACGATGGGGCATGCCGGGACTATCTGGACTGGTTGCGGTGGCGCGAGGGCTGGCGATGCCCGGCGTGTGGCTGCGGTCGGGGGTGGCTGTTGGCCAGTGGTCGTCGCGAGTGCTCGCAGTGCGGCCGGCAGACATCGGTGACGGCGGGGACGATCTTTGATCATGCGCGAACGCCGCTGACGGTGTGGTTTGCGGCGGCGTGGCAGATGACCAGCCAGAAGCATGGCGTCTCGGCGCTGGGCCTGCAGCGTGCGCTGGGGCTGGGCTCCTACCAGACGGCATGGGCGATGCTGCACCGTTACCGCACGGCGATGGTGCGCCCTGACCGTGAGCGGCTGAGCGGCCTTGTCGAGGTCGACGAGACATACGTTGGCGGCGCTGAGGAGGGCGTGACCGGCCGCGAGACCGAAACGAAATCGATCGTGGCGATCGCGATCGAGATCAAGCAGCCCAAGGGCTTTGGGCGCGTTCGGATGAAACGCGTCCCCGATGTCTCGAAGGACAGCTTGATCCCGTTTGTCAGCGGCGCAGTGCAGACGGGGCAGACCGTCCACACCGATGGATGGCGAGCCTACGTGACCGTTGCCGATCATGGCTATGAGCACAAGCGGACGGTCATGAGCCAGCAGAACGATCCGGCGCACGTCGTGATGCCGGGCGTGCACCGCGTCGCGAGCCTGCTCAAGCGCTGGCTGCTGGGCACCCACCAAGGCTCGGTAAGCCCCGAGCATCTCGACGCCTACCTGCAAGAGTTCACGTTCCGCTTCAACCGGCGCGGGTCCCGGCGCCGTGGCCTGCTCTTCCACCGTCTACTCGAGCAAGCCGTCAGCACCGATCCCGTCACCTACCGCAGCCTGATCGTCAATCCACGCCCCGGCGGACGACGACCAACCCTGCCCGTGCGCTCCCTCATAACGCCGCCATCCACCAACCGGCCATGGCGTGCGCAACCTTAGATAGATAGATACTCCCCTGTCGCCATTGCGATCGTCGCGGTCAACGACAGTTACGCGTCGAGAGCAATCGCCCGGTGCCGCCGGCCGTCATTTGCGTCGATCGCCACGCATCAATGGTCACCGAGCGTCCGGACAAGCGTGCCCTGTGAGAAGGCCCGTCAGGCAAAGCGATCATGGGTTCCGGTACGGCCGATCGCAGAAGCCGCTCGTCGGTTGTCTATGTGCAGTGTTCGGCCAACCGGGCGGCTCAGCCTGAGCGCGTCGCCGTTACCTCTGGCCTTTCGTCGCGTGCATGCGTACCACCGCGGAGGGGTGATCGACCAGCGACATTCGCAAAAGGTGCAGATCATCCGGCAGCTGTTCTGCGACTCCTAGCTCCGCCGCGACGGCGAGCGGTGCCGCACGACCGGGATCTGCAGCTGCGTCGCGGAGCGCGCTTCGAACGATCTGGCCTCCTCGGCCTGCGATTGCCAGCCGAGCGAGGCCAGCCGCAGCTTCTTGGCGCACGAAGGGGTCACGATCTTGAGCAAGTATCACGATGGCAGTGACGTATGAGTCGTCCGGAGCGTTGGCGGCGAGGCGGGCACCCCATTTGCGCTGTGTGGGATCCCCATTCAGAAGCCTGCTGAAGGCCATCCCGAAATCGGGTTCGGTCGCCCGCAGGACTTCGGTGATGAAAGCAGCTTCTCCGGTGGGGTCCCGCGCGAAGAACGATCCGGCGGGTTCTCCGCTTGGCTCGGCGGCTGTTGCCACAACATCGAGGAGCCGGTCGCCAATCAGCGCTCGAAACGTTTCGGCGCGTGCGGCCATCAGCTCAAGAAGCGACTGTTTGTTCGATCCGGGCACCGCAGTGTCCGTGAGGAGACCAACGAGCGCGGCTACGTCTTCGTCTGAGGGATAGGTGATGACGATGACCCCGAGGACGTAGCCCGGATCGAGGTCTCCAAACGAGGTTCTCCCGCGCGCAGCTTCGGACCGGGTCTTCTCGATCGTCTCCCGTAGACGGGCGCGGACCGTTGTCAATAGCGATCCATCAAGGTCGTGCACATAGTTCGCGGCGACCAGCGCCTGCAGCGAGCCCTTTCGAAGCTCATCTTCAATCGCCTGCTGTGCGGCCGATAGGTGCGCGCGGGCGATGTCGAGAACCTCAAAGCGGAGCGGGTGTTCAGCGTCAGGAAGGCCCCCGGCCACGAGCCGGTCCACTCGATCCGGCGTCCATGCCTCGCCCGGGATCTGGCGCAGGAGATATCGCCACCGCTCGATTTGCAGCGGACGTCCGTCTAGATCTAGATCCGTCTGCGGCAGCCGGTCTACGACGAACTGGGCTATTGCGTCAGGCAACGTGTGGGTAAGCCCGCCGATCGCCTCCAAGAGCTCCGCTTCCGGGTCGATGCCGCGTGTGAACGTCAGCCTGAGGAGCGACGTGGTGTCGTCGATCCCGGCGGTGAGCCATTCGAGGCAACGATTCGCGGCGTCCGGAGAGAACAGGTCGCCAGCCTGCGTGACCATTGCCAGATCGGCGAAGATCGTCGTGGAAGTGGACTTCTTGAAGTCCAGTCCGTCCGCCGCGATCGCGATCGCTCGACACGGGCCGTCGTTCACCACCCGACTGGATGCCTGCTTCAGTGGATCTCGGGCGCCTGCCTGGCGCAGCATGGTGAGGCCTATGGCCACGCCGTCGGGAGGCGAGTCAGGGTTGAGGCGGAGCAGCGTGTCTTGCGCGAGGAGGGCGAAGAAGTGACGCCACGCCCCGTGGTCGCCGGCGTGGCCGGCGGCAAGTGCCGCGACGTACAGCAGGTTGTTGGCGTCATCAGTGTTGCTGACGCGCGTGCTGTGATCGTCGGCCCACGCCCGGAAGGTCCTCTCGGTGAGCGATTCCAGTCCGCCGAGCGCTGTCTGCATGCGCCACCAAGACACCGACGGTGTCGGTCGCCTCGATGACAGAGCCGAAGTCTTGTTGCTCCCACGACGCGGTGCTGTAGATCAGCGCCTGAGCAGCACCGGCGATCGCGGACGCCGTGACATCGTGCGGCGCGATGTTCCTAGCCCCAAGCGCAAGGTCCGCGTCGGCGCGGGCGGCCGGAAGCTGACCGAGTTCGAGATAGGCGCGGGCTCGCTGAATATGCAGCCACGCCGCATCGATCGGAGCTGCGACGTCCGCGTCTATGACGTCAGCCAGCGCGGCGAGCGCATCGTCGTAGGCTCCAACCTCGATCAATGCCGCGGCCAGCGCGACGGTCGCCGCGACCTTCCTATCTGCCTCGTCCGCGCTCGCGACTGCATCCCGCAGCAGATTTCGGTCCTCGCGAAGGACCCGCGCCTCAAACGCAGCCACGAACCGCTACCGCCAGTCGGGGGACTGGCGGGCCTCGTCGGCAGACGGAATGCGGCCGGGACGATCCGGTATGAACCCACCGCCGTCAAAGGGTCTCAAGCCGTCGACGATGTTGAACCCGGCTCGAGCCATCAAGGCGATCACCTGCTCGGGGCTGGCAGCATCGCCAAACCAGTCCTGCTGCCTCGTGGCGATGAGACGGGGCCCGATCATCGCGAAGCGCAGCTGATCCGCAGAGGCGGTCGGCGCGCCGCCGCGCCAGAGCGTGCCCTCAAGCGGTACGTCTGGGCGCCCGGTCGCTGCGACAGCCATGAGCCGGTTCAGTTGGGTCTCGTCGAGCGTATTGGCAGCCGGAACGAGCACCTTTGCGCCTTTGCCAGTGCTGACGACCGCGTCGGCCGTCACGTGAACCCAGTACGAGACGCCGGTCGTGCCATCGTGGAGGATCAGGAGATGCGGAAGCGCATGACCCGTCCAGTAATCGAAGTGGCCCTTCGTGCTCTCCGGGTACCACCAGCCCTCAGGTGCCGACTTGTCGCCCTTAGGGCGACCGAAGTACGAAGGGCCGCCTTTAACTTGAGCTCCCACCATGGTTCCCAGATCGAATCGCCTCTCCCGGACCTGGAGGAAGATGTCGGTTCCGAGGTCGTGCGCCTTGTTCTCCGTTGGTGCCCAGCCAAGATCGTTGAACCGCGCCATCACTCGGTGAACGGCGCTTTCCGCGGGCGGCTCGGACTTTGGTGCGCGCATCGGCATGGTTTGAGAACAGCTACATCGAGGTGATCACGAGGTCGGCGTGCCTGCTCACTCTTGGACGGCGCACCTCCCTCCAGCGCTACCCGCGCCGCCAGCTCCCCTGCGCTTTTCCACCGTCACCCGACACTCGTTGCAGGCGACCGTCGGACCCAGCGGCCAGCCAGCCGGCCCACCGGTCGATGAAGTCCTCGAGGTCGCCAAGCGTGAGTGGTGTGAACGGCCAGGCCACCTGATGGGTGTGCAGGCACGGCAGAAGGGCGAG
>JALYUQ010000142.1 GCA_030853685.1 Actinomycetota bacterium | reverse complement strand
CCTCGCCGAACACATCGCCAACCAGGTCGCGATCATCCCGATCGGCCGCTGACGACCTGAGCGCCAGATCGGGCCTCGCCCAATGGCCCAGTGCTCGGGTCCGTGTCAGGAGCCGCAAGGTAGCGTCTACTAATTCTCGCTAGTCGACCGCTGGCTAGGGCTGCTGGCGTCATGGCCAACGGCGCGCGCTTCAGATCACGCAGATAGCCGCTCCACCAGCGCCGCTTCCCGCCCCACCCGTCTTGCCGCTTGTCCCCCAAACGCATAGTCAGGATCGTTCTCCCGCTGAGAATGATCCTTTAGATGCGTGAGTCGTCCGGCGCGGGGGCTAAATGTTGGTCCGCGTGTCGTCGCAGGGCAAGAGCTGGAGCGGGGCCACGGCGGTGTGTCCGAGAGCCGAGCACGCGCGCTCCCGCGCCTAGGCCTGACGCGCACCCTTACCCGGTCTCTGGGGCCGGATCAGACGCGATCGGTCCGAGGTGACTGAGAGCCGCCGCCGGATCAGGATCGGCGAGCTCCATCACGAGCGTCGACCAGGAGAAGTGCGTGGCGCCCATCCCGGCCCCGGTGAACGGGTCGTAGTACTCGCGCAGGCCCGAGAGCGACACCGCGCTCGTAAGCCGACGCCCGAGCTCGGCCGCCTGCGCGTCATACCCGAGCCGGACGAGCCCCAGCCAAAGCAGCCAGGCGGCGTTGATCCAGGTCGGGCCGCGCCAGTAACGGCGCAGAAGGAGGAAGCGATCTTGAAGCGAGAAAGCCGGGTCACGCGCCGAGACCGAGGGTGGGGGGAAGGGCAGCCAGAAGCTCTCCCGGTCGAGCAGGTGCTGCTCGATCATCCTGCGCCCGATCTCCTCGGGCAGGTCTGGAAGCGCGAGCGGCGAGAGCGCGGACCAGGTCACGGGACGATCAGGACCGCCGCGCCGCCACGGCATCGCCACCCCTCCGGTGTGCCGCGACGATCGGCGCACCAGATTGTGAAAGAGCCCGAGCCGCTCGTCGTAAAGGCGTTCGACGATCGCCGGAGTGATCGACGGGCGCCCTAGCGCCAGGCGCGAAAGGCCGTGCAAGACACTGGTCACGAGATCACAGACGACCGGCCCTCCGGCCTTCTCGATCCGGCGCACGTCGAAGCCCAAGCGGCGATTGCGCGCGACCAGCAGCGGGAACGTGGGCAGGCCGTGGGATCGCCATCCGAACGCCGAGTCGAACTCCGGCGAGGCATCGAGGCCGGACTCGTCGGGCTGGACGATCCACAGCAGGCCATCCCCATCGAGGCCGCGCTCACGCTCGATCCAGTCGTGGTGGCGCACGAGCTGGGGCACCTGTGCGGGATCGCCGACAGCGATCCGCCAGGCCCACGCGAGCAGTGGCGGCTGGATCGTCGCGGTCATGAAGTCGCTGCGCGACTGGATGTTGTAGAAGAGCGACCGTGCCCGGTCTACCGGCTCGCCCCAGAAGATCGTGTGACCGATGAACCCGTCGGGCCGCGCGGCGGCGAGCAGGGTCTGGAGCTCGGTGGCGGAGCGACCGCGGTCAAAGCGCCGCCATGCGATCGCGGCGAAGCAGGAGTCCCAGTACCACTGCCACGGGTAGCGGCCGCGGCTCGGCGCCGTGTACGCATAGCGCACGCCCTGGCGCGCGCCCTCGCGCCAGTTGCGCTCAAGCGTGCCATGACAGATCTCGGCAAGGCTCGCGATCGAGGAGTCGTCGCTCATGGAGCCGAGAAACGGTACACTGACCACGGCCATGCGAGAAGACCAACGCGACTCCGCTGAGAAGCCCGAGCCCGAGGATCGACCGGATGAGCCTGGCGCCGAAGGCGGATCGAAGAGTACCGCCGCCGACAAGCTGCCCGGCGCACCCGCCGATGACGATTCATCGTTCGGCGACACCGACCAGCACTCGACCGGCTGAGGCTCTTCACTTCAGGACCAGCAGTCCAGGCGGCTGAGTCTATTCACTTGCCACCGGGGTCGTGTCGCCGTGGAGCGGCCTCTTGTCGTCCTCGAGCGGCATTCCGTCGCCATCGAGGGGAGCCTTGTCGCTCTCGCCCGGGTCCGTGTCGCTTTCGTCCGTGCCCGCCTCGCCCGCGACGGGATCCGTGCCGCTTTCGATCGACCTGAGCCAGAGCTCCTCGACCAGGACCTTGACCGTGCCGAGGATCGGAACCGCGACGATCAAGCCGACGAATCCGA
>JALYUQ010000132.1 GCA_030853685.1 Actinomycetota bacterium | reverse complement strand
GGGGGGTGTTGGGCCTGGTTGCGGCCACATAATCCGGGGTGTTACTCGCTGACGTGGTCGAGCCAGTCGAGGAGGTCTTGGTCGACCGTCCAGTTGGGTAGGGGCTCGGGGGTGAGCGACGGGTAGGCGCTCTCGATGGCTTTGCGTTTGGCGTCCGCGTCGGCGCGGGCGTAGATCTCGGTCGTTGAGATGTCGGCGTGGCCGAGCAGGTCGCGGATGTAGATCAGGTTGACTTTGGCTTGGAGCAGGTGCATCGCTCGGGTCCTTCTGATCACGTGCGGGGTGATGTTCAGGCCGGGTGCGTAGTCTGGGTCGTGGCGGCGTAGGGATTGGACGTGTCTGGCGAGGATTTTGGTGACGCCCCAGCGGGTCAGTCGGGTGTGTTCGGGTCCGTTGAACAGCGGGTCGGCGTCTGTGCCGACGCCTCGGTGGGGAGCGCGACGGTCGAGGTAGTCCTCGAGCAGTCGGGCTGTGGGGTCCATCAGCGGGACGCGCCTGGTTTTGGAGCCTTTCCCGTGCAGCGTGACCAGCATCGGGCGGGCGGTGCGGACGTCTGCGGTGTTCAGGTCGCAGATCTCTTGGACGCGGGCGGCTGTGTCGTAGAGCGTGCAGAGCAGGACGGTGTCGCGCAGCCCGCGCCGGGTGGTCGGGTCGGGTTCGGTCAGGAGGGCTTTGACCTCGTCGCCGGTGAGGTGGCCCATGTCGGTGGCCGCGGTCTTCTTCTGCTTGATCGCGAGGATCTGGATGGCTTGGTCCAGGAACTCCGGCCGCTCGATCGCGGTGTACCGGGCGAGCGACTTGATGACGGCGAGGCGCTGGTTGCGGGTCGCCGGCGAGTTGCGGCGCTCGGTTTGCAGCCAGTCCAGGAACGCGAGTACTCGAGCCCGGTCGAGGTCTGCGAGGCGCAGCTTTTCGGGTGGGGTTGCCTGAACGTCACGGAACCAGGTGAGCAGCAGTTTGATCGCGTCTCGATAGGACGCGATGGTCTGGGGGGACAGGTCCCGCTCGCCGGCGAGGTGGTCGGTGAGGAACTTCGACAGCCACCTGCCGGCCAGATCCCCGCCGGCTGGGGTGACGCGACTCACTGTTCGGCTCCTTCTCGCGCGGCGGGGTCCGGGATGACGTACCCGAATCTGGCTTGGGCCATCGCGGCGACCTCTGGGTACGCGTCCGCAGTCAACTGCAGGTAGTACTGGGTTCCTCGCAGGTCGGCGTGGCCCATGTACGCGGACAGGTAGGGCAGCATCACCACCAGGTCGCTGCCGCCCCTCGCCCAGCGGCGCAGGTTCTGCACGGCGAAGCCGTGACGCAGCGAATGGATGTGCGGGCCGCCCGGGGCGAAATGGGGAATGTCCGCGTCGGCGAGGTAGCGGCGCAACCGGTTGTAGATCGTGGATTTGTCGGGCCGGTTTGGCGGAGTCGCCGGTGTGGAACAGATGGTGGGCGGGCTCCGGGTCGGGGTGCGCGGCCGCGATGTAGTCCTGCAGGGTGGCGGTGAGGCGCGTGGTGATGGGCACGACGCGGTTCTCACGGTTCTTGCTGTCGCGCACCTCGATCGTGACGCGCGCCGGATCGAAGTCGCGCACTTTCAGGTTCAGCGCTTCTGAGATGCGCATCCCGGTGGCGTAGAGGACCCGGAACAGCACCGGGTCGATGAGCGCCCTGTTCGACATCTCTGACAGCGACTGGGTGTCGATCGCGTGGAACAGGCGGCAAATCTCGTCGTCGCTGAACACGTATGGCGGTGGCCGGTGGCCGGTCTTCACGCGGGTCAGCGTCGGCGGCGCCCACGCCGGCCAGCCGAACTGGCGGGCGTGCTGCGCCAGGTCGCGCAGGATGATCTCCTCACGGCGGATCGTGGACGCTTTGAGGTGGCGGCCGTAGAGGAATCCTTCGACAGCTTCTTGGATGATCGACCCGTCCGCGTACCCGTCTCGGCTGCAGTGCTCGGCGAACTGCGCCAGCATCCGTGCTTGGTGGTCGTACCGGAATCCGCCGGCGCGGCGGGCCGCGAGCAGCGTGTCGATCAATTCGGGCAGCGTCAGCGCATTCATGGCCGCGTCCCTCCCCCCGCGTGAAGGACATCTTCGATGTCGAGCGCGCAGCGACGCAGATGCTCGGTGTCGAGCCTGAGGTAATGCGCGGCGGTCGTGGTGCCCGCGGCGTGACCCAGGACCGCGGTGACGACCGGCGGCGGCGTGTCGCTTTGAAGCATCGCGACCGCCAGCGCTCCGCGTAGCGAGTGCAGGCCGTGTGAGCGTTCGGCCCCGAACACGATCCCGGCGCGCCGCGCGTAGTAGCTCAGCCGGCAGCCCACCGAGGTCGACGAGCCGAACGCCGTGAACGGATAGCGGTGTTTGACGAACACCTGCCGGCAGGCCGCCTCGGGCCGGCCGTGGCGGATGTAGTCGATCACCGCCCATCCGACGTCGCCCGGCAGCGCCAACGTCAA
Organism: Actinomycetota bacterium; assembly: GCA_030853685.1. Lineage (GTDB taxonomy): Bacteria > Actinomycetota > Thermoleophilia > Solirubrobacterales > Solirubrobacteraceae > Palsa-465. The sequence goes on along the minus strand of JALYUQ010000132.1, from coordinate 14 downwards.
CGGCACGCCGGTCT
>JALYUQ010000123.1 GCA_030853685.1 Actinomycetota bacterium | reverse complement strand
TCTGCTCGCCGGCCGCGAGCGTCACAGGCGGGACATTCCCGCAACGCCGATCGTTGATCGGCTGGATGGTTTGGCGGACGCTGGGCCGAGCCATCCGCCCCGCGCAGGGAGCTGCCCGCGGTGCGAGTGGTCCCGGGCTGATGAAAATGGGAGACCAGGACCCGGATGCGGCTAGACCCGCTACGCCCCGGCGACGTGTGCGGCGGCCATTTTCCCCGCGGCTAACATCGGCTCAACGCTGCGGCGCGCGCGGCACAGGACGAAGGCGCCCTCGAGCGCAGAGAGCACGGCCATCGCGTAATCGCGATCGCCGAGGCGGTCGGTCAGCGCGACGGTCCACTGCTCGAAGACCTCGGCCGTCGCGCGGCGCAAATCGTCGTTGGTGCTGGCGACCTCGAGAGCGACTGTGGCGATCGGGCACGCGTCCTGGAAGTCCGTCCACGCGAGCGTCTGGGCTGCGCCCTCGAACACCGCCCGCACAGACGCCTCCGCCGTCGACTCCTCGTCGTAGACCCCGGTCACCAGCGCCTGGAAGAACGCGCCGCCAGCGCGAATGACCTCTTCCGCGAGCTGCTGCTTGCCGCCGGGAAAGTGGTGATAGAGCGAGCCGAAGGGCGCCTGTGCTTCGGCGACGACCTGCTTGACCCCGGTGCCGGGGTAGCCCTGGCGCCGAAAAAGCTCCGCCGAAGCGTAGAGGATCCGCTCGCGGGTGGGGGTGGTAGTCGCTTTCACGCCGCGGAGTGTACGCTTCGGCTCATTAGAGCGATCTACCGAGAGGACCTCGCATGCACCTCAAGAGCCTCCTTAGCGGCGCGACCGTTGCCATCGCCGGCCGCGCGCTGCTTCCGCAACTGCTCCTGGTCAAGTTCGGGCGCGACGTCAAGAAGCTCAACGCCGGCGACCATTCCACATTGCTCGAGGCCTACGCCGACGATGCGGTCCTCCACTTCAACGACGGCGAGCACCGGTGGGCCGGCGATTGGGTCGGCACAGCAGCAATCGACCGCTTCCTGCAGAACTTCACCGCCGCGAAGGTACAGGGCGAGATCAAACAGATCGCGATCAGCGGCCCGCCGTGGGCGCTGACGATGATGGTCCGCTTCGACGACCACGCCGACGGCCCGGACGGGACACGGCTCTACGAGAACCGGACGGTGCTCGTGATGCGCACGAAGTGGGGCAAGGTCACAGACCACGAGGACTTCTACATCGACACGGACAGCTTCTCGGCGTTCGACCGAAAGCTCACTGAGCTGGGGGTGACTCCGATTCCGAAAACAGCCTGAAGGCTGGGGACTGTTGCAGCCAAGGAACCGGTCAAGTCGCCGATCCCCAATCGGTGACGAGCGCCGCCGCCGTCGCCAGCCTGTCCGTGCCGGCCGAAGTCTCGCCGCTAGAACCCAAGGTTAGGCTTACGGGGCGGGTTAACCAGCCAAGCCGCCAAGATGGCGGACAGCGGGCACCTCTGGCTGCCGTCAGGGTATACTGACACCGTGCAGCTGTGGGAGGCGCCAATCGCAGCCAGCGCGCACCGCCATGGCATCGCCGATGAAAATATCCGTCATGCTTTGCGCAACCTCATCGCCGTCGCCGCCGATCCCGATGACGACGATGTCACCTTGTTCCTCGGTCCCGACCGGGCCGTCAGCCTGATCGAGGTTGGGGTGCTCGCGACCGACGATGGCCCGCTGATCATCCATGCGATGCCTGCCCGCACCGGCCGATTCCAACCGCCCAAGGAGTGACCATGGCTCGAACCATCGTTGAGAAAGAGCGGATCGCCGCAGAGATCGCCGAGCGGCTCGCCAACCAAGAAGAGCAACCGTCGTGGCGCGACGCTGAGCCACTGCGCCGGGTCGCCGATGCCTTCCGCCGCTCTGTGACCGCGGACGCCGACTTGGTCGAGGCCGTGAGCGCTGCCCGGGCCGGTGGCTACTCCTGGGCGGCGATCGCTGCGATGCTCGGCGTGTCCAAGCAGACCGCGCAGGCCCGCTACGGCTCCTGAGCCATCCTGGTTCTCGGCAACCGTTGTGACGGATCCGCCGCCCGTAGTCCGAGCATTGCGATCGCTGGAGCGTGCTCAATTTCGTGAATGGGGGGGCACTGCGATGCTCCGAGGTTTTCGCTTGCTCTGTCTCGGTGCGCGGCGGCGCCGGAAGTGCCGACGGTCGGCTCATGAGCCCGTCTTGGCAATCCAGGTCCTTATGAGCGAGACGACTTCGTCGGGTGCCGGCAGCGCGGCCAACGCGCCGCGTGACCGCGCGTTGCGCTCGTCGGTGTAGAACTCGACGCGCTGGCAGCCCAACTCCTCAAAGGCATAGCGCAGCTGCAGCAGCTTGGCTTCGGCGTTGGCGCCCGTTCCCCATGCCGACGGGGTCAGCCACGTCCAACCAATCTCCAAGCCGCGGTGCTGGGGTGATGATGCGCCGCGGTCGACTCACCGCTCGTCAGCCGCTGCCCGCTCCGCCCGGCGACATGGTGCCTTGCACAGCCGAGGAGCTGCCCGCCGGCTTTGCCGGGGGGTCGTGGGCGACGCTGCCGCTGGTGGACATTGTGCCCTATTTGAACTACCTCGCTGGCCGGCTGACCGCCGCGGGTGGCCGCCTCGCGTGAGCACGTGTTGTCTCGCTGCACGAGCTCGCCGATGAGACGTCGTTGATCGTCAATTGCTCGGGCCTGGGCGCCCGAGAGCTGACCGGCGAGCACTCGGTCACGCCGGCCCGGGGCCAGCAGGTCGTAACGAACAACCCGGGCATCGAGGAGTTCTTCATCGATGCCCCGTTCGCTGAGGAGTGGACGGCCTACTGGCCTTACCCCGACCACGTCATCCTCGGCGGCTCCTCCCGCCCCGGCGACACCCCCATCGAGCCTGACCTCGACCTCGCCGAGCGGATCGTCAGCCGCTGCGCCGAAGTCGAGCCCCGCCTCCACGACGCACAGATCCTTGGCCACCAGGTCGGGCTTCGCCCGACTCGCCCAACCCCCCGACTGGAGGCAGAACCCATCGGCACCGCCCGCTGCGTGCACAGCTACGGGCACGGCGGCTCCGGGGTCACCCACTCCTGGGGCGCGGCGCTTGACGCCGCCCACCTGCTGCTCGAGTCGGCATAGGCGCCTCGTGTGTGCATCGCCCCAGTCCGCAAGCCCAACCTCCTACGGCGACACGGCGAGAGCTCCGAGCCGCCGTCCGGCGATCGTCGCAAGGGGATCCGCCGACGGGCGAGTTTGCCTCGGGAGGTCGATCAGATGCCACCGGAGTCCTTCTTGATCGATCCTGGCGTTGGCACCGTGTCGAAGCCGGATGCCGGACCGTCATCGGGCCAGGTCCCTCGGGCCGCTCTGGACGAATCGAATCCGAGCGTGCCCAGGGAGACGCGCGGCACTGCCCGCTGAACGACACGGTGTCGAGCGGATGAGCTCCCGGGGCCTGGGCCGTTGCGGCTGGCGGTCACGGGCATCGGCGTGGTCGGGACCGCCTTTGGCATGGCCCGCTATGGGTACGGTCTGCTGCTGCCCGACATGCAGCGCGACTACGGGCTGGATGGCGCGACCCTGGGTGCGATCGGGGCGGGCTCCTACCGCCGCCTATCTGCTCTCGCCGCTGCGGTCTCAGGGGCGCGAGCCCGGGCGCTTGGTCCTCGCGCGACCGTCGCCGCCGGCGGCTTGTTGGCCACACTCGGGATGCTCATCGCGGAGCTGTCACACAGCTCCGGGATGCTGGCCGTGGGGGTGGTGGTCGGCGGCGCCAGCGCCGGGGCGGTGTACCCGCCGTTTTCTGACGCCGTTGCGCGCCTGCCGGAGGCGATGCGCGGCCGGACGCTGTCGGAGATCAACTGCGGCACCGGCTATGGCGTGGCCTTCGCCGCCCCGATCGCGATCCTCGTCGGGGGCGCCTGGCGCGAAGCTTGGCTCTAGCCTTTGCTGGATGCGCGCTGCTGACGACGGTGTGGGCCGCCCACGTCCTGCCCGGCCGTAGCCCCGCGCAACGAGCTGAGAACCCAAGGGGCGCGAAACGCGACAGTTCAGTGGGCGAGCCTTTGCGGGTGGCTACGGCACTCGTTCCCAGAGGAACAGCTCACAGACATACGGCAACTCGATCGGCTCCGGACGTGCCGCGACGAGGGCGCGGACCTCTCGGAGCACCAAGGCCCGCCGCTCCACGGGCAGCGCGGCGACGAAGCTCGTCGACGCCACGCGCGCCACGACACCCTCGCGCTCGAGATGCTGCACGTGCGGCAACGTGGCCTCCTCGACGAGCGCCCACAGGCTCGTGCGGGAAAACGCCTGCCGCCAGCGGTTGGTGCGCTGCGCCGGTGTGGCGCCGCGATGGGGCGCCAGGATCTCTTCGAGCGCCGCCTGCAGGGGGTCTTCGAGTAGGCGGCGGTTGTAGAGCACCGCGAGCCGCCCGCTCGCCCTGCTCACCCGGTGGATCTCGCTCAGAGCCCGCTCGCCGTCGAACCAGTGGAATGCCTGGGCGACGGTCACGGCGTCGACCGAAGCGCATGGGAGCGGGATCGACTCGGCGGTGCCCTCGAGCAGCTCCAGCCCGGCAAGGGCCTTCGCGAGCTGAGTCCGCATTCCAGCCACGGGCTCGACCGCCACGACGCGCGCTCCTGTCGGCGCCAGCAGCCGGGTCAGCTTGCCGGTCCCAGCCGCCAGATCCAGCACCGTGCGCCCCGGCCGCAGGCTCAGCCGCTCGCTCAGCCACCGCCCCGCCTCGTGAGGGTAGTCGGGCCGGGCGCGCTCGTAGTCGCACGCTGCCGCGTCGAAGCTCTGTGCTGTCTGGTGGATCGTCATCGCGAATATCATCGGTCCGAGCAATATGCCAGCCAGCTCCTCGCGCACTGACGTCGTGGTGGTCGTTGACGGGGGTTGGCTGCTGAGCCAGCGCGAGTACAGACGGGCGCACTGGGCCGCGTCCGCGGTGGAGATCCTGAGGTCCAAAAAGCGTGGAGGCTGTGGCCCAGCCGGACGCTCGACGGCTGCGAAGAGGCCGCGATCGGGCTCGGCGAGCCGGCGTTGCAATCGCTTGGCGTCGGCCAGTACGCGCGTTCGGACAGGGCGCGGCGCGCGCTCGATCGCGCCTGCCCTACCGACCCCGCCTACGAGCTCGTGCGATGCGAGAAGCCCGCCGGCTGGTGCCTGGTGGTACGCCGCGTCTGTGGCGCACGGGCGCGCGCTCAGGCGCCTCGTGGCGCTCATCCGGCATACCCACCACGCGCGAGCGGAGCCTACATCTCGATTGGCGACTGCGCGAGGTTTGGCGGCTACTACGACGGCTACTACGACGGCTACTTCAACGTCAACCACGCATATGTTCCAGGCGGGAGCTACGGTAGCGTCTGCGAGCACACCTACAACTGGCCGGCACGGTAAGCCGTCGTTGCGGCCCCGGATTTGCATCTTCTGATAACTGCATCGGAGACCTTTGGTATTGGTACGACAAAGCGACAAAGGTTATGAGCTATCGGCGCATGCCGGGAATAACCAGCATCTGGTGCAGCCCATCACGGGTCACGCCTATGTAGAGAGTCAGGGCATATGCATCTGAACGTCAGATTCAGCCACGGCAGGCGCGGACGCCTTGGTATCGCGCTACTCGCGACGGGCGGATTTGCCGCGGTCGCCGGAACGGCTGTGGCGATGGATGCTTCCGCAGGAACGTCAGCCCCTGACCATACGCTGCGACCCGCACCTATCAGCGCCACCCGTGAATCCGGTAGTGGCCTCGCAATTCTCGGCTCTCCGTCGAGCGCCGACAAGCTCCGATGTTATGCCTACTGGGTTCCAGAGAGCTCTGCAGGGACAGTTCCCGCAATTCGGGCCAAACGTAGCTCAGGCCCGGCGAGTTAGAGCATCCGACGGCCAGGCCGCATATTTGGTCCCTGCCACCGGCCGCGCCTGCGTGATCAACACCAACGAAGCGTTCTGCGCTCCCCCGGCCATCGTATCCGGAGGAGCGGCATTGGCGCTTGACCTGTGCTCGCCTTCTCTGCCTAAGGGCCAGATCGAGATGGAATGGCTCCTGCCCGATGGGGCGGACAATGTCGCCGTGCGTCTAGCGAACGGGGCTAGGAATGTCCTTCCTTCCGGCCTCAACTTCTACATCACGAGGTTCGCCATCAACGGGTCGCTTCCGAAGACAATCGAGTGGAACGCCAGTGGACAGCATGCAGCGGCCACCGGGATCCCCTCAGATGTCAAGAGCATGAAGTGCGTGCATCCGGGGGACATTCCCCTCCCGCAGCATCCCCCTTCCGGGAGACGTTCCACTTCCGCAGCGCCGACGTTCCAGGGGACAATCTCCTCCCGCAGCACCCCCTGACCCACCGGCTGAGGGGCGTAGAGCTGGCGGTGAAGGGGATCAATCGGGCTGTGGGTGCAGTACGGGGTCCTTAGGGCGCGCGGATCGCCGAGCACGAGTTTCCCTCAAACCCGGTGCATCACGCGTTGGTAACCGGCGTCTCAGCTGAGGCCACACATCTACCACCGTCCGACCAACCGCTCGCCCAGCCGGCTGTGGCGCCGGCCGGTGTCGGGGGTGGCGGCCGCGCGGGCGATCACCTCACGGGTGCCGACGATCACCGTCGCGAGCTTCGCGCGCGTCACCGCCGTGTAGAGCATCTCGCGGCGCAGGAAGAAGGCGCCCCCGGCGGGGTGGGCGACGATCACCGCCACCGGCAGCTCGATCCCCTGACCGCGGTGCACGGAGCACGCGTACGCCAGCCTGAGACGGTCTGACTGCTCGGGCGGGAGACGGAAGACCGTCTCATCGGAGCCCAGGATCAGGGCGGCGTCGTCAAGCCTCTTCCCCGAGCCCGCCTCCGAGCCCGAGACCTCGTCCAGCAGCCGCAGCACGGTCCCGTTCATCAGGCCCAGGTCATGGAGGTTGCGCCCGGTCATCATCAGCTTGTCGCCGATCCTCAGCCGGCCGCCGCGGACGCGCTGTCCGTCAGGGTTGAGGACTCGGCGCAGCGCGTCGTTGAGAGCGTCGATCCCGAGCTCCCCGCGGTAGACGGGCGCGAACACCTGGATGTCGCGCACAGGATCGACGGCGTAGTGAGCGGGGAGTCGTTCGCTTACCAGCGAAACGATCTCCTCACGCGCCGCGACGGGGTCCGGGCGCTCGATCAGGAACAGGTCCCGGCGCATCTGCGCCGACGCCGCGAAGTCCGGGACCGCTCCGCGGCGGATCGCGTGCGCACCTTGGACGATCATGCTGTCGGCCGCCTGGCGGAAGATGTGCGTGAGACGGGTCGTCGGCAGCGCATCCGTGCCGACCAGATCGGCGAACGGCTTGCCGGCGCCGACGGGGGCGAGCTGGTCGGCGTCGCCGACCAGGACGACGTGCGTCTTGGCGCCGACCGCGCGTAACAGCGTGACGAGCAACTCGAGGTTCGCCATCGAGCTCTCGTCGACGATCAGCAGATCGCAAGCGAGCGGGTGCTGCTCGTCGCGGGCCGGTTCCTCGCCGGGAATCCAGTCCAGCGCGGAATGCACGGTCTTTGCCCGCATCCCGCTCGCTTCGCTCATCCGGACCGCCGCGCGTCCGGTCGGTGCCGCGAGTAGCACGCGAGCGCCCTGGCTCACGGCGAGCACCCCGATCGTCCTGATCGATGCGGTCTTGCCCGTGCCCGGGCCGCCGGTGATCAGCGACAGGCGATGGGCGAACGCGTTGCGAACGCCCCGGCGCTGCTCGACGGTCAACTCGGGGCCGCCGGCCGCGGCCCCGGCGCTGGCGGGCTTACGCAGGCGCCCCCCGGGTGGACCGGTGGCGAGATCGGCGACGCGATGCGCGAGCTCGGCCTCCAGCTCGGCGGTCTGCGCACGGTAGATCCACTCGCCTTCGCGGACGAGATCGCGCGCCCGGACGAGATCGTCGATGACTGCCTCCGCCACGGTCACGGTGAGCAAGGCGCGTAGATCCGGGAGGAGCTTGCCGAGGGGCATGCACGTGCTCCCGCTGCGCTCGGCTTCCGCCAGCAGGTGCAGCACGCCGGCGCGGACGCGGTCGGCACCATCCAGGACCCATGTGCGGCTCCCGCTGCCGGCATCGTGAGCTTTGGTGCCACCGGCCTGCGGGCCGGTGGCGTCGGTTGCGGAGGTGCTGGGCGCCGGGTCGGTTGCGCGCGGGGTGCCGGTGGCGCGCGCGATCCGGTCGGCGATCAGGAAGCCGACCCCGAATACGCTCGTGAGCTCGTAGGGACGCTCGCTCACCACGCGGCGCGCGGTGGGGCCGTACTCGTCGTGGACGCGGCTCACGAGGTAGCCCAAGCCGTGCGGGGCGAGCAGCAGGTGGAGTTGGCGCAGGACGCGCAGCGCCGCCCACGAAGCCGCAGCCTCTTTTGCACGGTGGCGTTTCAGTCCGGCGGCCGCGAACGCGGCTTCCGGGTCACGGTCGATCGCGTCGAGCACGCTGCCGGCGCCGTGGCGCTCGATCAGCGCCACCGCCCGCTTGGCGCCGACGTGCTTGACGCGGCGCAGGTACGCGATCAGCGTCTGCGCATCCGAGGGCGGCAGCGGCCGCGCCTGCGAGACCTTGACCTGGCGGCCGTAGCGGCTGTCATCGACCCACGTCCCGGCGACATGGGCGCGGTCGCGCTCCTCGAGGTGGACCAGCGGCCCCACCAGCACGACCGGCGACCCATCGTCGGCGACGGCGTCGAGGACCGCCCATCCGGTCCCGTCGCTGACGTAGCGGGTGCGGCGGACGACGACCTCGGCGTCGAAGCTCGTCATCGGTGTGACGTTAGATGACGTGGCGA
>JALYUQ010000116.1 GCA_030853685.1 Actinomycetota bacterium | reverse complement strand
GGCCCGGCTGGGTCGAGCACGACGCGACCGAGATCTGGGAGCTGACCCGCAGGGTCGCCGGTGAGGCGCTGCGCGACGCAGGCCTGGGGCCGGGGGAGCTGGACGCGGTCGGGATCACAAACCAGCGTGAGACCGTGTGCGTGTGGGACCCGCAAACCGGCGAGACCCTCCATCAAGCGATCGTCTGGCAGGACCGTCGCACGGCCGCGCGCTGCGAGGAGCTGCGCGGCGAGGGGTACGAGCCGCTCGTGCGCGAGCGCACCGGGTTGATGCTCGATCCCTATTTCTCTGCCACCAAGATCGAGTGGCTGCTGGAGAACGTCGAGGGCCTGCACGAGCGGGCGCGATCGGGGCGCGCGGTATTCGGCACGATCGACGCGTGGCTGATCTACAAGCTCACCGGCGAGCTCGCGACGGATCCCTCCAACGCGTCGCGCACGATGCTGTTCGACATCGCGCGCGGAGGGTGGGACCCGGAGCTACTGGAGCTGTTCGGGGTGCCCGAGCGGGCGCTGCCGGCGGTGCGCACGAGCTGCGGGACGATCGGCATCACGCGCGCTGCCGCGCTCCACGGTCACACGGTGCCCGTGGCGGGCGTGGCGGGTGACCAGCAGGCGGCCCTCTTCGGGCAGGCGTGCGTGGACCCCGGCTTGGGCAAGAGCACATACGGGACTGGCTCGTTCGTGCTTCAGAACGCGGGCTACACGCCGCCCGAACCCGCTCCGGGGCTGCTCGGGACCGTCGCCTGGGGGATCGGGGAGCGCCTTGCCTATGCGCTGGAGGCGGCGGTCTTCGTCACCGGCGCCGCCGTGCAGTGGCTGCGCGACGGGCTCGGGATCATCGACACCGCGGCCGACACCGAGCAACTCGCCGCATCGCTGGACGGCAACGACGGCGTCTACTTCGTGCCGGCCCTGACCGGGTTGGGATCGCCCCATTGGGACCCGTACGCGCGCGGGACGATTCTCGGCCTGACCCGCGGCACAACGAGGGCGCACCTGGCGCGCGCCACGCTGGAGGCGATCGCCTATCAGACCGCCGACGCGGCGCAGGCGCTGGAGGCAGCAAGCGGCACGCCGATGACCGAGCTGCGTGCCGACGGAGGCGCGAGCGTCAACGCCTGGCTGATGCAGTTCCAAGCCGACATCCTCGGAGTGCCGGTGGTGGTGGCGGAAGTCGCCGAGACGACGGCACTGGGGGCGGCGTACCTGGCCGGCGTCGGGACCGGCCTCTGGACGATCGAGTACGTGCGCCGTAGCCGGCGCGAGCGTTGTCGCTACGAGCCGGCGATGGGTGCGCAGGAGCGGGCGAAGTGCTGTCAGGACTGGGAGCGCGCGCTGGCGCGGGCGCGCTCCTGGGTGCAAGCGTAGGCCCATGCTCGCGGGCACAGTGCGTGTCTTCACCCGCCCGGCTGCAGGCGTAGCCACACGCTCCCAGGTCGAGGCGTAGCCTCAGTCACCGTGGCTCTAGAGAACCCCGCGCCCGACCTGGATCTGCTCGCCGCATCGTTGCGCGCGGACTCTGGTGACCTGAAGGCGTTCGTGGAGAGCCTGGCGGTCAAGCTGCAGGAGACGATCCCTGGGCGGGTCGAGGTGGAGCGCCGGCGAAGCGGCTTGCGCGGGCCCAAGGCGGTCAGACGGATCGCCGTCGACGCCGGCGATCTGCGCCTGGAGCTGAAGGCGCAGGATGGCGCGATCGAGACTCGGTGCTCGCGCCTGTCCGCGGGGATCGTCTTGAAGAACGAGCGCTTGGACACCGAGGCATGGCTGCTCGTGCTCGGGCAAGCGCTGGTGGCAGAGGCGCAGCGCAGCGAAGCGACGCGGGAGGCGCTCTCGCGCCTGCTGCTTCAATAGATGCAACGATGATGTTGCTCACCGGGTAGGGGTGCCGTGGCCGACGTCGAGCTCAAGCCGCAGGTTTACAGGGACCCGCGACCGAAGGAGTACTTCGACCGCTTCCACGAGCGCGTGCGCAGCCGCGAGCCGGAGCCCGTCTACGAGGTGGTGAGGGTGATCTCGATGCTGCACGCGCTGCTCACGTTCCGCGCGCGCGGGCTGGGCGGCGAGAACGTCCCCAACGGCCCCGTGATTTTGGCGCCCAACCACGCCTCCTTCATGGATCACTTCTTCACGGGCGCGTTCATTCGCCGCCGGGTGCAGTTCATGGGCAAGTCCCAGCTATTTGGCTCCACCTTCATTAGCTGGGTCTACAGCCATGGCGGCGTCTTCCCGGTGCGTCGCGGGCACCACGACGAGGAGGCGTTCGGCAGTGCCCTTCAGATCCTAGGGCGTGGGGGGGCCGTCGTGATGTATTGCGAGGGGGGGCGCTCGCGCAGCGGGAAGCTGGCCCAGGAGGCCAAGGCGGGGATTGGGCGGCTGGCGCTGCAGTCGGGCGTTCCGGTCGTCCCGGTGGCGATCCTCGATTCCCACCTGGTGCGCAACTGGAAGCGCCTGCGTTTCCCGAAGGTGACGGTGCAGTACGGCAAGCCATTTTCCTTCGAGGTCGTAGAGCATCCCTCGCGTGAGTGCCAGCAGCAGGCGGCGGACTTCATCTTCGGGAGGCTCAACGAGTTGCATGCCGGACTTTCGCGGCTCGGGCACAAGGGGTCGCGACGCGCGGCGCGGCAGCTCAGGCGGGCGCTAGAGCCGGGGATTGAGGCTGGGCTGGAGCCGAGGGTTGAGGCTGAGGTAGCGGAGCCGTAGGTCATCGCATTGTTGGCCGGAGCTCGCCGATCGTGCGCTGAAGCTCAATTGACGGACGGATCGGGGGGCATGCGCGCCAGCAGCGCGTAGCTGCCTCCCTTTCGCGTCAGCACCGCCGCCCACAAGTCATGGGGATTGGCGGTGAACGCGTCATCGCTGGACGCGGCCTCCAGGATCCAATCACTGCGCTGGCACTCAGCGTCCAGTTGCCCGGGGGCCCATCCCGCGTGGCCGACGAACGCCCTGCCGCGGCGCACGCCGGCGAGCCCATCTTGCGAGTATGGGCTCGCCCCTAACACGCCGACATCGCCGAACGCGAGCAGCGCGGCGTCGCTGGCGTCCTCGAACTCAGCGAGCACGATCGCCGCGGATGGCTGCACCGGCCCGCCGATGAAGAGCCGATCGCCGGTATCGACCAACTCCTCGACCTCAGGCACGGCCTCGCCGGCGAGCGTCTCGGAGGGCCGGTTCAGAACTACTCCGAACGCGCCCTCGTCTCCATGCTCGACCACCAGCACGACCGTGCGCCAGAAGGTCGAGTCAATCAGCGCCGGGCCGGCGATCAGGAGCTGTCCTCGCGCGCAGTCCATGGTTAGTGCTTTGGGTCACCTCGACTCGATGTCCTGAGATTATGGACCCTTGCGCCTGCGGGCCGAAAATGGAGCGACTTCATTGGTGTCTGAACGCCACCGGGGCAAGGAGCTACGATGTGCAGGGATTGACTGACCGGTCAATCAAGTCTGATCAAGCGTGGAGCGTGCGATGGCTTCTCCCGGTGCCGCGATCGACAAGCGCCGCGCGATCCTGGATGCCGCGGTGCGGGTATTCGCCCGACAGGGCTTTCACACGTGCCGTGTTTCAGACATCGCTGACGAGGCCGGAGTCGCATACGGCCTCGTGTATCACTACTTCTCCTCCAAGGAGCAGATACTCGACACCCTGTTCCTCGATCGTTGGGATGTCATGCTGGCCGCGATCGCACAGGCCGACGCCGCACAGGGCTCGCCGCGCGAGAAGCTCTATGCGATCGCGGCCTTCATCATCGACTCCTACGGTCACGACCCCGAGCTGATGAAGGTGATCATCGTCGAGGTCACGCGGGCGGCGAATACCTTCGCTCGCACCCACTTGGCCAAGATCCGCGACGCATACGCTCAGATCGCGGCGATCGTGGCGCGCGCCCAGCAAGGCGGGACGTTCCGAGCGGAGATCACGCCAGAGTTCGCTGCACTCGCGTTCTACGGCTCGATCGAGCAGGTCCTGACGGGGTGGATCTTCGACAGCACCGAGGTCAGCCAAGATGAGCTCGAGCACGCGAAGACGTTGATCGTCGAGACGATCTGCCGCGGTCTGGAGCGCTAGCTGGCGGTGCTCGTGCCCGAGTGAGCGCAGCGCTCGGGGTCGAGTGCTGGCCGCGCTCGTGCTCGAGTGAGCGCGGCGCGCCCCAGTCTGATTGAATCTAGCGCCGATGACGAAAAGCCCCTTGGTCAAGCGACTGCTGTGGTCGGGATTGCTCGCCGGGACAGGTGCTCTCGCGACGCTTGGCGCCTCGCGCGTGGCCGGCCTGATCTGGAAGCGCGTCTTCGGCGAAGAGCCACCGGAGTGAGCATGCAGAACCAGACGCCGGTCGACAAGGTGGCTGCCCTTGCCGAGAAGATTCCTGCCTTGCTCGAGCAGGTTCGGGGCTTGATCCAGAACGTTCCGGCCCTCGTCCAGAAGGGCAAGGGGCTTGCTGCCGAGCGCCCGGAGGTCGCGGTGGGCGCGGCGTTCGCCGGTGCGTTCCTGCTCGCGAAGGTCCTGAGACGCCTTGCCCGCTGAAAACGGCCCGTCCGAGCACCTCGCGCGCACAGTCACCGAAGTCTCCGAGCGGATGCGGGTGCTCGTCCGCGAGGAGATCGAGCTCGCCAAGGCGGAGACGACGCAGAAGATATCGAGCATCGCGAGGGGCGCGGCGGCCGTCGCCGCGGGAGCCGTGTTTGGCGTGTTTGCCGTGGTGATCGGGCTGATCACGCTCGCGTGGGGACTTGACGCCATCATCACCAGCTCTGGCGGCAGCATCTGGGTTGGATTCCTGATCGTCTTCGCCGTCTTGCTCGCGGGTGCGATCGGGTCGTTCCTGTTCGCGTGGCGCAAGCTCAGAGTCGGCGCTCCCAAGCCCGTCATGGCAATTGACGAAGCGAAGAAGATCCGCGCCACGGTGACCGCCAAGCCAGAAGGCGACACCTAGCAGTGCCGAGCCGTACCCCGGAAGAGATCCGGGCCTCGATCGAGCGTAACCGGTCAGAGCTCGGAACCTCGCTGGAGAAGCTCCGATCCGAGGTCGTGCAGCTCAGCGACTGGCGCTCCCAGCTTCGCGCCAACGAGCAGCAGCTCACGATTGGCGCAGGCGTGACGGGCTTCGTGCTGGGCGGTGGCCTTGCGGCGCTGGGAGGGCTTACGTTTGGGCGCGGGCGCCGCCGCCGGCGCCGCGCGGCCCGCGCCGGCTGAAGACCAGCGCGGGCTACAAGAACGAGCTCGGGAGGCCGCCGGTGCCCAGCAGTCCCGGTCCGACATGGGTTCCGATCACGGGACCGACCTCGGAGACGCCCCGCGGCTCGCAGCCGAAGATCGCGGTGCCGCGAGCGGCGAGCTCCTGCGCCTCGCGTGGAGCCTGGATGTGTTGAACCATCCAGGCGTCCGCACCGTCTTCCTTGCGCGTGCTCAGCAGGTCGATCAAGCGCTCGAACGCGCGCCGGGAGGTTCGCACCCGCTCGATCGGCGTGATCTCCGACTCGACGGTCAGGATTGGCTTGATCTTCAGTGCCGATCCAAGCCACGCCTGAGCGCCGCCGACGCGCCCGCCACGCCGCAAGTACTCGAGCGTGTCGACCGCGAACCACATCTTGAGCTGCGCCCGCGCCCTCAACGCGTGCTGCGCTACAGCCGCTGCCCCGGCGCCGTCGCGCGCTGCGCCGGCCGCCGCGAGCATCACGAAGCCCTCGCCGCCACACGCGGTGCCCGAGTCGATCACGTGGACTCGCTCCGCCCGCTCGCCGAGCTGCTCGCGCGCCTGCTCGGCGGCGCGAACCGTGCCCGACATCGCTCCGGATAGATGGATCGAGACGATGTCCTGGCCGCCGTCGAGGAGCGGTTCATAGACCTCCAGGAAGTCGCCGATCGAGGGCTGGGAGGTTCTCGGCAGCTCCGTGGCGGTCCGCAGCCGCTCGTAGTACCCGTCGTAGTCCTCGATCTCGCTCTCGCGCTCGGTGTGGTCCCGCCAGTGGACGTAGAGGCTGACCTCGTGGATGTCGTGCTCTAGCACCAGGTCCCGGGCGAGGTAATGACAGGTGTCCGAGACGATCGCTACGGCCACGACTGTGGCACCCTAGCAGCGGGCGAGGCCTTCTCAGCGTAACGCGGCGGTAGGTCCGCTCGAGGTCTTCGACAACCTCGGGCGACGCGGCGACCGCGTGTCCTCGGATGCGAGCGACCTATCCGTTTGAGCACGATCTTGTTTACGCTAGGAGGCAACAACACTGCATGACTGGTAGGCAACACGCGTAACTTTGCGCATGCGCCGTGCGCCGTGCGGTGGATAGTCTCTCACGGCGAAACTACACCTGAGTGAAGGAGAACCGATGGCGAAAGGACGCGATGTTCCACGCCCATTCAACTTTCATTGGGGCGGTGGCCAGATCATCGAAGAGGCGGCGTACGCCGGCGAGCACACCGAGCCCGCCGTCCAACTGCTCGAGTACGAGGGCCATCCGGGCTCCTACGGCATCCGCTTCTGCTACTACAACCACAACGGCCGTTTTCAGCGTAGCCCGATGATGATCGACGGCGAGGACTCCTTCGAAGGGCTTCGCACCGCGCTGAAGGAGACGCCGAAGCTGCGCGAGATGCTTCGCAAGCTCGTGGCGTAAGGGCTGGCGCCCTAGCGCGCCAGCCCTGCCTACGAAATCTGCCCGCAGTCGCGAGCCGGCGGTGAGACCAGACAGGCGATGCCGTTCGGAGGTGGCTGAAGGTCAGACCAAATCCGGACCGCATCGGATGCCCGAGAGAGCCCGCCAGCCGCTCACATCCGTGGATCGACCACCCACTTGCGAGCCCGACCGCCGTTGGGCATTGCCAGCGCGTCCGGCAACTGCGCAAGCGAGATCGTCTCTCCCGCCAGCGCCTGCCAATCGACCTCGCCCGCCGCGAGAACCGCGAGCGCACGGTCGACCTCGGCCCGCGAGTGGTGAAAGGCGCCCCGCAGCTCGAGCTCGTCGTAGTGGATCGGCGCGGGCGCAAGCTCGACCTGGGTGCCTAGCGGGCAGCCGCCGACCAGCACCACCACTGCCCCGGGCGCGGCCGCGCCGAGCGCCGCGCGCCAGGCTTCCGGGCGACCCACCGCCTCAAATACGAGTTGGTGTTGAGCGAGGCGCTCGACTCCGTGGGCGCCGAGCTCGCGAGCCTGCGCCCGGCGCTCGCGATGGGAGTCGGCCAGCGTCACCGATCGTCCCTGCGTGAGCAGCAGCGAGGCCAGCATCAGACCCATCGGCCCGCCGCCGAGCACGCCCACGTCCTCAGCGCCGCTGCCGCGGGAAATCGCGTGGATCGCAGCCGCGAATGGTTCGGCCATCGCCGCCGCGGGGGCGGGCACCGTGGCGGGGATCCCGTGAAGAGCTTGCGCAGGGGGCAGCGATCCGCTGCGCAAAGCCACCTAGCACCCATCTCGGAGCGCGGCAGATCTGCGCCGGGATGCCAGGCACGGGACGCACTTCCCGCAAGCCAACGAGTCTGAGACGAGAACCCGCTCACCGGTGTCCACCCGCACGCCCGCGGTCTCGTGGCCGAACTTGCACGGATATGGCGCCAGTGCTTGGTGCCCGTAACGCCACATCTTGACGTCCGTACCACACGTGGTGGCGGCGTCGACCTGGACCACCACCTCGCCGTCGGGCTCCGGGGTAGTGGTGCTGCCGTGAGAGCGGCGATCCTGTTCGGCCCCGGGGATCTGCGTGTGGAGGAACCGACGGCGCGCTTGACCGCGTCCACGACGCGCTGCGCGAGCAGGTGCGCACCCAGCACGAGGGCCCCAACCCCGAGCCCTCGGCGAGGATCGTGGACTCCCAGTCGGTCGAGGGTGCCGACACCGTCTCGGCCGAGACGCGCGGGTATGACGCGGGCAAGAAGATCAACGGCCGCAAGCGGCACATCGTGGTGGACACGATCGGGCTGCTGCTGGTCGTGATGGTCAGCGCCGCCTCTGTCCAGGACCGCGACGGCGCCCGCGGGATCCTCGAGCGTCTGCACGCGGCGGTCGACTCAGTCATCCACATCTTCGCCGACGGCGGCTACAGCGGCCAGCTGCTCGCGGTCGCCAAGAGCGCTTGGCAGATCGTGGTTGAGATCGTCAAAAAGCCCGTCGGGCAGGTCGGCTTCGCGGTCCTCCCCCGCCGCTGGGTGGTCAAGCGCACCTTCTCCTGGCTGCTGCGTTGGCGGCGCCTGGCGCGCGACTACGAACGACTGCCCGAGACCCACGAAGCGATCGTCAAGTGGGCGATTGTCGGGCTCATGCTCAACCGGCTCGCGCCGCCACCCGGCCCCAGGCCCTGGGCGAACAAAGAGCAAGCGCGAATGACCATTTCGAAACACCTTCTGAGCAAAAGCTCAGAGGCGCGGTCCAGCGCCTCGTGGACGGCATCGGCCTCGCGCGCGAGCTCGAGCGCAACTCCGTAACCTCGAGCGCAACTCCGTAACCGGCGGCGACGCCGATCAGCGGCGCCCCCCGAATCGCCAGCCGGCGAATCGCGTCAGCCACGTCCTGCGCGCAGCGCAGCTCGAGCTCCCGCTCATGCCCGTGCAGCGCCGTCTGATCCAGCGCATACAGGCAGCCGGACTGCAACCGCAGCGCGACGACAGCACCCACCCGACGCTGCACTGCGTTCAGAGCCGCTGCTGGCCTCCGTGGGCTCGCGCCGGCCCCCGGTTCACTCAGCTCCGCGCCGGTCCCCGGTTCAGACCCGGTTCTCGATCGACAGGGGCGCGGCTTGCGCGGGCCGGGCCTCAGGTGCACCTTCGGGCGAAGCCGTGCCCGCGTCCAGCCCGAGCGCCTGGTGCAGCTCGCCCGACTGGTACATCTCGGTCACGATGTCGCAGCCGCCGACGAGCTCACCGCCGATGAAGAGCTGGGGGATCGTCGGCCACTTCGAAAGCGCGGCCAGCTCCTGGCGGATGCGCGGGTCGGGCAGGACGTCGACTGCCCCGAACGCCTGGTCCAGCGACTGCAAGATCGCCACCGTACGGGCTGAGAAGCCGCAGGCCGGGGCCTCGGGCGTGCCCTTCATGAACAGCATCACCGGGTTCTGGGCGATCGCGGTCTGGATCGCGTCGCGCATCGGGTTCTCACTCTGATCTGCCTCGATCGAGGCGTTCTGACTCTCATTCATGTTTCCTCACTTGCCTGGGTCTGAATTGAAAGAGCGTGGATGCGGTCGCCCACCTCGGTTCCGAATACGTCATAGACGAGCCGGTGCTGGGAGAGGCGGTTCAGTCCACGGAATACCGACGCCGAGACCACTGCGTTGAAGTGGTGGCCGTCGCCGGTTACAGCTGCGCGCGCGCCGGGGATCCCGGCTTCGATTCGCTCCTTCAATTCCTGGGGGGTGGCAGACACTCCTTCTTAGGGTAGCGAGCGGACATGGCTATACTCCTGGAACGATGATTACATTGACCGATAAGGGTGCCGAGAAGGTCCGCGAGTTCCTCGCCGCGCAAGCGGCTGTCGCCGACACCGCCGGGCTGCGCGTAGGCGTTCGCGGCGGGGGTTGCTCGGGGTTTCAGTACGCGCTCGCCTTCGACGAGCAGCGAGATGACGACAGCGTATTCGAGGACAAGGGAATCCGCCTGCTGGTGGATCGACCGAGCCTTCCATATGTCAGGGGCTCGGTAATCGACTTCGCCGACGGCCTCCAGGGCGCCGGCTTCAAGGTCGAGAACCCGAACGTCGTGGCCGCCTGCGGCTGCGGGTCCTCGTTTCGGGTCGCCGACGAGCAAGAGGTTTCGGCGGTCTGACCTCGTAGCTGTTCGCTGTATCTCTGTCCGGAGCTTTCCGAGTTCACGATCGGCCGGGTTTGAGGGCGGCCACGGGCGCTTGTATGAGATGTGCACCGAATGAGCCGCCGACTGCCTTTGCTCGCCGTCGTGATCGCGTTGGCGTGCCTTGCGCCGTCTGCGAGTGCCCAGCACGGTAGCCCGCCCTGCCGACCCGTCCCCAGCGGGATCACAACGACGTTGACCACGACCTCGCCGCTGTGCCCGGTGGCAAGGCGTCTCGTGCGCGCAATCTTGGCATCGGGTCAGGGCTCATCCTCACGCCTGGGACGCATCACCTGAGGCTCCTCGGCGGTAGGTGGAGTTGCGGATTTCACGTCCGCGCCCGTCTACGACCCCCGCGCTCACCAGGGTGGTCGTATCCGATTGCTGGGGTCAGTGCGGTGGTCCACTCGGGGTCAGGAGCGCCACGTCGCCTACCTCGACGGTTCATCGTGGAGCAGCTCGAGGCTGGCTATCCGACCGATCTCGATTGGCGAGTTCTCAGAGGACTGGAGGGCCCTTGGGGACCCTGAACCGGGACTTCGAGAAACGTTTATGGACAAGAGCGTGATTCTTTGGGACTCCAGGCTTTCGCGATTGAGCCTCTCGTTTCGAGGCTTGGGGAACATCGGAACGAAAAGTCACGCTAAGGGACCATGGCCGGCCTCGGCTCGGCGGCCGCGAGCGGCTATTGCGCCCGGCGGGGCGGGTCCAGGAGCTCGGTGGTGTGGGCGGGGTCTCGCGAATCGGAACGAAAATTGGCGGTAGCGAGGGTGTGGCCAACGTCCAGCGACGGAGGGCTCACGGACTATTGCTGGCCGCCGTTGCTGTGGATGAGTTGACCGTTCATCCAGCCGCCGGCCTCTGAGCAGAGGAAGGACACCAGGTTGGCGCAGTCGGCTGGTAAACCCACTCGGC
>JALYUQ010000115.1 GCA_030853685.1 Actinomycetota bacterium | reverse complement strand
CGTACTACCTCAACTGGGCCGAGTACCTGAGCTGGCAAAACCCGCGCTTGCAGTCATACGACCAGTACCTGCTCCAAGACACCCTTCCCTCGCTGGCGAGCAACGACTTTGGGCAGTTCGCCAGTGGGCTACTGACTTACGCAGGCAAGCCGAAGCCGACCTTCGCCGCCTGGATCCTGCCGCTGTACCTTCCGTCGACCACGTCGTCGTCCGGCGGGCGCCTCGAGGTCTGGGGTTGCGCACGCCCCGCCCACTTCGCGCTGAGCGACCCCGGCGGCGGGGCCCAGAGCGTCCAAGTCCAGTTCCAGCCCAGCTCCGGCGGAGACTTCAGCACGGTGCAGACGGTGCCGATCACCGACCCCCACGGGTACTTCGACGTGCGCCTGAAGTTCCCCTCGAGCGGGACGGTCCGCCTGGCGTACTCCTACCCCAAGGGCGACGCCCCGCTCCCGGTCCAGCTTGCGGGTTACACGCTCTACAGCCGATCCGTGCAAGTGACGATCCACTAGCATCAAGGGCCGATGGCAGATGGCGTAGAGCTGATCGCCCTCCTGGAGGCGATCTGCGGGTCAGAGCAAGTGCTGACTCATCCGCACGCGCTGGCCACCTACCGCTCGGACGGCCTGGTCCACTACCGCCAGATCCCGATCGCCGCCGTGCTTCCGGGCAGTACCGACGAGGTTCGCCGTGTCGTGCTGGCCTGCTTCGAGGCCGGCGTGCCGGGGGTCGCCCGCGGAGCGGGCACCGGGCTGTCCGGTGGCGCGCTGCCGATCGCCGAAGGGGTCCTGATCGTGCTCGCGCGCCTGCGGCGGATCTTGTCGGTCGACCTCGACGACGCGCGCGTGGTCGTCGAGCCCGGCGTCACCAATCTCGCCGTCTCGCGGGCCGTCTCCCCCAGCCACTTCTATCCTCCCGATCCCTCCAGCGGGATCGTTTGCTCGATCGGCGGCAACGTCGCCGAGAACTCCGGCGGTGCGCACTGCTTCAAGTACGGCTTCACCACCAACTACGTGACCGGCCTGGAGGTGGTGCTCAGCGACGGATCGCTGGTCGAGCTCGAGCGCGACGCGCCCGGCTATCACCTCCTGGGCGCGTTCGTCGGCTCGGAGGGCACGCTCGGCGTCGCCACAAAGATCTCGCTGCGGGTCATCCCCATGCCCGAGAGGGTGCGGACGCTGGTGGCGTTCTTCGAGGACACCGGCGATGCCGGCGAGGCCGTCACCGCGATCGTCAGCGCGGGGATCGTGCCCGGCGCGATCGAGATGATGGACCGGCTTTCGATCCAGGCAGCCGAGCAGGCCACCGGCGCCGGCTACCGGCTCGACGCGGGAGCCGCCCTGATCGTCGAGCTCGACGGTCCGCGAGAGGAGTGCGCGGCGCGCTTCGAGCACGTTATGGAGCTTTGCACGGCGGCCGGGGCCAAGGATGTGCGGGTCGCCCTCAACAGCGATGAGCGTGAATTGATCTGGAAGACCCGCAGGGCCGCGTTCGCGGCGATGGGACGCATCGCTCCCGCGTACTACGTGCAGGACGGCGTCATTCCGCGCACTCGCCTCTCCGAGGTGCTGCGCCAGATCGACACGCTGTCGGCAGAATATGGACTTCAAGTCGCGAACGTCTTCCACGCCGGCGACGGCAACCTGCACCCACTGGTCTGCTACGACGCGGCGCGCGAAAACGAGGCAGAGCGCGCCGAAGAGCTCGCGGGGCTGATCGTAAAGGCGTGCGTGGATGCTGGGGGCTCGATCACCGGCGAGCACGGCGTGGGCGTCGACAAGAAGGCCTACATGCCCTCGATGTTCTCAGAGCCCGACCTCGAGTCCTTTCAGCGCCTGCGGTGCGCGTTCGACCCCGCCGGCCTGGCCAACCCCGGCAAGGTGATGCCGACACCCCGGCTGTGCGGCGAGGTGCCCGGACCCTACCGTGAGCATCCGCTCGAGCGCGAAGGCGTGGCGGTGCGATTTTGAGCGTCGTGCGCGATCCCGTCGATCTGGAGCCGACCAGCTTCTCAGCCGTGGCGGAGGCGCTTGCCCGCGCCAGCGCCGAGCACCACTCGGTGCGAATCCGCGGCGGGGGCACGAAGCTCGAATGGGGCGCGCCCGCGGCGTCATCGCCCGACGTCGATCTGCGCACCACTGCGCTGAGCCGGATCACCGAGCACAACGTGGGCGACCTGACGGCGGTCCTGCAGGCAGGAGTGGCGGTCGCGCGTGCGCAGAAGGCGTTCGCCGCCGAAGGCCAGATGCTCGCGCTCGACCCCCCGCTCGGCATCGGTGGCGGGGACGGCGCGACGATCGGGGGCATGATCGCCACGGGGGACTCGGGCCCCCTGCGCCACCGCTACGGCGCACCGCGTGAGCTCATCGTCGGGATGACCGTCGCGCTCAGCGACGGTACGGTCGCGCGCTCGGGGGGCAAGGTGATCAAGAACGTCGCCGGCTACGACCTCGGCAAGCTGTTCGCGGGCTCGTTTGGAACGCTCGGCGTGATCCTCTCGGTGAGTGTCCGCCTGCACCCTGTGCCCGCCGCTAGCGCGACCGCGCTGGGCGCGAGCAGCGAGCCCAGCGTGCTCGCGTCCGCAGCCCGCGCGCTAGCGATGGCGCCGCTGGAGCTGGAGGCCCTCGACATCGCCTGGCGCGCCGGCCGCGGCGGGATCCTCGCGCGCTGCGGTGGCGTGGAGGCAAGCCGCCGTTGCCAGCGCGTGGCGGCGCTGATGCGCCGTGAAGGCCTGGAGCAAGTCGACGTCAGCACCGAGGACGCCGAGCTGTGGGCCCGTCAGCGCGCCGGCCAGCGCTCACGGGACAGGGCGCTGCTGGCAATCGCAGCGCCACCGAGTTCCCTGGCGGAGCTGCTCGGCTGCGCGCAGGCGTGCGCAGGGACCCTTGTCGGCCGCGCCGCGCTCGGATCGTGCTTCGTAGAGCTTGATCCCGGCGCGCTGCCGCGGCTGCGCGCCGAGCTGCCGCGTGGTGCCAAGTCGGTCCTGGTCGACGCGCCCGCCGAGTTGCGAGCGGCCGTGGATCCCTGGGATTGCACCGAGGGACCGGCGCTGGAGCTGTGCAAGCGCGTGAAGGCGCGCTTTGATCCGAGCGCCACGTGCAATCCCGGCGTCTTCGTGGGCGGGATCTAGTGGCGCCGGCGCTCCGATCTTCGCGCAGGACGTGCTTCTAGCTTGCCGGGCTTTGACCCCCACCGACCGCCCGAGCTGTCCATCGTCGAGGACTGCGTTCACTGCGGGTTCTGCCTAGACTCCTGTCCGACGTACGTGTTGTGGGGGCAGGAAGCGGATTCGCCCCGGGGGCGGATCGTGCTGATCGACGAGGCGCTGGAAGGCGAAGGGTCGGGGAGGCGCGCGGGCGGCGGCGAGGCGCTCTCCCAAGAGATGGTCACGCACTTCGACCGCTGCCTCGGGTGCATGGCCTGTGTCACAGCTTGCCCGTCCGGGGTCCGCTATGACCGTCTGATCCAGCGCGTGCGCCCGCAAGTCGAGCGCCACCACGCACGCACGGGCGCCGAGCGTGCATTGCGCCTGCTCCTGTTCGAGACGCTGCCGCACCCAAAGCGCCTGCGTGCGCTCATTCCTCTGCTCGCGGCGACGCGAAAGCTCGGGACCGAGCGCCTTCCACAGCGCCTGGCGACACTGGCAGAGATCGCGCCGCGCGCACCGATCCGCTATGCCCGCAAGGCGCCACTGGCAGCGCGAACGGCCCCGATCGGCGAGTCCCGTGGTCGCGTCGGGCTACTGCTCGGGTGCGTGCAACGCGTGTTCTACCCTGCCGTGCACCGCGCGACGATACGCGCGCTCGCGGCTGAGGGATTCGAGGTCCTCGCGCCGGATGCCCCGGACTGCTGTGGCGCGCTGGAGCTCCACGCCGGGGAGGAGGATGCGGGCATCGCGCGCGCGCGGGCGACGATCGCCTGCTTCTCGGCGCTCGGGCCGCTCGACCACGTAGTCGTCAACGCCGCCGGGTGCGGGGCCGCGATGAAGGAGTACGGCGAGCTACTCGGCACGCCGGAGGCGGAGGCCTTCTCCGCGCAGGTCAGCGACGTGACAGAGCTGCTCGCGTCCGTGGCGCCCAGGGCGCCGCGCGCTCCCCTGCGGCTGCGGGCGGTCTATCACGATGCCTGCCACCTCGCCCACGCCCAGGGCGTGCGCGCGCAGCCCCGCACGCTGCTGGCCTCGATCCCCGAGCTGGAGCTGCTCGAGGTCCCCGTCGAGCCTGATGTCTGCTGCGGCTCGGCCGGGATCTACAACCTCGTGCAGCCCCAAGCGGCCGCCGAGCTAGGTGTCCGCAAGGCTCAGCACCTGCTCGACACCGGCGCGCAGGCGATCGTCGCCGGCAACCCAGGGTGCACAGCCCAGCTCGCCCGCCACCTCAACGACCTGGGCCATCCGCTCCCGATCTACCACCCGATCGAGCTCCTCTGGCGCTCGATCTCGCAGGCAATGCCGGCTGAGCCGGCGTAGGCCCGGGCTTCGCTACGGCAGGGCGCATGGGGACCACCTCAGCCCTCTTCTGGGCGCCGCCGATCACCCTCAGCTCCCGAGGCGTCCTGCAATGCGACTGGCAGGTCGAGCACGAGCCTCGCACCGCGACGCGCAGGCGCCGCTGCCAATCGACCGCCGTGGTCCTCTGCGATCTCGGCGGCGATCGCCAGCCCCCGGCCCCGAGAACCACTACCGCGATGCGCCCGCCGGGCGAGATCGGCGACCGGGGCCGGAAGTCCGGCGCCGCCATCGGTCACCTCGACCCGAACGCTTCCCAGGCGGGCATAAGCGCACACCTCCACCACCCCGTCCCCGTGCTCGATCGCGTTTGCGATCAGGTTGCCGGTCGCCTGCGCCAGGCGCAGCCGATCTCCCAGCACGAGCGCCGGACGCTCAGACCGGCACAGCGCGAGGCGCACACCCCCGGCCTCGGCGGCGCCTCGCCACGCTTCGACCGAGTCGGCAAGCAGGCTTTGAACATCGACCTCTTCGCAGCCTCGCACGTAGCGCCGGCCATGACGAGCTTCGGTGAGGTCCTGGAGGGCGATCGCAGTCCGCCCGAGCTCTGACTCGATCGCCCGCAGGCGAATGGGAGAGAGCTCTCCCGCTCGCGTGCCGAGCTGAAGGCCCAAGTGAGCCGCCGTGATCGGCCCGCGGAGCTCGTGACAGGCCCGCGCCACGAGCTCCATCCGCACCGTGAGTGCCCGCCGGGCTCTGCAGGCCACGAGCGCTGCGGCGGTGGCTATCGTCCAACCGGTGAGCGCGAGCGCAAGCGTAGGTACGCCCCCGGGCATTCAGTCCACGCTCCCATCCACCAATCTGTACCCCACGCCCCAGACGTTGACCACGAACCCATCCCCGCCGGTGGTCAGCTTCTTACGCAGACGCGAAGCATGCGAGTCGAGCGTCCGGGTCCTGCCCATCGTGCGGTACCCCCACACGTCGCGCAGCAGCTCTTCACGCGTGAAGACCCGCGTCGGATCTCCCGCCAGCGCGCGCAGCAGCGCGAACTCCTTCTTCGACAAGGACACGTGCTCGCCGCTCAGCCATACCTGGCGCGCGAGCGGGTCGATCTCCAGCGAACCGACACGCAACCGGCCGAGCTTCGGGCGACCTCGATTGCGGCGCAACAGCGCTCCGATTCGGGCATGGAGCTCGGGATAGCTGAAGGGCTTGGTCACGTAGTCGTCACAGCCCCGCTCAAAGCTCCGAAGCCGGTCGAGCTCGCCCGAGCGGCCAGATAGGACGAGCACCGGGAGGTCGGGGTTCAGCCTCCCGGCCACGCGGTCGGCATCCCGCACCTGGCGCAGCAGCTCGAGCCCATCACGGTCTGGAAGGCCGAGGTCGATGATCGCCAGGTCAGGGTAGGCCGTTTCCATCAGACGCTGCGCGTCGTTCGCACACTCGGCTTGGAGTGCCTCGTACCCGTCGGCTGAGAGGTTGTCTGCCAGGAAGGTTCGGGTGGCCTGATGGTCTTCGACGACTAGAATCGTGGGGGGTCCGGGGTCCATGCCTTACAGAGCCTGCAGCAGGGGAAAGCCACCCCCCTCTCAGCGTCCGATTTCAGTTTGCTCCACGCCGCGAATCCGCTGTTCGCTGACTGCAACATCGCATTCAGTGCGTACGGCCGGGGAGGAATCCCAAATATGATCGCGACGCATTCATGTACCGGCGCGGGAACTACAGCTCCGGCGAAGACTTCGTGCTCGAGTACGGAGAGCTTCGCTTCACGTTTGGCGAGCGCGATTTCCGCGAACGCTGCGAGCAAGCTGCCCGCAAGCTCGGCTTCTTGGCGGGCGCCGTGCAGGAGGACGAGGCCGAGGACCTCATCAACCTGGTGGTCAACGGCGAGGTCAGCGATCCCGCATCCGCTCTCGGTGAGCACGTCAACGACTGCTGGCCGGAGCTCGTGGGGCGCTCGGAGCGCTCGCTCGTGCATTGGCTGCGACGGTTGATCTTTCGCAGCGCCTGGCTCGACCAACGCGTCAAGGAAGGTGAGCTCGACGTCGCGTTCGACGAGGACGCCAGCGCATTCGTCTACATCCAGCCCGACCGCGGCAATGAGCCGATCGCGCTTTCGGTCGAGCCGAGCTGGAATCGGGTCGCATACCAGCGCCGATAAGCACCCTCAGCCCTCCCGCTCGTTAGGGCATCCCTCGTTAGCGATAGGCGGGAGGGGTGCGCCGGCGTCGCATACCCGCACCGGTCAGCCTTCCCGGCGCAAGCTGCTTGGCAGGCGCGGCGTGCTCGAGCGCCCTGCGCTCCGGTGCCGGCGATCACCGTCCCCCACTACGCTCTCGAACCCATGCGAGCGCGAATCTGGGTAGTGATTCCCACCTACAACGAAGCGGCCAACATCGAGCGGATCGTCCGCGCGACGAGCGCGGAGCTGGCGCGGCTGGCGACCGGCGAGCACCGTATCCTCGTGGTCGACGACGATTCTCCCGACGGGACCGGAGCAATCGCCGACTCGCTCTGCAGCGAGCTGGGTGGTGTAGAGGCGCTGCACCGCAAGAGCAAGGACGGCCTCGGCCACGCCTACCTCGCAGGCTTCGCGCGTGCGCTGCACTGCGGAGCGGAGCTCGTGCTCGAGATGGATGCCGACTTCTCCCACGATCCGCGCTATCTGGGTGACCTGCTCGCAGCCGCGCAAGACGCCGACTTGGTGCTTGGTTCACGGTACGTGGACGGCGGGGGCGTCCGCGACTGGGGAGCGCTGCGCGGGCTCGTCAGCCGGGGCGGCTGCCTCTACGCACGCACGCTCCTCGGGGTGAACGTTCGCGATCTCACCGGTGGCTTCAAGTGCATCCGACGTGAGGTGCTGGAGGCGATCGACCTGGAGAGTGTGTCCGCCGAAGGCTATGTGTTTCAGATCGAGGTCACCTACAGGGCGCTGATGGCCGGGTTCAGGGTGCGTGAGGTCCCAATCGTGTTCCGCGACCGAACCGCGGGGTCCAGCAAGATGTCCGCGCGGATCGCGTTTGAAGCGATCTGGCTGGTGCCGCGGCTGCGCCGGAGCGCGGCCGCCGCGCTCGCGCGCGCAGCGCACAGCCGCGACGCTATCGGGAGGGCCTAATCGACAAGGCGATGCTACGGCGGCCCTAACGTAATCGCAATCTCGATCACACCTGAGGCGACCATCGCGCGGGCATCCTTTGGTCGATGAGCGTCCGCGAACCGCTAGGCGCAACCACGCAGGGCGGGGCGCTCGGGCTCAGCGCACCAGCGCTTTCCTCCGGCGCGCGCTCTGCGGATGCGCGCGCTGGGCTCCTGGGTCTCTCCGGGCTGCTCCTGAGTGCGCTTGTGATTTCCATATCCGCGCCCGGGACGTCCAACCTGCTGCCCGAGTCCGTGCGCCCGGTCCCCGGCTGGCTCGCGGGTCCGTTCGGCAGTGCGGGGCTGAACCTCGGAGTCGCCGGGCTGATCGGCGTACTCACGCTGATGCTCGCCTCCTACGTGGTGGCGGTCCAGGCTGCCGCCCGGCTCTCTGGACGCGCGGTGCTGGTGAGCATCGTGGCGTTGCACGCGTTGGTGCTGCTGGCGCCACCTCTCCTCTCAACTGACATGTTCAGCTATCAAGCCTACGCGCGCATGGGCGCGCTCTATGGCGCCAACCCGTATCTCCACGGTCCGTACGCGATCGCGCTCGACCCGGTGTATCCGTTCATCGGCGCCAAGTGGGTGACGATGCCGACGGCGTACGGGCCGCTCTTTACGACGCTCGGCTACCTGCTCGCGCCGCTCTCGATCGCCGCCAGCGCACTCGCCTACAAGGCGATCGCCGCCTTTGCAAGTCTGGCGATCGTCGCCTTTGTATGGAAGGGCGCCCGCCTGCGGGGCCTGAACCCGGTGACGGCGGCAGCGTTTGTCGGGCTGAACCCCCTCATCGTCGTGTATGGAGTCGGCGGCGGACACAACGACCTGCTGATGCTTGCGGTGTCGACAGCAGGTTTCTACCTGATGCTTCGCAGTCGCGAGCGAGCCGGCGGTGCACTGGCTGTGCTGGCCGCGGGGGTGAAGCTGACCGGTGGGCTGCTCGTGCCGTTCGCGATCGCCGCCGGCGGCGGTGGGCGGCGCACCTGGGAGCGCCGCCGTGAGCGCATGGTCGGCGCCGGCCTGGGGGCGGTCGCAGTCGCGGTGCTCGGGTTCACGGTGTTCGGCACCGGTCCGCTGCACCTGCTCGCGACCGTCCGCAAGAGTCAGAGCGAAGGCGACTGGCACAGCATTCCGGGCTTCATCGGCACGCGCTTCGGCCTCGGGTCGGCCGGCCATGTCGCGAGCCTCGCGCTTGGGGTGCTCTTCGCGGCGATCTTCTGCTGGTTGCTGCGGCGAGTCTGGCGTAACGAGATGGACTGGATCAACGCAGCCGGTTGGGCAACCCTGGCCTTGCTGGTCACGGCGAGCTCACTGCTTCCCTGGTACGTCGCCTGGCTGATCCCGCTTGCAGCGCTCGCAACCGATCGCCGGCTGTGGCGGGCAGCCCTCGTCATCTCGGCCGTCGTACAGGGCATCGTGCTGCTCGGCTACATCCCCCACGGCAGCTCTATGGGACTGTGAGCTGGGCTGAGCGCGCCGCGGCGCCCTACCATGCAGCGATGAGCACCCCGGTTCTGCTTGACGAAAATGGCGCTCGGTCACTGACGCTCCTCAGTGTCGTGGCGCCCGTCTACGACGAGGAGGCAACGATCGAGGAGCTCTACTCGCGCGTCTGCGCGGCACTCGAGGACCTGTCGTTCGAGCTCGTGCTCGTCGATGACGGATCCAGGGACGGATCCGCTGCGGCGCTCGACCGGCTGGCCGCAACCGACGCTCGAGTTCGGGTCGTCCATTTGTCGCGCAACTTCGGTCATCAGACGGCGCTGACCGCCGGGCTGGACCACGCGCGCGGAGACGCCGTCGTGATGCTGGATGCCGACCTCCAGGATCCACCCGAGTTGATCCCGCGCATGCTCGACCACTGGCGGGCTGGGATCGATGTGGTCTACGCCGTCAGGGAGCAGCGCGTAGGCGAATCGCGCTTCAAGCTCAGCACCGCGCGCTGGTTCTATTCCCTTTTCGACAGGCTCGCGCAGGTCGAGCTGCAGCACAACTCCGGCGATTTTCGGCTACTCGACCGTCGCGCTCTCGACGCGCTGCTATCGATGCGCGAGCGCAGGCGCTTTCTGCGCGGGATGACCGTGTGGGTCGGATACAGCCAAGTCGCGGTCCCGTATCGCCGGGACGCCCGCTACGCGGGCGTGACCAAGTACACGATCCCCAAGATGGTGCGCTTCTCGCTCGACGCGATCTTGTCCTTCTCAGACCGGCCGCTGCAGCTCGCAACTCTGCTCGGATTCCTGATCTCGACACTCGCGTTCGTCGCGATCCCCATCGTCGTCGTGCTCCGGATCCTGGGCTCCTATCTCCCGGGCTTCAGCTCGCTCACGATCGCGGTGCTGCTGCTGGGGGGCATCCAGCTAATCGCGATCGGGATCATCGGCGAGTACGTCGGCCGGATCTACGACGAGGTCAAGGGCCGTCCGCTTTATCTGGTTCGGGGAAGGCGGAACGTGCCGGAGGCCGGGAGGCCGGATGTGGCGGGGGAGAGGCCAGATGTGGAGATTGTGACGCCGAAGGCGGCGTTGGCGGAGGGGCAGGCGGAGCAGCCGGATGCTTCGTTTCCCGAGCCGGCCCCGGAACGCCGGCGAAACGGGGCGGGCGTGCCTATCCGCCGGCCGGATCAGGACCGAGCCTAGTAGTGGAGTCCCGACCGTCGCTCCGCGAATGCACCTCGGGTGCTCTGCGTGCCCCAGCTTCTCCTTGCTCCCCGGTCTCGCCGGCCGCCCGTTCCAGTGCGGAGATCCGGCGCGCGAGCCCCTTGATCGCGTCGGCGATCGGATCCGGGAGGTGCACCCAGTCGGCGTCAGGTCCCTCGGGACGCCGTCCCTCGACGCGCACCGGCTGACCGGGGTTGCCGACCACCGTCGAGTTGGCTGGGACGTCGTGGATCACCACGGTGTTCGCGCCGATCTTCGAGCCGTGTCCGATGGTGATCGGACCCAGCAGCTTCGCTCCCGATCCGATCGTCACGTTGTCCTGCACCGTCGGATGACGCTTGCCTGCGGCGAATCCCGTGCCGCCGAGCGTGACGCCCTGGTACAGCGTCACGTCGTCGCCGATCTCGGCCGTCTCTCCGATCACGACGCCCATGCCGTGATCGATGAAGAAGCCGTCGCCGATCGTCGCGGCCGGATGGATCTCGACCCCGGTGAGCGCGCGTGCAAGTCCTGCGATCGCGCGCGGCGCCAGCGGCACTCCCGCGCCGTGCAGCGTATGCGCGACGCGATGTGCGAGCAGCGCATGGACCCCCGGCCAGCCGGCGAGGATCTCCAGCGAGCCGACGCCGCGTGCGGCTGGGTCACGGCTGTGAGCGGCGCCTACATCACGCCTGATCTCCACCGCCGTGCGGGCGATCCGCCCGAGGCCGAGCATATATAGAGCGTAGCGACCGCGGTGCGGTGGCATTGCGCCTGAGCAAACACGCGCTCGGGTCGCCGTCAGGGCGAAAAGAACGGGGTCGACACGTAGCGCTCGCCGGAGTCGGGGAGGATCGTCGCGATCCGCGCACCCCTGCACTCCGGTCGCTTGGCGATCTGAAGCGATGCCCACACCGCGGCTCCGCCGGAGATGCCGGTCAGCACTCCCTCGCGGCGTGCAAGCGTACGAGCGGTGTCGATCGCGTCCCCATCCTCGACGACGATCACCTCGTCGAGGATCTCACGGTTGAGCACGCGCGGCACGAACCCCGCGCCGATTCCCTGGATCCTGTGCGGCCCCGGGGGCCCTCCCGACAGCACCGCCGAGGCGCGGGGCTCGACGGCGACCACACAGCAGCGAGGGTCGCGCTGCTTGAGCAGTTCGCCGACGCCGGTCACGGTGCCGCCAGTCCCGACGCCGGCGACGAACACGCTCACGTCACCATCGAGCTCATCCCAGATCTCGGGGCCGGTGGTAGTGCGATGGATCTCCGGGTTGGCGGGGTTTGAGAACTGGTCGGGCAGAAAGACGTCATCGCTGCTGGCGAGCGCCTGCGCCGCCCGTACCGCCTCGGTCATCCCCCCGAGCGACTCGGTGACCTGCACGCGCGCGCCGTACAGGCGCAGCAGCCCCTCGCGCTCGCGGCTCATTCCCTGGGGCAGCGTCAGCACGAGCTCGTAGCCCCTGGCGGCGCAGACGAACGCCAGCGCGATCCCCGTATTGCCGCTGGTGGCCTCGACGATCGTCGTCCTGCCAGGCTCGATCCGGCCTTCGCGCTCGGCGGCCGCGATCATCGCGACACCGATCCTGTCCTTGACGCTGGCCCCCGGATTGAACGCCTCGAGCTTGGCGAACAGCTCGACATCGAGCTCGGAGGCGATGCGCGCGAGCTGGACCATCGGCGTGGCGCCGACGTACGCGGCGATGTTCGTGGGCACGCGAGCCATTGCACAGCCAAGGCTACGAGAAGGGCATAATCCCGGTCGAGATATGCGTGTTCGTATCGCAGTAGCCTCCAGCCGTCCTGGCAGCCGGTCATTTCGCGCATGGCGCTCCCAGTGCCGCCCGCTAGTCACACTCCCGGCTACGCCGTGAGGACACAGCGTGAACGCAAAGCGCTTCAACGACGGGCGCGTCATAACTCGACAGTCGCGGTCCTCAGAAGATCGAGTGTCGTGTGGAGCGCGGATAACGACACGTGCGCGACAGTCGCTTCGGCTACCGCGTCGAGTGTCGAGCTCTGACGCGCCCGCGCAGGTAGTGGGACTGACCCACTACCCCCGCGCAGAGCGAACCGAGCTCTCGACTACCCACGGCGGGACTCGAACGCTCAGATCTGGTACATCGGCGCTCCGTTGGCGATCCTCTCCGCCTCGGCGGCGTCGGCGATCGTCGAGCTCGACAGTACCGCCCGGGCGGCGTGCGCCGCGTCGGCGAACACGCCACTCGCGGCCTGCCCGATCGGCCCGTCGAGCAACTCGACCAGTTCGAGCACGGTGATCTCGGTTGCCGGTCGTGCGAGGCTGTAGCCGCCCTTGACCCCCCGCTGGGAGCGCAGCACGCCCGCGCGGCGCAGGATCGCGAACAGCTGCTCCAGGAACTGCACGGGGATCTTTCGGCGACGAGCCAGCTCGGCGATCGGGACAGGTCCCGTGTCCCCCTGCAGGTGCAGCTCGACGAGAGCGTTCAGGGCATACGGAGACTTGGTGGTAATCGAGATCATCTGGCGGTGAAAGTCAGTGCGCGCCTTGACCGCACCTCGTGCTTGACGCCCATGGTCTGGGTCACGACGAGCGGCCTGGCCGGGTTGAACGTCGCCGCACCCACGGAGCCGACGGCGGTGCACTGGTTCACGGACGGGCACGCCGTGACGTTCAGGGACTGAGGATAAGCCTCGCCATCGAGGTGGATCGGCCCAGACCACGATCGCGACGACGCGCCGGCAACCGCGGGGCAGAGCGCGAATACGAGCAAGGCCATGCCGGCGCGCACCCCAACGTCCATGCGCTCGAGTAACGATCCACGCACCGCTGAGCACCTCCACGCCATGTCTCTACCAGGACGCAGGTTCGCGTTCCTGAGCACTCGAGTCCGCTCGTGCGAGCGCGCGGTCGATCCGGGCGAGGGTCTCCTCGCGGCCCAGCAACGCGACGCTCTCGAAGATGCCCGGCGATACGGTGCTCCCGGCGATCGCCACCCGGACCGGCTGGAACACCTTTCCCGGCTTGGCGCCTCGGGTCTCGACGACCTCCCGCAGGGCAGCCTCGACGCCGTGCACCGTAAATGGCTGCGCGCGCGCGAGCGCGGCGCGCGCAGCCCGCAAGCTCTCGGCACCGCCGTCTGCGCAGATCGTCTTCGCAAACGCGGTCTGGTCATCGGCGGGGCCGTCGAAGAGGAACCCAGCCAGAGGCCAGAAGTCCGCCAGCGTCTGGATCTTCTCGGCGCAGATCTCGACGGCTCCGCGCAGTCCTCTGCGGCCGGTGAACTCCTCCATTCTGCACGTCAGCTCGTCGATCCCGAGCCCGCGCAGATGGCGTCCGTTGAAATGTCGCAGCTTCTGGATGTCGAACACAGCCGGGTTTCTGGAGACCCGCTCCACACGGAAGCGCTCCGCGAGCTCCTCCAGGCTGAAGTGCTCCTCGTCGGCCGAGAAGCCGGCGCCGAGCAGGGCGATGTAGTTGTCGACCGCCTCGGGCAGATAGCCCGCTGCGCGCAGCTCCTGCACCGACGCCGCGCCGTGACGCTTTGAGAGCTTGCGCCCATCGGGTCCGTGCAGGAGCGGCAGATGGGCGTAGCGGGGCGGCGGGGCGCCGAGCGCCTCGAATACGAGGAGCTGCTTGGGCGTGTTCGAGAGATGGTCCTCGCCGCGCACGACGTGGGTGATCGCGGCGTCGAGATCGTCCAGCGCGACCGCGAAGTTGTAAAGCGGCGAGCCATCGGCGCGGGCGATCACAGGGTCGTCCATGCTCGCGTTGGGAAAGCGCGTCACGCCGCGGATCACGTCCTCGACGATCGTCTCGCCGTGGTCGGGCACGTGCAAGCGGACCGCGCCGGCCTGCTCAGGCGTCCCCCGGTAGCCGCGCTCGGAGCCGTGGGCCTCCTTGTACGCCTTCACGTCCTGCGCGGTGGCGCCGGAGCGATAGGCATGGCCATCGGCCAGCAGCTGCGCCAGCACCTGTGCGTGCCGTGGCGCACGCTCTGACTGGAAGATCGGCCCCTCGTCCCAGTCGAGCTTCAGCCACCGCAAAGCGTCGAGGATCTGCTCGACGTTCTCCGGGGTCGAACGCTCGCGGTCGGTGTCCTCGATGCGCAGCACGAGCACGCCCTTCTGCCCGGCCCGATCACCCGGGCCCTTCTGCCCGGCCCGATCACGCGGGCCGTTCGGGCCGCCCGTGCCACCGTGGGCGAGCAGCCAGTTGTACAGCGCCGTCCGGGCGCCGCCGATGTGGAGCGCCCCCGTCGGGGATGGAGCAAAGCGAACGCGCATGGCAACCTATGACACATGCTAATTGGAGCCCACGTGTCACCGGCCGGCGGGCTCGCGCGCGCAATCGAGCGGGGCACCGAGCGCGGCTGCGAGTCGATCCAGATCTTCAACCAGTCGCCGCGGATGTGGCGACCTACCGCATACGGCGAAGAGGACTTTGCCGCCTTCCGGGCGGCGATGGACGCTAGTCCGGTTCGCGCGGTCTTGATCCACGCCGTTTATTTGCTCAACTGCGCCTCGGAGGATCCCGAGATCCGCGAGAAGTCGCTGCGGTCCTTGATCCACTCGCTGCGCATCGGCGACGCGATCGACGGCTGCGGCGTGGTGCTGCACCCTGGCTCGGCGAAGACCGGGGACGTGGGCGAGGCGATCGCCCGCGCCGGAGCCGTGATCGGCGAGGCGCTGGCGGAGTCAGAGCGCTGCCCGCTGCACTTGGAGAACACGGCCGGCGCAGGTGGCACCCTGGGGCGCTCGTTCGACGAGCTGGCGGCGCTCCTGGACGCGGTTGGCGGCGGTGAGGGCGGCGGTAGCGGTAACGGCGGCAAGAGCGGCAGCGGCCAGAGCGGCGGCGGCGGCGGCCAGAGCGGCAGCGGCGGCCAGAGCGGCGGCAGCGGCGACCAGAGCGGCGACACCCCGCGGCTCGGGCTCTGCCTCGACTCCTGTCACCTGCTCGCGTCGGGATACGACATCCGGACGGCACAGGGCCTGAGCGAGACGCTCGATGAGCTCGATCGCGTCGCCGGATTGGACAGGCTGCGATCGCTACACCTAAACGACTCCGCCCGGCCGCTCGGCTGCAATCGCGACCGCCACGCGAACCTGGGCGACGGCGAGCTCGGCGATCGCGGCTGCGCCGTGTTCCTGTCCGAGCCGCGATTCGAGGGACTGCCGTGCGTGCTGGAGACTCCGGGGCCGAAGGGCGCGGGCCCGGCCGCCGAGGAAGTGGCGCTCGCCCGCGAGCTGCGCAAGCGGGGCAGGGCAAAGCGGGCGCGGGACTCCGCGGACACGAGGCTTGGGGAACATCGGAACGAAAAATCACGCTAAGGGACCATGGCCGGCCTCGGCTCGGCGGCCGCGAGCGGCTATTGCGCCCGGCGGGGCGGGTCCAGGAGCTCGGTGGTGTGGGCGGGGGTCTCGCGAATCGGAACGAAAATTGGCGGTAGCGAGGGTGTGGCAGCCAACGTCCAGACGGAGGGCTCACGGACTATTGCTGGCCGCCGTTGCTGTGGATGAGTTGACCGTTCATCCAGCCGCCGGCCTCTGAGCAGAGGAAGGACACCAGGTTGGCGCAGTCGGCTGGTAAACCCACTCGGC
>JALYUQ010000110.1 GCA_030853685.1 Actinomycetota bacterium | reverse complement strand
CCCGAGTTCCGCAGTTTGTGGGCATCTGAGGGCTGATGATGGGCTGAATCTGGTTCTGTAGAGCCAGATTCAGCGTCGTGGTTGCGCTGGGGCGTGGGCACACGGTATGCGGCGTCTGGACGTGTCTGTCCTGGGGGTGTGGTTTCCTGTGTGGGCATGTACTTGCGGAGGACCCAGCGACGTCGCCAGGATGGCTCGGTGGTCGGGTACGTGCAGCTGGCGCATAACCGCCGCGTCGGCGGCGTGACCCGGGCGGAGGTGCTGCTGAACCTGGGTCGCGAGGACGAGCTCGACGTGGAGGGGCTGCGGCGGCTGGCGCGCTCGATCACCCGCTACGCCGATGGCGAGCCGGGCGATGCGGAGGAGGCGGCTGGCGCGGGGCTTGAGGTCGTCTCGTCGCGGCCGTTCGGTGGCGCCTACGTGCTCGACGTGCTGTGGCGTCGGCTGGGGGTCGCGGAGGCGATCGCGAAGGCGTTGGGCGTGCGGCGCTATCAGACCGATGTCGAGCGGGTGCTGTTCGCGCTGGTCGCCAACCGGGCGCTGAAGCCGTTCTCGAAGCTGGCGGCGGCTGACTGGGCCTGCAGTGACGTGCACCTCCCGGGGCTCGGGGCGATGGACGAGGACCAGGCTTACCGGGCGATGGATGTGCTGTCGGCGGCCGACTGCGAGGCCGAGGTGCAGGAGGCGGTGTTCTTCGCGGTCGCGGACCTGCTCAACCTCGAGGTCGACCTGCTGTTCTTCGACACCACCTCGACCTACTTCGAGCGCGACGAGCCCGAGGCGGGGCCGGACGGCGAGCCGGGGTTCCGCTCACTGGGGCACTCCAAGGACCATCGCCCCGACTTGCCGCAGGTCGTGATCGGGCTCGCGGTCACCCGCGAGGGGATCCCGGTCCGGGTGTGGGTCTGGCCGGGGAACACCAACGACCAGACGGTCGTCAAGCAGGTCAAGGACGACCTCGCGGGCTGGCGGCTGGGGCGCTGCGTCTGGGTCGTCGATCGCGGCTTCTCTGCCGATGAGAACCTGCGCTACCTGACCCGCGCCGGCGGGCACTGGATCGCCGGCGAGAAGATGCGCGACGGCTCCCCCGACGCCCAGGCGGCGCTCGCCAGGCCGGGCCGCTACCGCAGCGTGCGCGACAACCTACGCGTCAAAGAGGTTGACCTCGACCTCGAGGGCAAGCGCTTCATCGTCTGCCACAACCCCGCCGAGGCCGACCGCGATCGAGCCGAGCGCGAGCAGCAGCTTCAACGGATCGAGGCCGAGCTTGAGCGGATCGAGGCGCTGCGCGAACGCGAGCAGCGCCGGCGCAAGAACAAGCGTGGCGCGGGGACTGACCGCAGCGCCCGGCAGGCCAAGACAGAGCGGGCGCTCGCCCGCAACCAGGAGAAGGCCCACGTCAAGGCCGAGTGCGCGCTGCGCGACCACCCGACCCTCGGCCGCTACGTGCGCCTCACCCCGACCGGCCGGCTACGGATCGACCGCGCCAAGGTCGCCGCCGAGCAGCGCTTGGACGGCAAGTTTCTGCTCTCGACCTCTGACCCCGACATCTCGGCCGAGGACGTCGCGCTCGGATACAAGAACCTGCTCGAGGCCGAGCGCTCGTTCCGCGACCTCAAGGGCATCCTGCGCCTGCGCCCGATCTACCACCGCCTCGAGGAGCGCATCCGCGCCCACATCCTGATCTGCTGGCTCGCGCTGCTGCTCGTCCGCCTCTGCGAGCGCCAGGCCGAGGACACCTGGCGCAACCTGCGCCGCGAGCTCGAGCGCCTGCACCTCGTCACGCTCGCCGGCACCGCCGGCCAAGTCCAGCAGACAACCCGGCTCACCCCCGAGCAGCGCGAGATCCTCAACCGGCTCGCGATCGAACCGCCGCCCAGGCTCACCAGCCTCACCCCCGGCTGAGCCACGCGACTCGCCTCGGCCCGGCCCGACAGCGTGGACACACGCGTGCGAATCCTCACAAGCGCCGCAAACCCGCACCACAACTGGAGATCACGCCCCCACAAGCCAGTCCCTATGCCCACCAACTG
>JALYUQ010000101.1 GCA_030853685.1 Actinomycetota bacterium | reverse complement strand
CCTGCCCGGCGCGCTGCTCGGCGGCGGCGGCGGCCTGGGCCTGGGCAGCGGCCTTCCTTTCAGCCTGCTCGGCGGCGGCGAGGATCGACTCGCGCTCTGCCTGGGCGGCTGCGAGCTCCTCCTCGAGCTTCCTCGAGCGTAGGACCAGGCGGCCGGATTCTGCGTGAATCGCAGTGGAGGCACGGTTGGCTTCGACCACAGTGGCCTCGAGCTCGATCGAGCGCGTTTGCGCCTGTTCGGCACGTGCTTGTGCTTGCTGCGCGAGCTCACGGTTCGCGGTGGTCTCTTTGTCCAGCGCCGCTTGGAGCTCGTCTGCGCGCTGGCGCGCCGTACGCTCTTCCTGCCCGAGCTTGGCAGCGTATTCGGTGGCCTCGGCGAGCTCCACGCCGAGCGCTACGTTCTCGCGCTCGAGCTCGCCCGCAAGGCTCTCCGCTTCGCCGCTCCGAGCGCGAACTGTGTCGATTCCGGTCTCGAGCTCGGCCATCTGCCGTTGCATTTCCGCTGCGGCTCGGCTGTGCCCGGCAGCCTTGGCCTGGGCGGCCGCGATCTCGCGTGCCAGCCCATCGACCTGTTCGCCGTGTCCAGCCGCTTGGTCTCTTGCCGCCTCTAGGGATGCTTGGAGCTCAGTCGCCCGCCGCTGTGCAGCATCTGCGCGTTGCCCCGTGGCCGCGAGCTCGGCCCGAGCCTCGAGGAGGCGCCGGTCGTGTTTCGCCTCGCGCTTGGAGAGCTCACTGGCCAAGTCCTTCCGCGCCCGGTCGACTTCATCGATGCGGTCGTGAAGCTCCGCACGCATGCGCTCGCCTGCAGTCGCCCGCGCTTGCGCGGCTCGGCATTCCTCGACAGCCACCGCGAGTCGGCCTTCGGCTTGGTGAAGCTCGGCCTCCCGTACCGCCAGGCGACGCTCCAGCTCCGTGATCGCAGATGTCGCTCCGGGCGCGTGGGCGGGTGCCTGTTTACGGAGACGCCGCTCGGGAGGTTCACGGCGGGCCACACGCCGCCGAGGGGTAGGAGCTGGCAGGTCGACCACCTCGCCACTCGCGAGCTCTAGCGCGAAGCCCTTGCGCCCCTCCAGCAGTGCGCTCGGGGCCGAGTACGCGACGCGCATCCACCCCTTCGGGCCGGCAGGCGACGGCAGCGCAGTGAGGCGGTGTACGGCGGCTCCGTCGTCGATGACGAGCGTCGGCTTTCCGTTCACCGGCGTCCCCGCTGACTGGCGCGCCGCGAGCCGGAGCAGTGCGGTGCCCGGAACGGCCTCGACCCGCTCGAACTCCTCGACCGCGATGAAGGACGAAGGGTCAGTCACGACCGGTCGATTGTAGGTTCGTTTTCACATCAGCGCTCATGAATCCGAGGTCGAAACTGAACCCGAACCCGAACCTCCTATTTCGGTGGCTTCCGCGAACCTCCTGGTAAACGAGGGTGCGGGGTGCGGCTCTAGACCAGCAGGTCTTCGAGCGCCTGCAACGCGGCGGCAAGAACGCGATCGGGGGATTGGGCGGCATCGATCGTCCGGATCCGCAACGGGTCCCCTGCCGCCAGCTCAGCGTATGCCGTAGCGACCGCACCGAAGAACGCTTCGTCTTCGCGCTCGATTCGGTCCAAGGGATCGGGTCTGGAGCCCGAGCGGGCGCGGCCGAGCTGCGGATCGATGCTCAGCAACAGGGTCCTGTCGGGCGCCAGCCCCCCGGTCGCGAACTCGTTGATCGCCCGCACGACCGCGATTCCAAGCCCCCGGCCCGCGCCCTGGTATGCAAGCGAAGAGTCGACAAAGCGATCGAGCAGCACCCACGCGCCGCCGTCCAGCAACGGTTTCAGCATCTCCTCCACGAGCTGCGCTCGTGCCGCCGCGTATAGCAGCGCCTCGGCCCGCGAGCCGAGGCGCAGGTCCGGATCCTTGACCAGGTCGCGCACGCGCTCCGCCGTGCGCACGCCTCCGGGCTCGCGAAGCAGGTGGACGTCAAGCTCGCGTTCGGTCAGGACTCGCCCCAGGGCGCTGGTGAGCGTCGTCTTGCCGGCGCCATCCAGGCCTTCGATCGTGATCAGCGATCCGCGCGTCATCGTCTCGGACCCCGACGTTACCGGCCACTAGGATCGGGGACGTGCTGGCAGAGCTCGATCGCCACCCACACGCGCGCGCCATCCTTGCGCCCGCGCTTCTGCAAGGCGCGCGAGCTTCGCACGCGTATCTCTTCCACGGACCTGGGGGCGCCGGCAAGCGCTCAGCCGCGCGTGCCATGGCGTCAGAGCTGCTCGCAGCGAGCTCGGACGATCCGGGCGGCTCGCGCGCGCGGGTCAACTCTGGCGCTCACCCCGATCTGACGTGGGTCGCCCCGAGCGGAGCGCACGAGATGCTGATCAGCGATATCGAGGGCCCGGTGATCGCCGCGGCGAGCAGGACTCCGTTCGAATCGAGTTGCCGTGTGTTCGTGATCGAGCGGGTCCACGAGCTCGGCGACGAAGCGGCCAATCGAATGCTCAAGACGCTCGAGGAGCCCGCGTCGTTCGTGCACCTAATCCTGCTGACTGACAGGCTGGTCGAGGTTCTGCCCACGATCCGCTCGCGCTGCCAGCTCGTGCGCTTCGAGGCGCCGTCGGTCGACGAGGTGGCGGCGAGCGTCCGGGCGCTCGGCGTGGCGGCGGAAACGGCGCTGGCTTGCGCCCGGCTGTCGCTCGGCGACGCCCAGCGTGCGCGGGAACTGGCGAGCGTTGATGGCGCCGGCCTGCGGGCCGGCGCGCAAGAGCTTGCGCGCGCTGCGCTCAAAGGCGAAGTCTCGAGCCTCCGGCCGTGGTGCAAGCTGCTTGCAGCGGTTCGAGCGCGCAGTGAGGCGACGTGCTCGGAGCTCGAGTCCCGGGCCTCGGAGGAGCTGGAGCTCTATCCACGCAAGGAGCGCAAGCGCGTCGAGACGGAGTGGACCGACCGGATCCGGCGAACCCGGCGCAGGGTCGAGACGGCCACGCTAGATCTCGCGCTCCAGCTCGTCACGCTGTGGTTCAGCGACCTGGCGTGCCTTGCCTGGGGTGCCGGCGAGCTGGTGCGTCATGCTGACCGTGCGCCCGAGCTCTCCGAGGATGCGGGCGTCGCTCCGGCTCGCCTGCGAGCTGCTGTCGAGCTCGTGGAGGACACCCGGCTGCGCTTAGCGCTCAACGTCTCAGAAGAGCTCGCGTGCGAGGCACTCGCATACCGGCTGGAGCGCGTGCTGGGTCGTGAGCCAGCCTGATGACGCGGGCGCTCAGTCTGACGAGCCCCGACGGCGACTGGACGGAAGCCGGATGACTCGAGCGCGGCCCGTACAGGCGAGGCAGCCGGACGACGAGACCGCCGACCGGGCGCCAAGCACGAGCGCAGGGCGCGTGTTCCTAAGGGTGCCGGTTCCCCCAGATCGAGGAGAGTTCCTCGCGCTGATGCGCGCGAGCCGCACGTTTCACCGGCCCTGGGCGAGCGCACCCACCGACGACGAGCGCTTTGCTGCCTATCTGGTAGATGCCCGGCGGCCTGATTTCGCGGCGCTCCTCGTCTGCCGGCGCGAGGACGAGGCGATCGTCGGGTTCTTCAATCTCTCGCACATAACTCGGGGGCTGCTGCAGAGCGCCTACCTCGGATATGCGGTGGGCGAGCCGTTCGCTGGCCAGGGCTACATGCGGGAGGGCATCGAGCTGGTCACGCGCCATTCGTTTCAGACGCTCCGTCTGCATCGCGTGGAGGCGAACATCCAGCCGGGCAACCTGCACTCGGTCGCACTCGCGCGTGGCGCGGGCTTTCAGCGCGAGGGCTTCTCTCCGAGATACCTGAAGATCGGGGGTCGCTGGCGCGATCACGAGCGCTGGGCGATCCTGGCCGAGGACTGGCGAGAGCGATCCCAGACACTCGAGAGCGCACCTCTTAGCGACGTTAGACTGCCAAGCGCACGTCCGCCGACGTAGCTCAGCTGGTAGAGCACTTCACTCGTAATGAAGGGGTCC
>JALYUQ010000096.1 GCA_030853685.1 Actinomycetota bacterium | reverse complement strand
C
Source organism: Actinomycetota bacterium (assembly GCA_030853685.1). Taxonomy (GTDB): domain Bacteria; phylum Actinomycetota; class Thermoleophilia; order Solirubrobacterales; family Solirubrobacteraceae; genus Palsa-465. The sequence goes on along the minus strand of JALYUQ010000096.1, from coordinate 2,951 downwards.
TCGCTGCGCTTCTACCGTGACGCACTGGGCTTCGGGGAGGTTTACCGCTTCCCGAACACGGACACGCCTGGATTCGCGTCGTTGAGCGTCGCCGCGGGGAAGATCGGGCTCAGCCGGGCCGACTTCCCGGGGCTTCACGGCAAGCCCCAGCGCCCGGTCACCGGGCGCCCGTTCGAGTTGTGCTTGGAGACCGGCGACGTCGACGCGTTCATCGAGCAGCTTCGAAAGGACGGCGTGAGTGTTCTGGCCGAGCCGGCCGACCAGGTCTGGGGAGAACGCGTTGCGTACGTCGAGGACCCCGACGGAAACCTCGTGCACATCCGCGGTCCGGTGCGGGAGCCGGCCACTTGAGTCGGCGCGGGCGTCTGCCGTGGCTGCTGGCGCTCGTCGTCGCCGGCTCACTGGTGATCGCCGTCCCGGCCGTCCCGGCTGGCGCGTCGCGGTCGCTCACGTTGTCCGGTTCGCTGACCTGGACGTGGCGAGCGGACCCAGCGCGAGGCTGCGCGGCAGCGGGGCTTTGCGGTGTCAGCGGGTCGATCGAGGTGGTTCCGTCGTTGGACAGCGTCGCCGAGCCGGACGGCCGGTCCGTGTCGGTCATGCTCCATGACCCGGGGGCGGTGGCCAGGGTCGAGGATGATCCGTCGGGTAGCTGCGTAGATCTGGTGCCGGTCGACGCGTCGCTATCGTCGGGCCCGGGCGGGCCGCTGCACGTGAAGACCGGCGGTTTCGGCGATGGCAGCGCCCTGCCGTCGAGTGGCCGCTGTGCCGGGCCGACCGCGCAGGACCTGGGGCTGTCCAAGCTTCCCGTGCGGCGCCTTCGCGGCGGCGGATACGACTTCTCGACCACGACCAGCTTCGCCGCCGGACCGTTCGAGCTGACGCTGGTCTCGACGCTGCGCGGCCGTCGCGGAGCGCCGGCGTACCCGTTTGGCGCCGCGGACCCCGGCCGCGGGTCCGCCGCCATCGCCGCTAGCCGGACCGCGACCATCAAGCTGCGGGCGTCCCGGCCGCCGCCCGCTCGGCTCGCGCGTGCGCAGCACCCACAGCTTTACGAGTTCGCCGAGGTCGAGTACCGCCTGACGCGTGTCACGGGCTCGCTGAGCGCGGGTTTTCGCGGCCTGGCGCCCCCGCTGTGCGACGCGCTCGACGCGTGCGCGAGCACCGGCGTCCTCACCTTTCGTCCGCGCGCGGGATACGGCACGCTCGACTTCAATGGCTACGCGACCGTCTCCAAGCGGGTTGGGGCGGCGGTAGCGCTCGCGGACCTGCGGTCGCGTTCACTCAGCTCGGGGGATACGAGCTTCCACGGTGCGTTGCCCGCCGGGCTGACCGAAATGCTGATGCGACCCGGACGTGCCGCGTGCAGCCAGAGCCGCTCGCAGCGCGACCTGGTCCTGAGCGCCGACTATCCCAGGGCGACGCTATCGCTGAGCCCGCCTGCGGTGCCGGTAGCCGAATCGGTGCGCACGCGGTGCCCGGGTCCGTCGCGGGCGGACATCCTCGGCGACCGCGCGCTCGCGCAGGCGCGCTTTCCCCTGCGGCGGGTCGGACGCAAGACGCTGACGGTCGCGCTGGGCAACCCCGGTAAGTTCGAGGGCCTGGCGTACGCGGGCGCTCGCCGCGGGGCGCTCGTGCTCACCTTTCGCCGCATCCTGCTTCGCGCCGGAACAACCGCAAACACAAGCGTGCTGCCGGGATTTCCGGGGTTTCCGTGAGACGCCTATTCATCGCGGTGGCGTTGCTCGTGCTCGCCGGTCCCGCAGGCAGCATTGCGGCGGCCCAGTCAGGGATCCTGGGCCCGGCGCTTGATCTCGGAACCCCCACCTCGAGCACGTCGGTGCCGGTCGCGCTGCACGGTGAGCTGACGGTCTTCTTCCACGGCGACGCGGCCAGCGGCTGCGCGCAGCGCGGGCTGTGCGGCTACCGCGGCACCGTTTCCTGGCGCCCCAGCCGCTCCGGCGAGCTCGGCATCGTGAGCTATCGCCGGGCGGCGCCGATGGCGTATCTGGGCCTCGACTCCGGTGCCTCGTCGAACTCCGTCGGCGCCGTCACGACGGCGAAGGTGCTCGCCCCCGAACGCTGCTCGGACGCGGTCGGCGCGCCGGTGGAGCTGGAGCTGCCGCGGCGAGGCCACGCGATCGCGCTTGACCTGCTCGGCGCGGCGCCGGGGCTCCTCAGCACCAGGTGCGCGGGTCCGCTGGCGGCCGACGTCTCCTCCTCGCTTCCCGTGCCACGGCTGCCGATCGCCGGCTTGACCCACCCTCCGAAGACGATCGACCTCACGGCCGAGCGCGCCTTCGCGGCCCATGGGCTGGCGGGGACCGTCAGCTCGACGATCGTCCTGCACCTCGGGCGCGGTCGTCAAGCGTCGGGCTTCGCGTCGCCCCCGGGCGATCAACGCTACGTCGAGGTGCTCTACAGGGCAACCATCTCAGGAGCGCTCACCGCCGATCTGAGCGGCCACGCCAATCCGCTGCTGTGCGCGCCGCTTGGCTCGTGCGGCGATGCCGGCACCGTCCGCGTGCAGCCGCGGGCCAGCGGCACGGGGGATCTGGTCGTCGGGGCGCACGACTCGCGCCAGTCCTACGCGGATCTGCTGAGCACGCTTGGACTTGCCCACTCGCGACATCCCGGCGCCGTCGACGCCCTCGGCGAGATCACCTGGCGCTCTGGCGGCTCGGTCCAAGCCGACCTCGCGACCGGCTCAGGCGGCTGCCGGGATTCAGCGCGGCTCACGCCCGGCTCCATATTGCTCGCCGGCCAGCATCGAACCCTGACCGTGATCTACCCGAATGCGCCGCTCCCGACGCTCGGTGGGATGGCGGGCCCGTCGGTGCTCCGAACGAGATGCCCCGGACCGCTCGGCTCAGCGCAACCGCTCGCCGGCACGCGCTTGCCCTTGCGGCGGCTCGGCGCGCGCGAGGCGACGCTAACGCTGGGGACCGGACGCG
>JALYUQ010000095.1 GCA_030853685.1 Actinomycetota bacterium | reverse complement strand
GGCGACATTCCGATCATCCCACTGAGAGCGGCGGCGCGCTTGGGGATCCGCGCGCACGAGCAGTCGTCGAGTCACGCCGGCCCGGAGCGTGAGCTCAGCGGAAAGCAGATGTCTCCCCTGCGCCGGCTGGGGCCGGTCCCGCAGGACGGCCTTTGATGGAGTGGTTACGCGCTGCTCGCGGTCGGTCGCAGCCCTCAGCTGCCTCACGGTGTTGACCCCAGACAGGTTGTCGATCGTAGGGGCCTGACAAACATGTGCGGTGGGCTCAAGGCCGTCGCGTGGCGCCGTTCGGGGCTCGACCGTTCGGTGTGCGCTTCCGGGTGTAGCTGCGGGTGGCTGCGGCACGGGACTTCTGGAGGGGGAGACCGTGGGTTGGGGTGCGAGGCGTCCGGGTCGCGCGCGGAGGGTGGGACCGAGCGTCCGTGCTCGGCCGGCACGTCGCGCGCGGCGGCCGCTGGAAGGGCCGGCCGGACTCGATGGGCGAACAGCCGAGTTTCACGCGCGCGGAAATCCAGGCATCGCCCTCGCATCCATGCTCGGGAAACGCTCCGCGCGCGCGACGAGGTAGGGGCTGTCGCCTTACGGCGGCGGGGAGAACCGCGGGACGGGGTGCACGGCCATCCTCCGGGGCGAGACGTGGTTCACGGTTCCCAGCCGACCGTCCGGTCGCGCTCTGGCTCCTCGTGCGTCAGGCCGGCGCCACCGCGGATCTGTTCTTCGAGCTCCCCTCGTTGTTGGACCGGCCGGTCGAGCGTGCCGAGGATTTCAGCGGCCGCCTCTCGGCGGGCCCATCGCTGCCCGAACTCGCCCGGGGGCGGCTCTCGTCCGAGCGCAGCGGGGTCATCGATCTCGTAACGGGAGCGGTAGCGCTCGATCGCTGTTGAAGCGCGATCCCATGCCTCGCGGTTGGGGTTGCCAGGCTCGGGTTGCGGGCCGAGGACGGCGGTGACGTGCTCTCCCGGACGCTGGTCGCGACAGTGATCGGGTTGGCCCGGATCGCGCTCGCTGATTGCGTGCTGCTCGCGCGTTGGCGGCATTGCCGTCTCCTCATGTTCGGTGGCGATGGCGTGCTCGTGCGCGAGCGGGGTGTGGATCGAGGGGACCTCCGGCTCGCTGCGGCCGATCTGCCCGGCCAGTGCCTGCAGTTGGTCGCGTCCGCTCTCCGGGCTCTCGCTGTCGAGCTGCTCGCCGCTGGCGTAGAGGCGGGTACTCTCTCGCGCGCGGGTGAGCGCGACGTACGATCCTTCGGCGGTCGCGTGCTCGATGACGATCACGTGCGCGGTGTCGCTCGTCAGCCCCTGGGCGGGGAACGGGTGCTGTACGTAGGCGAGGCGGAGGTCGGCGCGAGCGATCTGCCCCTCGTCGAGCGCGACCGTCCGGCCGCTGTTCAGCCCCAGGACGAGACCTCCCCGATCCTCGTCCACTTCGGTCACGTTCGCGCTCTGGCCGTTGCGAAGCGGCCCGTGCGCGGAGTGAGACAGCGTGCGGCGCAGCTGGATCTGATCGCCGGGATGCAGCCGGTACGGGCGGCCCGGGACCGGGACGCTGCGCTGACCGAGCTCGTCGTTCTCGGCCCGGATTGCCTGAGCGCGGGCGTTCAGCTCGTCGAGGTGATCGTTGGAGGTCTGCGCGATCACGATCGTGCGCTTGTCGGTCAGCCCGTCGGCATGTGCGGCCTCGAGCGCGGCGTCCTCAGCGCGCCGGCGATCCTGCGCGAGGACCACCCGGCCGCGGTCGGCGTAGCCCTTTAGCGCCTGCTCGTGCTCGCCGTCGCGGAAGAGCTTCTGGTCGTGGCGGTCGGCGGGGTCGTGAGCGCGCACGTTGCGGGTCAGCTCGACCCGCGCGCCGTTCGCATCGGCTGCTCGCTCGAGCGAGGGCCAGAGCCCGCCCGCGCCGACCGCCTGGGATTGGCGGGGGTCGCCGACCTCGATCAACCTCGCCCCGGACGCCTCGATCGCTTGCAGGAGATGGCGTTGCTCTCGTGTGGAGGCGAGCGCTGCCTCGTCGTGAATCACCGTGCTCGCGGGCGAGAGCACCAGCCGGCCGCACCGAACCGCGCGATCAAGCGCGGCGGTCGAATACGCGGAAGCGTCGACGCCCGCATCGGCCAGCTCCCCAGCGAGGCGCTGCGCGGCCAGCGCGGCGGTGCTCGTCACGACGATCTCCCGGCCGTCGGACTGGTGAGCGAGCGCGATCGCTGACAGCACGGTGCTCTTCCCCGACCCCGCCTGCCCCTCGATGATCACTAACTGCCGGTCAACGCAGCCCAGCAGGAGCGCGCGGTGCTGCTCGGGCGCGAGCGCGGCCCCCTGTTGGCGCAGCTTCGCGTCGAGCGCGAGCGCCTGACCCTCGGTCAGCGCGGCAGGGATCGGCGCCACCCTTCCCGCGCCAAGGCCGTCGGCGAGCATCACGATCTCGCGCTCAGCCGCGCGATGGGCGCGCGTGGTGCTGGTGCCGTCCGCGAGCGCGAGCAGCTCCCCGCTTGACCGAAGGCGGTCCAGGGTGACCAGGCCATCCTGCGCCCGCATGCCCACAGAGGATTCGAGCGCGACCGCGCGCGCCTCGCGGTCGGGGAACGTCGCGTCGAACTCGACCAGGCGCGCCAGCAGCTCGCGATCCTCCACGCAGCGCAACGGCACGACCGTGGCCTGGTGCAGTTGCTCGACGTTCCGCCCGTCGAACGCGAACGAGCGGGCGGTCTCCTTCCAGTGGCGGTCAAGATCCCCGCGGGTCGCCAGTCCCGCCTTCGCCGCTCGCGTCGATGCGGCCATCAACCGGTCCTCCGCCGGCGCCAACCGCCCCGAGCGGCGCAGCGCCGCCAGCCGCGCCGACCCCTCTTCGCCGCCGACGCGGCCCGACGCGACATCCTGCATCAGCGCCGTCTCCTTCGCTTCCAGCCGCGCGTCGATCGCCGCCCTGACCTGGTGGTGGCGGCTTGACCACCGATCAACCAGCGCCTGGGGGACGCCGCTCAGCTCGAAGTAGCGCTCGCCGCGGCCCGTGCCACGCTCGACCTGGAACCCCAACCCCGTCAATGCGCGGGCCAGCTCGGTGCGATACGCGGCTCCCAGCTCCCGGCGATGAACCAGCCACGAGCGCGAGTCGATCGCGACCACCCGACCATCAGCCCGGACAGCACCGTGCAAGAGGACGTGGGAGTGCAGCTGCGGGTCCGGTGGCTGGTCGTTGACGGCGCGGGCGGTGGTGTGCCGCCAGCTCGTCGCGATCACCTCCACCGGCCGCGCGTGGATGACGGTCTGCTTGTCGAGTCGATCGCGGATCATCGGCGCATGCTCGACGGCGTAGGAGAGCGCCCGGTCGATCGCCTGCTCGTGCGAGCGCTCGATCCGCCCGCGCAGCTCCGGGGAGCCGAGCGCCCAGACGGCGCTGACCGACTTCGGGGCGGAGAACGTCGCGTCGATTGCCGCGACTGCCTCCCCGCTCCCGCCAACACGGCGCAACGCCGTGCCGGTGCCCGGCCGGCGGACCGCCATCAGCGCACGAAGCTGATCGCTGCTCACCGGCGACTCTGGGTCGACTCCCACCGCTCGGGCGCCGCCGGCCCATCGTCCAGGAGCCTCGACTCGCTCCCCCTCCCTGAGGTGGTAGTCCCCCAGCTCCGGCGCCTGCGCCTTGCCCTGCAGGTACTCGGCGTACCCGGCCGCCTGCCCCGAGGTGACCTTCGCGACGGTCAACATCCCGCCACCAGCGCCCCCGCACCAAGGGGCGTCTCGCTCCAGGGCATCTCGCCCCAAGAGCTCCCCAGCAGCAGGATCACACTACACGCACTGGTAGTGCTATTCCAAGACGTCCCAAGATGTCCGAAGAAGTTCCGCCGTGCACTCATCGTGATTCCCCGCTTTGCGCCAGCTCTGTGAGCGTCCGCCACGGCTCCTCGCGGTGCGCCGGCGTGACGGTCAGCAGCTCCCAGCGAACGCCGTCGAGGTACAGGGCGTGGCCGGCGGGGACGTTGGCGACCTCGCCCGGTGCGAGCACCCGCTGGCGCTGGGTCGAGGTCGTACGGCTCGTCTGCGTGACGAACGTGCCGGAGGTCCGTGCCTTGGTGGTGGAGACGACCTGGCGGTCGTACTCGCCGAGCGCGAGCGAAACCGCCTCGAGCGTCCGGGAGTCGGCGACACCCGGGAGGATCAGCTTCGCCCCGAACAGCGTCAGGAACCCGTCCGCGGCGGTGCCCCAGCGAGCGCGGGCCTGGCTGAGATCCTGAAACGCTGCGAGCAGGGCCAGGCCCTGTCCGCCGCCCTCGGAGGCGATCGCCGGCAGCTCGCCGAGCGGCGCGATGTTCGCCGCCTCATCCAGCGCGAGCAGCACCCGCCCCGTGAGCGTCCCTTCGCGGTGGGCGTGGTAGGTCGCGCGGCGGATCTCCGACAAGAGCCCGCAGACCAGCGGCGCGGCGAGCGCCTGCTGCTCCGCGCCCGCGTGAACGTAGATCGTGTCGCCCGAGCCCACGAACCGCTCGGCGTCGAAGTTCGGCTCCTGCGCGGCGGCGAGCGCGCCGCCGCTCGTGTAGGCGTCAATCGCGTCGGCCGCCGCGGAGAAGATCGAGGAGCGCTCCCGCGCCTCGGTGGCCTGCAACCCGCTCAGCACGCCGCACGCGACACGGGCGCCCGCGCCCTTCAGCAGGATGCCCGGCTCGTCGAGCTCGTGGCGAAGCACCCAATCCACCACGCAGCCGACGCCGCGCCCGCCGAGCGCCGCGGCATGGAGGAGCGGCGCGAGCAGCGCCTGCGCACGGCGCGACCAGTGCGAGTGATCGGTGGTGCCCGCGCCGACGCCGGCGCCGGTGACCATCGCCCGCGCGATCAGGAGCGCCCCATCCCACGAGCCCGCCGCGCTCACCGGCGACCACCGCAACGACTGCGCTCCAGCAATTGCCGGCTCGGTGCCCGTCGGGTCAAACTGCCACACGCTCCCCATCCGTGAGCGAGCACTGATCGTCGCCGCGAGCACGTCTGGCTTGGTCGAGGTGCACACCGCCGGCCCCGCGTGCGCGAGCACCGCCGGGACGATCACGCCCGAGGACTTTCCCGAGCGCGGCGGGCCGAGCACCAGCACCGCGCGCTCCGCCCGCGCCGCGCGCCACCTACCGGCGTGGTCGACGCCGAGGTACACGCCGCCGCCATGCCGGGCGCTCTGCTCGAGCACGGCTCCGAGCGGGTCTGAGGAGCTGGAAATCCGGTTCGCCGGGGAGTCCTGCTCCACACCGGAGTCAAGCCACGCCTGGAACGCGGCAGCGAGCACGAACCCGCCGCCGAGGACCACGACCGCGCCGAGCACGCTCCGCGCCTGGTAGTACCAAACGAACAACAGCGCGACGATCCACAGGCGAAACCACAACGGACTGCCTGGAGGCTTCCGACGCTGGGGCTCCGGACCCCAGCCCTCCACCGGGCGTGAGGCGCTCATCGCGTCCTCCTCGGCCGACTCTCACGCGTCCACGCAGGGACCGGTGAGGAGTGCTGGCGTTGTGTCGCTCGGGGTCCTTCGGCGATCGCGAGGATCGCCCGTTCGATCTCTGAGCGGATGAACCGGCGGTGGCGCCCGAGCTTCATGCTCGGCAGCACGCCACGGCGCGCGTACTCCTCGACCGTCGAGAGGCGCATCTGCAACAGGTCCGCGACCTGCCCTGCGGTCAACAGCTCCTCAAGCAATGAGGTGCCGGGGATTGCCGGCGGCGGGCTCTCGCCGGCCGACGGCTGGGGGGTGTGGTGGGTTGTGAGTGCGTTTGCATGCCCGCCACCATGCACACCCCGCCGGGACATCTCTACCACGTCTTGGGACATCTTCGAAGATGTCCCTTTCCGTCCTAGAATCGCCCCGAGATGTCCCGAGATGTCTTAAGATGTCCGGTAACCAAGAGCACACGCTCTCCCGAGACCGTCATCGGTAACGCAACGCACAGATGACCAACGAGCGATTGCGCGCCGCGCTGGCGCAGGCCGGCATCGAGATCGACGACCTCGCCGACGCCGTGCAGGTCGACGCCAAGACGGTCAGGCGCTGGCTCTCCGGCGGCACGCCCTACAGCCGCCACCGCACGCGCGTCGCCAAAGCCCTCGGCGTCGAGGAGCACGAGCTATGGCCCGACGCACAACCGCCAACCCCCGGCACGTCCCGGCTCGAGCTGATCGGAGCGTTCGCGCACGCAAACGACGTGCTCGCTCCCGACTGGCGAGCACTGCTCAAAGACGCAAGCGAACGAATCGAGCTGCTCGACCTGACCCTGCTCGAGATCGTCTCCCAACCCGGGGTGACCGACCTGCTCGCCCAGAAGGCAGCTAGGGGTTGCCGGATCAGACTGCTTATTTCAACCGTCGACTCGATCTTCCTCGGAGTCAGCGAGCACGAGCTCAACCCAGAGTATTCACCGACCCAGCACCCCGAGCTCGGCTACGAGATCCAGCTTGCGCGCGGGCACATCGAACCGCTGCTCGGAACCGCCGGGATCGAGGTGCGCAAGTACCTGACGATGCGCTTCAACACGATCATCCGCTGCGACGAGCAGATGCTCGTCACCCTGCACCTCCACGGCACCCCCGCGCGCGAAGCGCCGGTGATCCACCTCCGCCAAGCCGACCACCCCGGCCTGTTCTCCAGTTCGAGCAGCACTACCAGGCGATCTGGGAGAGCGCCAGCGATCCGGTCACGCCAGAGCCCGACCTGTTCCCCGACCCGAACGCCGAACCGGGCCACTACCAGAGACGCGGGGCGCTATTCGACGACACCGACGACGACTGATCGCTGACCGCGATCAACAGTGACGGTGCTCGGCGACTCGCTCGAGCGCAGGTCGGCGATCATCGATGCCACGCGAACAGGGCTGCTGGGGGCGGCGCGCGGCACGCTGAACGCTTCCGCGACCAGCTTTGCGTCCTCCGCGCGCGGGGCGTAGTGGAGGTATCTCATCGTCGTCTGGATGTCCGCGTGCCCCATCCATTCCTGCACGCGGCGGATGTCGGCCTTGGCGATCATCCGGGTTCCGAACGTGTGGCGAAGATCGTGAAAACGCAGGGGCCTCAGCCCGGCACGCTTCAGCGCGGTGTCGTAGCGCTTGCGCAGCGCCGACCCGTCGAGATACGTGCCGTAGGCGCCGACGAACACGAGATCGTCCTCGGAGGTGAACGCTTCGCGCTGGCCGAGCTTTGCGAGGGGCGCCGCGACGTCGGGGGCCATCGGCACCGAGCGGACCTTCCCGGACTTTGGGGTGGTCAACGCCTTGCCGGCATAGCTCGCTCGCACCCGAATCACCGACCCCGTGAAGTCGACGTCGCGCCAGTGCAGGCCGAGCAGCTCTCCCCGGCGAAGCCCGGTGAACGCCGCCGTCAGGAACAACGCCCCGTCCTGCTCGCACGCCGCCGCGCGGACGAGGGCGTGCACCTCCTCCGGCGAGAACACCTCGATATCGCCGCTGCGAGCCAGCGGCGGCTTCTCGACATCCGCGACCGGGTTGAGCGGGAGCCCCCACACCTTCCGCGCCCGCTGGAAGATGCCGTGCATCAGCACCAGCGCCTTGATCCGCGTCGACGCCGCGCGATCCATCCGCGCGATCCACGCCTCGATCATCGCCGTCGTGATCGACTCCACCGGCGCATCCCCGAACGCCGGCAGCAGCTGCGAGCGCACGATCGCGCGATACCCCTCAAGCGTCGAGGGCTTTCGCCCCCGATCATGCTCTACGTAGCGCAACCACTCCGCCGCGGCGTCCGCGAACGTCGCGCCCGTCCGAACCAACCCCGGCAGCGTCCCGCGCCGCGCGTCGTCGAGCACCGAGCGTAGCCACGCCTCCGCGGTGCGCTTGGTGAAGTAGCCGGCCGGCGGGCGCCCCCGCTCAGACCACCCCGGCCCGACCTTGCGCTGCACCTGACGACCGTCCGGCAGTCGGTACTTGGCGTACCACACCGGGCCCCGATCCCGCTCCACGCGGAACACATGACCAGACGGAGGACTGAGCGGAGAACCAGCGATTTCCGAAGTCTACACCGAGCCCGGGACATATTCGGGACACGTGATTAGAATCGTCCCCCGGGTTTCCAGTATCAATTTGCCGATTACCAGGGATTTTGTAGAGCCGACGCCCGGACTCGAACCGGGGACCCCTTCATTACGAGTGAAGTGCTCTACCAGCTGAGCTACGTCGGCGGACGTGCGCTTGGCAGTCTAACGTCGCTAAGAGGTGCGCTCTCGAGTGTCTGGGATCGCTCTCGCCAGTCCTCGGCC
>JALYUQ010000089.1 GCA_030853685.1 Actinomycetota bacterium | reverse complement strand
GCTCGCGGTGGAGGTGGAGGATCTCGGAATCGCGGCCGGTCTGCAGCACCGTGTCGCGCAGGCTCACGAGGGCCTGACGTTCATGGACTTCGACAGCTCCCACGGACATTGCGAGTCGCTCGACCCGTCGCTGCTGCTGATCGCGTGGTGCAGCGACGGCGCGGACTCGGGTGCCGTGCACGCCCCGCTTCGCGCGTTCGAGCGCGGCGAGCCCGCGGTGCGCGGCGGGGATGGCGCAGCTGACCGAAACCGCGTACGGCGCGCGGGCGGCGCTGCTGGCCGAGGACCGGGGCGGCTTCGCGCGCTGCGTAAATGCGAGCTTCGACGCGCGGCGCGCGATGATGGCTCTTCACCCGCGCCACGTGGAGATGATCGAGCGCGCCCGCGCGTGCGGCGCGAGCGCCAACTACTCGGGGTCCGGAGGCGCGGTCGTCGCCGTCTGCCGCGACGAGCGTCAGCTCGGGGTCGTCAAGCAGGCGCTCGCCGTGATCGGGTGCGACACCGTCCGGCCGACGACGCCCGCGCCGGCCCTCAGTCGTGCCCGAACAGGAACGGCGGGAGGGCCGGCGAACCACGAAGGGTGACTACGAACCGGCTCGAGGCCTTCTCCGACGGTGTCCTCGCGGTCGCGATCACGCTCTTGGTGCTCAACATCGCCGTGCCGCCCGCAGGCAGGCACGGCGATCTGGCGCGTGAGCTCGGGCGAAACTGGCCGCAGTACGCTGCCTACGTCACGTCGTTCATCACGATCGGGATCATCTGGATCAACCACCACGCGATGATCGGCCGGTTGCGTGAGGCAGACCACGTGATCCTTGCGCTGAACCTGGCGCTGCTGCTCAGCGTCGGCGTGCTGCCGTTCGCCACCAATTTGATGGCCACCTACCTCCGGCAGGGCCACGGACAGCATCTCGCGGCCGCGATCTACAGCGGCTCCTTTCTGATCATGTCGATCCTGTTCTCGGTCATGAACCGCCACATCCTTTTTGCCAAGTCGCACCTGCTGGCGCCGGATCTCCCACTGGCGCGACGCAGGACGATCTTCAGGCGTGGCATCGTTGGGCTCGTGCCGTACGCGCTCGCGACCGCGCTTGCTCCGGTATCGGTGTACATCACGCTCGCGATCTGCGCCGCGGTGGCCGCGTTCTACGTGTTGCCGCTGGCCAGCGGCAACGAAGGCTGAGCGCGCACGCCGCAGCCCCGGCGCGGCGTGCGCGAAGGGAAAGCTCTCCTCAGCGCGCGTGAGGCTCGCCTTGCGCGGCGACCCGCATCCGAGTCACCCGCTCATCCCGGTCTGCACCCAGCGCTCGAAGACCTCGATCTTCTCCGACGGCCACGCACCGTCGCACGGCATCGAGCCGTTGCGCAGGCGCTCCAGGATGGCATCGGCGTTGACCTTGACCTCGTCGAATGCCCACAGGTCGAAGACGAACTTCATCGACTGCCGGTCTCGGGGGCGAAAGAGTGGCTTGATGTGCTTCTCGAATCGCACCGGCTCGTCCGCGGCGGGCAGGACCACCGGCTCGGCGACCTCGGCCTCGGCCGCGGGCGGTGGCGCGAGGGCGGAGATGCGAGAGCCGGGTGCTCCGGCGCTAGCGTCCCAGTCCCAATGGGGCATCGGCATGTGCTCCGGGGGCAGCGCCCCTGTCTGGGAGTTCTCGACGGCCAGCCTCGAGCCCCACTCTATGTAGGAGCTGAATGCCGAGTGAAACTCGGGGTCGTTGGGCAGCCCGGCCTCTTGCGCTGACTGGTAGAGCAGAGACACCCAGCGTGCGCGCCATTCGTCGGTCAGGCACTTGCCGACGTGCTGGGAGATCATCCGCGTGTAGCCGCCGTACTCCCCGCTGTAGCTGGGTGGTCCGCCAAAGACCTCGCCCAGCCACTTGGCCACCCGCTGCGGGTGGTCGGCGGACATGTTGGCAAACAGCGGACCGAGCAATGGGTCTTGGGGCACATGCTTCTCGTAGAAGAGCCGTGTCATCCTTGTCAGCGCAGGCAGCCCGCCGCACCACTCGAACATCGTCGGCTCGTGGCCTGCGTCTGGCACCGGGTGGTGGAAGTCGACATACCAGTGGATGCCGCTGCAGAACGGCTTATTCTGTGAGTGCCCGCAGCGGCACAGCGCGTAGTGCTCGCGCGAGGCGGCCTCGCCCCTCGGCTCGTCCTCGCCGTCGGCACCGGTCAGCGGGATCGACCCGCTGATGCGGTAGGGACCGTCCTTGGAGACCTCGATCGCCGGCTCGCGCTTACCGTGGTAATCGACCTCCGCGCGTGCCTCCACGCCGTCCATGGCATAGCTGAGCGCGCCCGAGGGGCAGTCGCGCACCGCTCGGATGAGCTCGTCCATGCGCCCGCCGCTAGGGGTGACGAACGGCTCCTCTCCGAGGTGAAACGCGGACGCGAGGCGGTCGGTGCACAGACCCGAGTGCTGGCAGGTCCCGCGGTTGTCGAGGATCGTGACCTGCTGGCCGACGTAGGTGTCGCGCCGGTCGGGCACGCGCCTTGCGTCCTTCTCGGTGCTGAAGGCGATCCCGGCGTGGGTACCGTCGCAGAGCGGCTTGATCGCCGACTGCCCGCACCGGCAGAGCGCCATCTGGGGTGGCGCTGGCATGCGCTCGCCCAGCCAGTTCGTGAAACCCTCTGCGTTGGTGACCAAATAGGGGCCGTTCGCCTGGCTCCGAATCCCGGGCGGAAGCTCAGCCTGGATCGCCCTGAGCTCGGCCATCCGCTCATCGGCTTCGGCGGACGCGACCTGGCAGGCTAGATCCTGGAGCGCCGCAGTCGCCTCTTGGACTTCGCTTGCGAGACCTGGCACCAGCCGAATCCTGGTGGCGTCCCGTGCGAGCTGCCAGAGACGCTCGTCGAGCGAAGCGGCCCGACCGCCAATGTCGACGGCGACCGCATCGACATCGACGGGAGGCGCGCCGGCCTGGGGTGCGCCCGCCTGGTGCGCGCGCACCACACCAGGACCAATGCGCTCGAGCGCCTCCTCGAGGGGACGAATCACAGAGCGTCGCAACCGCTCCGTCGCGTACTGCCTCTGGCTCTGCTCAACGGGACTCACTTCCCTTGTGGCGAGCTCGCCGGCCAGACCGGCTTCGAGCTCTCTCGCAGCGGAGCACAGCCACGCTAGTGGCTCATCCATTGAATTTATTTCCCTCCCGTTTCCCGTCAATAGACTGTGTAAATCGTTGAACCTGAAGAGAACATACATGAACTTGAAGATAGCTCGCGTGTTTCTTCGGTGGCGCCCGCCGGCGAGCCCGATCATGTCGATCGTGTGCTCGCGCGGTGGGCGACCGAGCGTCCGGACTTGGACCTGAGCCCGGTCGCCTTGATCGCTCGCCTCGGCCGGGCTACCGCCTACATCGACGCGGGGGTCAACGCGCGCCTTCAGGATTTCGGCTTGACTCGCGCCTCGTGGGACGTGCTGGCAAGCCTGCGGCGCAGCGGCTCACCGCATCGCCTCTCACCGACGCAGCTCTACCTCGAGCTGATGCGCACATCGGGGGCGATGACCCATCGTCTCTCCGGCCTCGAGCGGGCGGGTCTGATCAGGCGCGTGCGAGATCCTGACGACGGCCGTGGACTGCTCGTGGAGCTTACTTCCGACGGACTAGCAGTTGTCGACCAGGTAGCTCCGGCGCACCTGGCCAACGAGCGCGCGCTGCTCGCGCCGCTCGCCGAGTCCGAGCAGGCGATCTTGGTGGATCTCCTCCGGAAGCTCCTACGCGCCTTCGAGCGTCAACGGCCAGCTCCGCCGAGTGGGCGCGGCGGGCGCCGGAGAAAAGGCTGGCGCCGGAGATGATTGGCAGCCAAGGCTGAGCACCCCCGCCGCAGCCCCGGCGCGGCGGGGGTGAGAAGGCGCTTGGCTCAGCGCGCTGGCCTCGCTTGGCTCAGCGCGCGTCAGCGATTGCCTTGCGCAACTCACGAGCCTTGGTTGACGTTCAGTACGGCCTTGCCATTCACCTGGCGGTTCAGCAGCGCCTCGATCGCTCGTTTGGCGTCGGTCCACGGAGCGCTGAGGGCGATCTGCGGATCCAGGTGGCCGCTCGCGACGAGGTCCGCCAGCCGCCACAGGTCGGCGCTGGCGCTGGCGGTCTTTGCGATCTCGGCGAATAGGAACAGCCCGTAGAGGCGGGCGCCGGGGGCGCGCCCGAAGAGGGCTCGAGTCGGGTAGGACACCGGTTCGTCGCTCGTGGCGGCGAAGTTGACGACTGTGCCGCCCGGCGCGACGCGGCCCAGTGCGGTGCCGAGAGTGGGGCCGCCCACCGCATCGACGATGACTTCGTAGTTGGCGCCCTCGGGCTCGAGCTCGGAGATGACCTCGTCGGCACCGAGCTCAGAGAGACCGTCCGTGCGCCGAGCGAGCGCGGTTACGTGAGCACCGGCGAGCTTGGCGAGCTGGATCGCAAAGCGCCCGACGCCGCCGCTCGCCCCGGTCACGAGCACGCGCTTTCCGAGCACGAACCCCCCGATCTCCAGCGCGCGGAGCGCCGTCAACCCGGCGACCGGGAGCGTTGCCGCCTGCTCGTAGGTGATCGTCTGCGGCAGCTCGGCCAGCAGCGAGGTGTCAACGGCTGCGAGCTGCGCCTACGCACCCGCCTGCACAAGGCCGACCACTCGCGTGCCGTGCGGCGGCCCGCTCCCGTCGGCGGCGGCTTCGTGGACCACGCCCGCGACATCCCAGCCGGTGACCGACCCCGGGTCCATGGTCGCGAGGCGCTTGGTCTCGCCGCGGTTGAGGCTGAACGCGCTGACCGCGACCAGCGCTTGATTCCGCGCTGGCTCGGGATCGGGCACATCCGCAAGCTCAGCGTGGGGCGGGGTGGCTGAGGATACGAGCGCGCGCATATAGATTGGATTACCCGGAGCGTCGACCTTTCAAGCTTGCTGCTCTGCTTACAGCCCGCGCGTCAGGTTGGGATGGCTTGTGCCTTGGAGTTGCGCAGGTTGCCAACCACGGTCCGCAGCATGGCAAGGAAGACGAGCAGGCCGAAGCCGGCGCCCACCCACGTCCAGACGGTCGCAAACGAAGGGATCGCGTCGATCCCGGTGACCCTCTCGACACCGACCGGACGCGGCGTACATCCCGAGTGCGAACACCGTCGCCCAGCGACGCGTGTCATAGCGGCCGTCGGGAGGCGATCTCGGCCGTGATCAGGGTGAGCCGCTTCAACCATGAATGGGCCAACCAGCTCAGCGTCTATCGCCTGACCGGGACGGTGAAACCCACGACTGCGTATGCCAGCCGGTGAACGATGTCGGTGAGCCGTGTGCGGGAGAACCGCTCGCACGGTGTGCGCGCGACATGACCAGCAGCTCGGGGGTGCGAGTCCCCTGTGGAGGTTGATGGCACCAACCACAAGCCGATGGCAACTGCTCAGTCGTGAGGCTGGGTGGGGAGGAAGCCGGAGTGCGAAGTCGCGACCCTAGGAACACATGGCACATCGGGGCCTTGATGGCGTCGGTGGGCTGCGCGTATAAGGCGGGGCGGTCCGGGCGAGCCTGCACCACGAGGCGAAGCCCGATGTCATCAAGGGGCCGTTCTGTAAACGCGGTGGGTGTGCGATGAAGGTTGCTGGTCTTACTCGTGGAGATCTCCGCGGGTGTCCCGGGATGCCCGGTCACGCTTGGCGTGCTCGCCGGGTGGGAAGGGACGGCGATGCTCGTGAGGGCGTCGCTCGCCGTGGAGAAGTCAGCAGAGGTCGTATTACCAGCGGGATCGACTGCCGCTGGGAAGGACCGAACGCGAAGCCGAGATGCAGGACGCTCGGGCTCGTGGGATGGACGTTAACCGCAGCCAACCCCGCAAGGGGCCTGCGCGGGAGGGCCAGAGGGTGAAGCCCGAAGACCACCGCGCAGAGCGCAGTCCATCCCCGGCGCCCGGCGATACCGCACCTCACCCCGCCGAGGCGAGCTTGTGGGAGCAGTTCCTGGCCCGCGGGAATCTCGCTGAGGCGCTCAGACGCGTCGAGCAGAACGCCGGTGCCACAGGCATCGACGGGATGAGCACCAAGGAGCTGCGGCCATGGCTTTATGACCATTGGCCGGAGGTCCGCTCAGCGCTTGACGCGGGTACCTACCGGCCGCAGCCTGTCAGGAGGGTGATGATCCCCAAGCCCTCGGGTGGTCTGCGGATGCTGGGGGTGCCGGCTGCGGTGGATCGGTTGATCTGCCAGGCCATCGCGCAGGTGCTCACGCCTGTGTTCGACCCTCACTTCCATCCCCATAGCTTCGGGTTTCGCCCGGGGCGCTCGCAGCATCACGCTGTGAAGCGGGCACGCCAGTTCATCGTTGATGACGCGGCGTGGTGCGTCGATTTTGATCTCGACTCGTTTTTCGATCGCGTTCAGCACGACGCTCTGATGGCAAGGGTCGCCAGACGGGTCCACGACAAGCAGGTGCTCCGGCTGATCCGGGCCTACCTGAAAGCGGGCGTCATGGCTGACGGGCTGGTGGCCGCGAGCGAGGAGGGGACACCTCAGGGTTCTCCGCTCTCGCCGCTGCTCTCAAACGTCATGCTTGATGACCTCGACTGGGAGCTTGAGAAGCGCGGGCACAACTTCGTGCGTTACGCCGACGACGGACGTATCTACGTCAGAAGCGAACGCGCGGGGCAGCGGGTCATGCAGAGCATCACGCAATACATCGAGCAGCGCCTGAAGCTGCGCGTGAACCGGCAGAAGTCGGCGGTCGCCCCCGCGGTCGAACGGCCCCTACTGGGGTTCCAGTTCTTCCGCTACCGGGACGGCAGGATCGGGATCACGGTCGCTCCGAAGGCTCTCAAACGAGCCGAGGACCGAATCCGTGAACTGACCACGCGCAACTGGGGCGTCTCGATGGAGCTGCGGGTCAAGGAGATCAACCGCTTCACGGTCGGATGGACGGCCTACTTCGCGTTGGCCAGCACCATCCTGCCGTTCGAGAAGCTCGAGAAATGGTCGCGCCGCAGGCTCAGGCAGGTGCGCTGGAAAGAGTGGAAGCGCCCACAAACGCGCTACCGGAACCTCCGCGCGCTCGGTATCCCCGACCACGACGCTCGCTCATGGGCGGCGTCGCAGAAGGGCTACTGGCGTGTCGCGGGATCCTGGCCACTCCAACGGGCGCTGCCGAACGCCTACTGGCACAAGACCATGGGCCTGAAAGGGTTCACCGACCCCT
>JALYUQ010000073.1 GCA_030853685.1 Actinomycetota bacterium | reverse complement strand
ATCGGCGTAGATCAGGCCCTCGAGATCCTGCTGTCCCGAAGTGCCCGCCGGCGAGAGATAGATGCTCAACTTCGACACCGACCCCGCCACCGGCAACGAATAAGCATTCACCCGCTTGCGACCCGCCGCAAAGCTATCCGGCAAGCCCCCCACGACCGTGCTGCCAAAGGTCCCCGGCGATGATGCTGGATTCGCGCAGGCCGGAATCGCCTTGCAGACGTCCAGCCGGCCACCCGTGCGAACCAGTCCGGAAAGCGAAGCGAGCGGATCGACGCTGCCGAGGATGTCGGCCTTCAGCCCAGCCGTCGAGAGGTTGCCAGCCGAGAGGATCAGCGCCGCGGCGCCGGAGACCTGCGCGGCGGCCATCGAGCCGCCGCTGATGTATCCGTAGGTGCCGTTGCGCAGCGTGGAGTAGATGTTGTCGCCCGGAGCGCCGAGATCGACAGTCCCGACCCCCCAGTTCGCGAAGCTCGGGAGCGCGTCGCGTTGGTCGGTCGCGGTCACGCATATCTCCGTCGGGCGGTCATAGCCGCACGGGTACCGCTTGTACTGCGGGTTGTCGTTGTCCTGGCCCGTGTTGCCGGCGGCGGTCACGAACATGATGTCGTTCGCTCCGAGCAGGTCGATCTCGTCGGACAGGGCCTGCGAGGAGGCCGTCCCGACAAAAGTCGCCGAGTCGTTGACCACGCGGACATTGACGCCGGCCTGCTTGGCCTTCACGAGCCAGTCCAGCGCGCTGATCAGGTGATCGGTCGAGCCGGATGAGTTCGAGTCGAGCCACTTGACGGGCAGGATCGTCGTCGACCAGTTCATTCCAGCCACCCCGGCGCCGTTGTTGCCCAGCGCGCCCATGATCCCGGCGACGTGAGTCCCATGTCCACCGTAGTAGGTGTCGTCGTCCATCGGGTCGCACGTCCCCGCCACGAAGTTGTAGCCGTGGGTCCCGGAGGGGCAACCGCCGATTCCGCCCGGATTCGACCAGATGTTCGCCGCCAAGTCTGGGTGCGTGTAATCCACGCCGGAGTCGGCCTCGCCGATCACGACCGATGGGCTCCCCAGGTTGAACGCCCAGGCGGCCGCAGCCTTGTCGTCCGCCCCTGCGGTCCCTGCCACGCCGTTCACAGTCTGTCCGGTATTCAGCGAGCCCCATTGCAGCGGGAAGGACGGATCGTTCGGGACCTTCGGCTGTACGCCGCTCGCCCGCATCAAGTAGTCGGGCTCGGCGAAGCGCACCCACTTGCGGTAGTGGCGCAACAAACGAACTGCCTGGAGCACACGGGCACGCCGAACGCCGAGAGTGAACGCCAAACCCACCCGCCTCTCTATCCGCCGACCGGGCCTAGTGTCACGGGCCGTAAATCCCAGCGCATGCACCCACAAGACGCCAGCGCGACGCTCCAGCGCTTGCCGTTTAGCAGCCGATACACCGGGCCGAAAGCCAACCAGGACGATTCCGGGCCGAAACGACGAGCTAGTCGATGCGTGCGCTGCCGAAACCCATTGGCCGCCCAAGGCCAGGACGACGCAGATCAGCGCGCCGAACACGAGGCCGGGTCTCACGGGGGTGGCGGTGAGCGCACCGCGCGCAGCTCGGGGTGATGCCGCCGAACCAATCGAGCCCGCGCTGGAAGAGCCCCGCCGCCAGGCCGACCGCGGTTGTGAGCGCCTTGCTGTCATGGTCTGGGCGCCACAATCCTCGACCCGATCTGACTCTACGGGATTCCTGGCCGAGGGAGCTTAGCAGGACCAAAGCACTCACCTTGCCGATGGATGAGTAGAATCTGCCTCTGGCGACTTGGGAAGGGGTTGACGATGGCGGCCACAGGGAGGTTCGAGCATTACCTGCGCGAGATCAACGTGCGCACGGTGGCGCCCGCGACGTATGCCTTCGATCCCGGCGTCGCTCCCGTCGTACTCGAGAGCCATCTTCAGCAGAGCGCACACTTGATGCTCAGCTTGAAGATCTCGATGGCTTGCTGGATGATCGCCGGCGAGTCTGCGACCCGGCAGAAGGTCTTAGCGGCTCGGACCGCCGGGGTGCCGGCGAACACCGGTGGCGGGCCGTACGAGGTCGCGGTCGCGCA
>JALYUQ010000036.1 GCA_030853685.1 Actinomycetota bacterium | reverse complement strand
GAATCCTCCACTCCCGTCCAGCAGCAACGACGCCCTGAACCCAAGCAGCGTCTCATCGAGGTCTACGTACAGGCAGCGCACCGCGCGCGACCGTAGCAGCCGGCCGACCGCGTGAACCGGCCCGCGGTTCGCCCGCGTAAACGGGAGCCCCAAAAGCACCCGGCGGCCTGCGCGTCACCAGCCTACGAGTGCTCGGCGCCACTGCTCACCGCGACGCGCGTCGTCTGCAGCGCCAGCAAACCGACCTGCCACCCGGACTCGCACAAGCCGTGGGAGACCTCGGGCGGCGCCCTCGCGGGGCACTCCAACAACCAGGCTGGCTACTCGATCATCGCTGGCGATGGTGATGCTCAGCTTCCAAGTCGGGCGGCGTGCCCCCGATCGCCGGTTGAAGTGAGAGACTCGCGCGCTGAGAGATGGCCCCGATTCCTGACAGCGCGCTGGATCGTCTGAAGCTCATCGTGGGGCCCGCGGCGCTCGAGCGAATCGGAGCGCGGGTGAAGGACCTGGAGAATTTGGAAATGCGCACGGCCGCGGTCCGCGCCGATCACCCCGAGCTCGAGCAGGCGCTGCGCGAAGGTCGCGACGAGGTCGAGGCCGATGGACTGCCGGTCAACGTCCGTCTGCCTTGTCGGTTCACGAGGTCCTCGCGAGCCAGCTCGCAGACGATGACCCGGTCGGCGACACGGTCCGATGAAGCGCAGTTCCCACGAGACGCCATGATGCGGCGATTACGGCACCACTGCGTAAGCCCCCCAGCGCGTCATCGCGACTGCTGCACGGTTCTGAGCGATGGTCGACCCTGCCCATATCGCGACGGCACGGCAAGCGCGCAGCGAGGACGCGGAGGCGATCGCGCAGGTCATGGCGGCGGTCGCGCAGGAGCGCTTGATCGGGATAGAGCCCCCGGTCGACAACGCGGCGCGCGCCCTTCGCTTCCGGGAGACGATCGAGGGCCCGGGCAATGGGACCCTGTTGGTGCTCGAGCGGGACAGCCGGGTGCTCGGATACGCGGGCGCGCAGGAGACCCATGCTCCTGGCGTCCTCACGCTCGCGATTGCGATGCTTCCCGAGGCGCGGGGGCGGGGAGCTGGGCGGGCGCTCCTGGACGCGCTCCTCCGGCACGCCCGTTCCAGCGGAGCGCACAAGCTCGAGCTGGAGGTCTGGCCCGAGAACTCGCGGGCGATCGCCCTCTACACCTCTGCGAAATTCGAGGTCGAGGGTCTGCGCCGGGATCACTACCGGCGCCGCGACGGCTCGCTGCGCTCGGCGCTCCTGATGGCCCGACTGCTGACCGGGGATTACGCCTGAGCGCGGGCGACTCTCTGACCCTCCGACTCCCTGACTCTCGACTCTGGGACCGCGATCAGCTCCCGAGCTCGTACACGACATCCACTTGAGCGTCGACCTCCTGGCGGCCGGTCAGCACCGGCGTCTTCGGCGGGGACGATTTGGGGGCGCTTCCGCCGGCGGCCGGGGCGCTGGGCGACTGCGCCGAGCCGGACCCCGGGTCGAGGTCGACGGACTGCACGCCGATCACATGCATCCCGATTGCCGCGGCGGCCGCATCGGCGCGCCGTCTGGCGTCTGCCAGCGCGGCGGCGGAAGCGCCCACGAGCCCGGCGGAGGGATCGGAGAAGTCGAAGCTCGGTCCGGCAAAGCTGCTCGCGCCGTCACGCGAGGCGATCGCGAACAGCGGCGACAGGAGCTTGATCTGCTTGGTGGTAACGGTCAGGTCGATCTCGGCGTTGTAGCTGATGCGATGGCGGCGATGGCCGACAGGGCCGATCGTGACCTGGGAGCTGTTGAGCGTGATCGATGAGGTCTGGATGCTCGGCCGCTCGATTCCGGTCCCAACCAGACCGCTGATGATGCGGGCGGTGATCGCGTTCACCCGCCGGCGCGCGAGCTGCCGGGTGGCGGCGGAGCGGTTGACGTTGATCGCGACCGTGGCGCGGTCCGGCGTGACGAACACGCGTCCATTGCCGACCACGTGCAGCGTCGTGCTTGCGGTGTCGGCCAGCGCCGTCGCCGGTGCCAGGACGGCCAACATCGCTACCATGATCACGGCGAGCCGGGCCAATCTGGTCATCTCGGTCTCCTCCTGCGTTGGCGGCCCTGGAAAAACCGCAAGAGCGGGAGCTTACCACACTAGCCTCCCACGAGCGCGATCACATCGGGCTTGGGGCGCGCCGCAAGCCTTCACGGCTCCGACCGGAGCGGTTGAGCAGGTCCAGGCAGCGCACCGCGCGTTCCAGCAATCGCTCGCCGCGAGGGAGAGTGACTACTAGCCGCCGCCCCCCCCCGCCATCCCGTTGCAAAGGTTCCGATATCCGCTGTGCTTGATCAGGCGGTTGCTGTGGGGAGCGTAGAACCAAGTGTCGAAGCGTGAATAGATCCTCACGCGATCGGGGCACCGACGCGGGCGCGACAGCTTGATAGCCATCTTCTGAGGGTGGGTTCCTTGACACCCCGAGCCCCCGCATGTCAAGTATCCGGTGCCACGAGCCACCGACCCGCCCCATGCTGACCATCGGAGCCGGAGCAATGCATAGTCTGCTATGAGGCCGTGATCGCGAGGACACAACTGGGCTCCGTCACGAAGTGTCCGCCAATATATGCCGGAGCAGTGAGGGCGAGCACTTGCGGCGCTCAGCGAGGTCGCGGCAAGGCCGCACAATGACAATAAGGTCGTCGTGACAAGTGCGTAGCGTCGCATCAGCCAACAACGACGGTAGCGCCTATGCCCCTCGCACGTCAACGGTGCCGCGAAGGGTAGGCGCTACGGCCGGCCGCCACGACGGCGGCAATCGCTCGAGCGGGGGGTCCGAGCTCCCCATCAACGGCCCCAGTCGAGCCCGATGCCCCGCAGAGACTCGGGGTCCCAGGGCGGGTTGTCCGAGCAGGCCATGTCGTTGAGCTCGAGCCGCAGGCGCCGACGGTGCTCGGAGTTCCGCGAGGAGCGCCTGCGCGCCCGTCAGTGCCAGGTCGTGAACCTGTCGCGGCGGCGGGGCGTTCCCCACCGACCAGCCGCCGCACGCTCTGAAGCGCCTCTCGGAGGGCGGCGTCTCTGACCACGGCGATTCTGGAAGCTTGGTCGACACGGTGTCATGCGAAGGGGGGTCCTTCACGCTTGCTAGCCGTCGTCGCCGGAAGCCACAATCGCGAAGTGTGTTAGACGCTGTCGACGAGTAGATGCGTGTCCCAAAATCGCCTCAATCTGCTGGCCCAGAAGCTGCTCGATGGTGCCCGCAAAATATCCCGCGAACCAGTGGTTCAACGGAAAGCACGCCGCTTGATCGGACAGAAAGCTACTTGTAACCCTCACCTCGCCAGCTCCGCTTGGTCCCAAGTCAAACTCGTAGCGACCCATGCCCACGTTGGCGTCATAGCCGGCCCACAATGAAAGCGCCTGCTCCAAGTCTGCCCGGAGGTCCAAACCCTTTCGGCTACACTCGGCGTCGAAGTCCTTGCCCCAACTGGCGCCGACTTCGCGCCCGGCCTCATAAGGGCGGCTTCTCTTCTTGTTACCGGCACGTCACGAATGAGGCGATCCACAAGGGTGTGAATAGTCGCGCTCCGGAGAGTGACATTCGTAATGCTCCCCCTCCACATCTTTCCGGCGATCTCATCTACGCGGCCCGCGGCCAATGTCCTCAGAAGGTCTTCATTCCTTCCCGATATCTCTCGGCGGAGAATACGGGCCACATACAAGATCGCCGCCAGGATCACGAGTATGCCGATCCCGAGTCCGACTGGCACGCGCAGG
>JALYUQ010000027.1 GCA_030853685.1 Actinomycetota bacterium | reverse complement strand
ACTCGACGCACGCCTCACGCCCCGAGTCATAGATCGCCTCAGCCTCAAACCGTTCCATGTCCTCAAGATTCGCCGTTGCAACAAATGATCCTTGTTATCGGACACCCGGGGGACTGAACGGCTACGCTTCACGCGGACACGGTAGGGACGTCATGAGCCGTGGCGTCGCCTACCGGGCGGTGGCGCTCGCGGGTGCCCTCGTGGTGGCCGGGCTGCTCGTCGAGCAACTCGTCACCCTGTTGCTGGCGCTGGCGCTGACAGTGATCGTCTCTCTGCCCCTCTCCCGCGCGGCGTCGATCGCCCAGCGGCGCGGGCTGCCGCGCCCGCTGGGCGCGATCGCGGCCCTCGTTCTGGCGATCGCCCTCGCTGCGGCGATCGGCTCCTTGGTGGTGCCCCAGTTCGTATCGGAGGTCAAGGAGTTCGCAAGCGCGCTTCCCAAGACGCTGGCCGCAGCGGAGCGCTACCTGCATGGGCTCACCGGTGTGGGGACGAGAACGCTGACCACCGACCTGAGCCACTTCGCGCAGAGCTACACGCTCCACCCCCAGCGCCTGATCGGTCCGCTGACCACGGTCGGGATCAGCGCGGCGGGGATCCTCGCCGGCGTCGTCATCGTCCTGATCACCGCCCTCTACATAGCGATCAATCCCGGCCCGCTCGTAAACGGCGCTCTGCGCCTGCTTGCACCCGAGCAGCGCGCGCGGGGCAAGGAAGTGATGGCTCGCGTGCGAACCGCCTGGACCGGCTGGCTGGTGGCGATCGGGATCGACATGCTCGTGCTCGGCGGGCTGCTGTACCTGGGCATGCGGATCATCGGCCTGCCCTTCGCGCTCGGCTTCGCGGTCTTCTCCGCGCTGATGACCGTGATCCCGAACTACGGCTCGATCGTCTCAGCCGTCCCACCGGTGCTCTTGGGGCTCTCCCAGTCGCCCGCCGAGGGTCTGGAGGCGCTGGCGGTCTACGTGATCGTCAACCAGATCGAGGGCAATCTGATCCTCCCCCTCGTGATGGCCCGCACCGTCGATCTTCACCCCGCGGTGGTGGCGCTCGGGGTGCTCGTGATCGCGGCGCTGTTCGGCCTGATCGGCGTGATCATCTCGATCCCGCTGATCTCGCTGGCGATCATCCTCGTCGATGAGCTGTGGATCATCCCGCAGGAGGCGGCCCCGCAGGGCCGCCGTTTCGAGTCAGCTTGAGTTGGCATCCGGGCCGTCCGGGCTCGGGATCGGGCGGCCAGTCGAACCCCCGGCTCAAGTCTTCGTCAAGCGAACGGCTTGCGACGAGCGGCCCAGCGCGCTACGACGCCCGAGCCCATCAGCCAGCCACGACGCTCGGCATCAGTCCGAGCACCAGCAGCACCAAGCCAAGGCTGAACAGCCACGTGTGCCCCAAGACGATCAGCAGGATTCCCGGCACTACGAGGATCAGGCCAAGCAGTAGGAAGCGGCCGCCTATTGACCTTGGCGCTCGAGCCCCGGCTCGCGGACGCTGCCGCGCCCACTCATCGCCGTTGCATCGGTTCTTCTTGATCGGGGCCGATCACCACCCGTTACACTAGGCGCAAGGCATTGGGTCACGCAGCACCGGGTTCGCGTGCGTGGACGGGGCCGACGATCCTTCCGGGATGCGCAGCGTGCCTCGACGGGCAGCTTGCGAGCGTCGGAGTCCCTTCCCCTCGTGAGGAGCTGCAATATGTATGCGCCCTGGTGTTCGAGCTGCCCGTCACGGTGCCGGCTATACGGCGGTGCTCGCGGCGGGCTCGACCCGGAAGCCAGACGGTGAGCGCGCATGGGGATCCCCCGCTGGATTGCACGGCGGTGACCGCGGTGATCTCCGAGCAGATCTCGGCCATCCATGTCGAGTCCTATGAGACGCCCGTCACGCGCGCGGTCACGCACGTGCTCGGCGATCTCGTCGTCGCGGTCCTTGACATCACGCTGTCGGCGATCGAGCGGCGGATGATCGAGTTCGGGCGCGCGAACCTCGTGCACGAGCTGCGCGACGCCGTGCAGAGCGCTCAGGAGGCGAGCTTCAAGGCCGTCGTAGAACGCGCCACCGGCCGGCGCGTGGTCGCGTTCGCCAGCCATACGAGCGTGCAGCCGCCGTTCGTCGCCGAGCTCTTTCGCCTCGGCCCGGAGCCGCCGAGCGCCGAGCCCTATGAACCGTGGTGATGGGCCTGCCGGGGGCTGGAGTCCTGCCGGGGGCCTGGGACCCTCCCGGAGGCTGGGCGCTCAGGCTGAGCGGGCGCGGCGGCCGTCGCCGTCGCCGTCGACATGATGCATCAGGAAGACCTCGACCGCCACATCGGGGTCATAGAGGTTGTCGCTGAGAAACGCCTCGACTGTGCGGCCGGTCAGCGCTTGCACCGCGGCGATCATCTCGTCACGCATCGTGTTCTGAAAGGCACG
>JALYUQ010000004.1 GCA_030853685.1 Actinomycetota bacterium | reverse complement strand
TGAATATGTCTGACGCCGTAACGCGCGTCTCGGTCGAGATCGAGGGCAAAGAGATCTCGTTCGAGACCGGCAAACTGGCCAAGCAGGCCTCCGGCGCCGTCGTCATCCGCTCGGGTGACACGATGGTCCTTTGCACCGCGACTCGTGGCAACCTGCGCGAAGTCGACTTCCTGCCCCTCACGGTCGACGTCGAGGAGCGCATGTACGCCGCCGGGAAGATCCCCGGCTCGTTCTTCAAGCGCGAAGGCCGCGCGGGGGAGAAGGCGACCCTCACGGCGCGCCTGATCGACCGCCCGATCCGTCCGCTGTTCCCCAAGGGATGGCGCTACGAGACTCAGCTGGTCGCGCTGCCGATGTCGGTTGACCACGTCAACCCGTACGACATGCTGGCGATGAACGGCGCCTCTGCGGCGCTGATGATCTCCGACATCCCGTTCCCGACTCCGGTCGGCGCGGTACGGATCGGCAAGGTCGACGGCAACTTCGTCGTCAACCCCGATGAGGAGTCGCTGCTGGAGGGCGCCGATCTCGATCTGATCGTCGCCGGCACCGACGAGGCGATCCTGATGGTCGAGGCCGGGGCCAACGAGATCCCCGAAGCCGAGATCCTCGACGCGCTGGACATCGCCCATGGTGAGATCAAGAAGCTGTGCGCGGCGCAGCGTGAGCTGGCCGAGAAGGCCGGCAAGGCCAAGGTCGCAGTCGAGATCCCCCAGGTGCACGCAGAGCTCTACGAGCAGATCAAGGGCTCGCACGGCGCCGCCCTGGACACCGCCACCCAGGTGGAGGACAAGCTCGAGCGGCAAGAGGCCACCAAGGCCGTCGAGGAGCAGATCCTCGAGCACTACTCCGGCCGTCCGGAGGCCGACACCTACGCCGAGTACCGCTCCAATGCCCAGCGGGCGTTCGACAAGCTCGAGAAGACGCTGATCCGCGAGCGGATCGCCGTCCAGAAGAAGCGCCCAGATGGCCGTAATGCCGAGCAGATCCGTCCGATCTCGATCGAGGTCGAGATCGCGCCCCGGACGCACGGCTCGGCGCTGTTCACCCGGGGCCAGACCCAGGCCTTCAGCGTCGTCGCGCTCGGCACCACGCGCGAGGAGATGCGCCTGGACACGCTCGGGCTGGAGACCACCAAGCGCTACTTTCACCACTACAACTTCCCGCCCTTCTCGGTCGGCGAGGCGGGCTTCATGCGCGGCCCCAAGCGCCGTGACATCGGCCACGGGGCGTTGGCCGAGCGGGCACTGGTCCCGGTGATTCCCAGCCAGGAGGATTTCCCCTACACGATTCGCGTCGTCTCGGACATCCTCGAGTCCAACGGGTCGTCGTCGATGGCCTCGGTCTGCGGCTCAACGCTGTCGTTGATGGACGCCGGGGTGCCGATCAAGGCTCCGGTCGCCGGCATCGCGATGGGGCTGATCAAGGAGGGTGACGAGTACATCATCCTCACCGACATCGCCGGCGTCGAGGACCACCTCGGCGATATGGACTTCAAGGTCGCCGGCACCAGGGACGGGATCACCGCCCTGCAGATGGACATCAAGATCACCGGCGTGACGTTCGAGATCATGCGCGACGCGCTGGCTCAGGCCAAGGTCGCCCGCCAGTTCATCCTGAATGAGATGAACACCGTGATCGACGCGCCGCGCAGTGAGCTGTCCCGGTACGCCCCGGGAATCTCCTCGGTCAAGATCGATCCTGAGAAGATCGGGCTGCTGATCGGCAAGGGCGGGGAGACGATCCGTGCGCTGCAGGAGGAGTTCGAGTCCCAGATCGACGTCAACGACGAGGGTCAGGTGCTCGTCTACGCCTCCAACCGCGAACTGGGCGATGCGCTGGCCGAGCGGATCCGCTCGATGACCAAGGAGGTAGAGGTCGGCGACGAGTTCACCGGCAAGGTCGTCAAGACGACCACCTTCGGCGCATTCATCGAGCTCGCCAAGGGCACCGACGGTCTGCTGCACATCTCCAACGTCGCGCCCGGGCGCCGCATCGACACGGTCGAAGACGTGCTCGGCAAGGGCGACGAGCTCAGCGTACGGGTGGTCGAAGTCGACCGCGAGCGCGGGCGGATCGGGCTGCGGCTCGCCGACGATCCCGATATCGCCGGCAAGAGCGCCGAGGAGCTCGTTACGATGGCCGGCGGCGGCGGCGGCGACGGCGCTCCAAGGCGAGAGCGTGGCGGACGTGATCGGGGACGGGACGGCCGCGGCCGCGACGGGGCCGACCGCCCTCGCGCGCGCGAACGCGACTCCGACCGCCCGCGCTCTTAGCTCGCGGCGTCTGGTCGTGGCTCTGGAGCACCACCAGTCAACGACGCTCCCTTCGGGAGTGCGGATCGTGACGGAGGCGATGCCCGCCGTCCGGTCCGTGTCGATCGGGTTCTGGATCGGAACGGGGTCCGGTGCCGAAAGCGAAGCGCAGGCGGGCCTCTCTCATCTGCTCGAGCACCTGCTGTTCAAGGGCTCCTCGAGGTACGGCTCGCTCGAGATCGACCAGCTCTTCGACGGCATGGGAGCGGAGCTCAACGCCGGCACCGGCAAGGAGACCACCTCGGTCTACGCGCGGGTGATCGATCAGCACGTGCCTGATGCCTTGGATGCGATGGCCGACATGGTCTTCCGGCCTGCGCTGGAGGACGTCGACTCCGAGCGCGCGGTGATCCTCGAGGAGATCGCGATGTACGAGGACGACCCCCAGGAGAAGGTCTTCGACGTGCTCGGCACGGCGGTGTTCGGAGAGCATCCTCTCGGGCGCGCGATCATCGGCCGCGGCCCTGTCGTCGCCGACACCCCGATCTCCGCCATTGCCCGCTTTCACGACCAGCGCTACGTGCCCTCGAACATCGTGCTCGCGGCGGCTGGTGCCGTGGAGCACGACGCGTTCGTGGCGCTGGCGGCGGAGCGGATCGGCGAGCGCGAGCCCTCGGCCTCTGCGCCCGCCTCCGCGCCCGCGCCAGGCGTGCATCCAGCCCGAACGCATTTTGAACGCAAGGATACCGAGCAGTATCATGTCTGCCTCGGCGGTCCGGGGCTCTCGCGCCACGATGATCGGCGCTTTGCGCTGCGCGTGCTCGACACGATCTTTGGCGGCACGTCGTCCTCGCGGCTCTTTCAGGAGGTCCGTGAGCGCCGTGGCCTGGCATACGCGGTGTTCTCGTTCACGAGCGCCTACCGGGACACCGGGCAGGTCGGCCTGTATGTCGGAACGCGCCCCGACAACGTCCGCGAAGCTCTCGCCGTCGTCGGCTGTGAGCTGGCGCGGATCCGAGCGGAGCCGGCCACCACGGAGGAGCTCGTTCGCGCGAAGGAGAACCTCAAGGGGCGCGTGGTGCTGGCGCTCGAGTCGACCGGCGCGCGGATGAGCAGGCTCGGCTCAGAAGTGCTGGCCGGCGCGCCATTGCTGTCTCTCGACGAGATCGTGGAGCGAATCGACGCTGTGTCCCTGGAGGATCTCGTCAGCCTCGTGGGGGAGCTGTGGGCACCAGATCGATTGTCAGCCGCCGGCATCGGGCCACAGCGACAGGGATTCGACGAAGCCCTGTCGGCGCTCGAGCCCGCGCTGGCCTCCGAGGCTCTGGGTTGATGAGAGTGGCGGTCGCGGGCGCGGCCGGGAGGATGGGGGAGACGGTGTGCCGCGCCATATCCGCTGCCCCGGACATGGAGCTGACCGGACGGGTGGACCCTGTGCTCGGAAACGCTCTCTCCGACGTGCTGGGAGGCTGCGACGTGGTCGTCGACTTTACGGCACCGGATACAGCGCTCGCCAATGCGAGCCTCGCCGTCGCCGCGGGGGTTCACGTTGTGATCGGGACCACCGGCTTTGACGCCGACGAGCTGCCTGGACTAGCCGGCGCCCGCGCGAACGTCTTCGTCGCGCCGAACTTCGCGATCGGCGCCGTGCTGATGATGCAGTTCGCCGCGCAGGCGGCAAGGCACATGGCCCGGGCTGAGATCGTCGAGCTCCACCACGACCGCAAGCTCGACAAGCCGAGCGGGACGGCTGCACGTACGGCCGCGCTGATGGCGGCGGCCGCCGGGGACGATTACGAGGTGCCGATCCACTCGGTACGCCTGCCGGGCCTCGTCGCCCACCACGAGGTGATCTTCGGCGACGTCGGCCAGACGCTCACGATCAGGCACGACTCGATCGACCGCGAGTCCTTCATGCCCGGTGTACTGCTGGCGATCCGCCGCGTCGGCGCCCTCGGCGAGTCGCCGGTGGTCGGCCTCGAGCGACTGCTGGAGCTGGCGTAGTCTCCGGGACCGAGAGCTGCCGCGTCTCAGGCGCGATGTGTCGTAGTCGCAGGGTTGCCCTGCGGGGCGACCCTGGTCTTCGGCGTCTGCCGCGCCTGCGATGATTCAATCGATGCCTGTGAACCTCGGCACCATCTTGACCGCGATGGTCACCCCGTTTGACGCGGATCTGCGCATCGACGAGGACGCGACGGTCGCTCTCATGCACCACCTGGTCGAGCACGGCTCGGACGGCCTCGTTCTATGCGGCACCACCGGTGAGGCGGCGACGCTGAGCGATGAGGAGCAGCTTCGGGTGGTCGAGCTCGCGGTGAACGAGATGCGCGGGCGTTGCACGATCGTTGCGGGCGTGGGCTCCAACGACACCCGCCACGCGGTGCATCTGACCGAGCGAGCCACGGAGCTCGGAGCGGACGCGCTGCTCTCTGTGAACCCTTATTACAACCGGCCGAGCCGTCGCGGTATCATCTGTCACTATCAGGAGGTCGTACGCGCCACCGATCGCCCGATCGTGCTCTACAACATCCCCCAGCGGACAGGAGCCGACCTCCCGAATGACCTGCTGGCGGAGCTCGCACAGCTGCAAAACATCGTCGCGGTCAAGCAGGCCAATCCGGACAACCTCGAGCAGATCGATGGCTTGCAGATCTACGCCGGCAACGACGACATGCTGGCCGATGTCCTCGATCTCGGCGAGCCGGGCGGCATCCTCGTCGCCAGCCACCTCTTCGGGGAGCAGATGAGGGCGATGGTCGACGAGCCCGAGCGCCGCAGGGAGATCCACAGCAGCTTGCAGGACGTCTACCGTGACATGGCGATCGCCCCCGGCGCATGCTCGGTCAAGGCGGCGCTCAGTTTGCTTGGCCTCGCCGCGGGCCCCCCGCGCTTGCCCTACGTCGAGCTCGATGACGGCGAAGTGGCCACGATCCGCCGGATGCTCGAGCGCCACGGCATGCTCGCCACCGCGTGAGCACGCTACGCATCCTGCCGCTCGGCGGCCTGGGGGAGATAGGCAAGAACATGACGGTCGTCGAGTACGGCGGCCGGATCGTGGTGGTGGACACGGGACTGCGGTTCCCGACGACCGACATGCTCGGCATCGATCTCGTGCTGCCCGACTTCAATTACTTGCTGGAGCGAGCGGCGGACATCGAGGCGATCGTGATCACCCACGGTCACGAGGACCATCTCGGGGCGCTGCCCTGGGTCCTGCGCGAGCTCGCCGCAGAGCAGGCCACTCCCGTCGTCTATGGCGGGCGGCTGACGATCGCGATGGCGCGCTCGAAGCTCGACGAGCACAAGCTCCGCGACGTGCACCTGGAAGACCTCTGTCCCGGCACCGAGGTAGAGCTGGGACCGTTCACGCTCGAGCTCGTGCACATGACTCACTCGATCCCGGACTCGTGCGCGGTGGCGCTGGGCACCGACCTGGGCACGGTGCTCGTGACGGGTGACTACAAGTTCGACCAGACCCCGGTCGACGGGGAGCCGGCCGACGTCTCGCGCCTTGCCGAGCTCGGTCGTGAAGGAATCCTCCTGCTGTGCGGGGACTCGACCAACGCCGACCGCCCGGGCTTCTCGCCTTCTGAGCGCGGCGTCGGGCCACATCTGGAGGAGGTGTTCGCGCGCGCAGAGGGGCGGATCGTGGTGACGAGCTTCGCGTCGAACATCCACCGTGTCCAGCAGGTCGTCGATGCGGCCGCCGCGCTCGGAAGGAAGGTCGCCCTGGTCGGACGGTCGATGCGCAAGAACGTCAACATCGGGCGCTCGCTCGGGCACATCGAGCTCCCCGACGGCATTGTCATCCAGCCTCAGGAGGTCGAGAGCTGGCCCGAGCACAAGGTGGTGGTGATCTCGACCGGATCACAGGGAGAGCCCCTGTCGGCGTTGCGGCGGATGGCCCACAACGACCACCGCATGATAAAGCTCCACCGCGGCGACACCGTCGTCTTCTCGGCTACCCCGATCCCCGGCAACGAGCGGGCGGTGAACGAGACCATCGACCGCCTCTATCACATCGGGTGTGACGTGATCACCCCTCGCGACGCTCCGATCCACGCCTCCGGCCACGGCTATGCCGAGGAGCTCAAGCTGATGCTCAACCTCGTCAAGCCCCGCTATGTGATGCCGATGCACGGCGACCACAAGCGAATCTTTCTCCACGCGCAGCTCGCCGACGCGCTCGGTTTCGATCCTGACGACGTCTTCCGTGGAGAGAACGGCCTGCCACTGGAGATCGACGCCCGCGGTGCGAGGTTCGGCTCGCGCGAGCAGTCGGGGATGATCTTCGTCGACGGGGTCGACATCGGCGACCCGGCCGACGTGGCGCTGCGCGACCGGCGCATGCTCTCCGCCGACGGCATCTTCATCGTCGTGGCGACAGTCTCCGAGCAGGGGGGTGAGTCTGTGGTCCCGCCCGAGGTGATCTTCCGCGGTGTCCCCTTTATCGAGCAGGCAGGCGAATTGGTCGAGGAGATCCGCGCCGAGGTCGAGCGCTCGCTCGCGGCCTCGGCCAAGGGCGGCCTGAGGGAGATCGATTTACTCCAGCAGGAGCTACACGACGATCTCGCCGCGTTCGTCTATGACCGGCTGCGACGGCGCCCGATGGTGCTCCCCGTCGTCGTCGAGGTGTGACCGGCGGGCTGAGCCCCATTGCTCGGTATGTCCGCCTGCGGGGATGGGGTGGGGATCGCGATCACGAATCGCGTGCCACTACCGCTGTTCATGCGTGTGTCACCGTTCGATCGAGCGCCCGTCCCCGTGCCAGCGTCACCGTCCATGTCCATATCGTTACTGATGGGGGCGCCTTGCGGGGCGCCCCCAGCCGACGCGCTGCCGGGGCACTCCAGCGCGACGGTGCCACCGTGGGACTCGGCCACCGCACGCACGATCGCGAGGCCCAGACCCGAACCGCGACCGCCGTCGCGTCCATTGCGCACGAAGCGCTCGAACACGCGGCGCTCCAGCTCGGGCGCGATGCCCGGCCCGTCGTCCTCCACGACCAGGACCGCGTTGCCGTTGCGCGCGCCGGTCCACGCGCGGACGTGGGTGCCGGGGGGCGTGTGGCGAACGGCGTTCTCGAGCAAATTGAGCATCAGGCGGTGCAGCTCGTCGCGGACGCCGGGAACCACGACAGATCGCGCATCGATCGACAGATCGTGATCCTCGGCCATCGGACCGAGCTCGGAGGCGGCCTCGACGAGGATCTCGGCGAGGTCGGTCGGCATGCTCGGCTGGATCCGCTTCGCATCGGCCCGGGCGAGCAGCAGCAGGTCGCCGACCAGGCGCCGCATCCGCCGCGTGGAGCGCAGCGCGGCATGCGCGCTCTCGGCCTGCTCTCCCTCCAGCTCCTCGCTCAGCAGCTCGAGGTTGGCGAGCACGCTCGTCAGTGGCGTCCGTAGCTCGTGCGACGCATCGGCGACAAATTCGCGCTGGCGCTCGAGCATCGACTCGGTCTCGTTACGGGCGGCGTCGAGCGCCCCGAGCATCCCCTCGAGCGTGCGCGCGAGCTCGGCCACCTCGTCCTCGGCCTCGGGGTGTGGCACACGCCGGCTCGGGTCGCGGGTACGCTCGATCTCCCGCGCCGCATCGCTCAGCTCCGCGATCGGCCGCATCGCCCGCCGTGCGACCGCGAGCCCCGCAAGCAGGGCGAGGACGCTACCGCCGAGCACGCCGAGTAGCAGGAAGAACTGCACGCGCGCGAGCGTGTGCTCGAGGTCAGACAGCGGCGCGGCGTAAAGGAGAATCACGTCGCCGACGGGGTGCACCCGGACCTCGCGCTCCTCTACACGGTAGCCGAGCTCCTCCAAGTGACCGGTGCCGCTTGGCGGAGGAAAGCTCGGCGTCGGCGGCAGAGGCTCCTTGGCGCCCTTGATCCGGATCCCTTCCTGGGTCGCTTGGATTTCGCCAGCGTCGTTGAAGATCCGGATCTGCGCGTGGTCCGCGATTGCCGCGGTGCCCAGGCTGAACTGCCCGCTCGGAATGGTCAACACGCCGTTCTTAGTAGCCGTCAGATTCAGCTCGCGCGCGAGCTGGTCCGCCGCCGAGTGGACACCGTCGTCAAACTGCCCGCGCAACTGATTCGTCGTCAGGACGCCGACGATCCCCGCGAACCCCGCGAGGATCACGAAGGTCAGCGCCGCCGAGCCGCCCGCCAGCCGCCACCGGATCGGCAGCGACCTATACGCGGAGAACGTAGCCTGCGCCGCGGATCGTATGTAGGAGCCGAGGCTCTCCACCAGCTTCAAGCTTCCTCCGTATGTTAGACACGAACACCTCGATCGTGTTGGTCATCGAAAACGGGTCATAGCCCCACACCTCGTCGAGCAGGCGCTGGCGCGAGATCACGATCCGCTCGTTGCGCATCAGGTACTCCAGCAGCTCGAACTCCCTTTGCGTCAAGTCGATGCCGCGTTGCGAGCGGCTCACCTCGTGCGTATCGGGATTCAGCTTCAGGTCTCCGACCGTCAGCGTGGCCTGGCCTCTGGGCGGGCGGCGCCGCAGCAGCGCCCGCAGGCGCGCCAGCAGCTCCTGGCGCTCGAACGGCTTGACCAGGTAGTCGTCCGCACCGGCGTCCAGGCCCTCGACGCGGGACTGCACGGCGTCGCGCGCGGTCAGCACGAGGATCGGGACGTCGTCGTCCTTGTGCAACGCCTTGGCGACCTCGATCCCGTCGATCCCGGGCAGGCCAAGGTCGAGGATCACCAGGTCGGGGAGGAACGCCGGCGCCAGCTCCAAGGCGATTTCGCCATCGCCGGCCAGCTTCACCTCATAGCCCTCCATCCGCAGCGAGCGCTGCAGCACCTGGGCGATCGCCTCGTCGTCTTCGACCACCAGCACGCGCGGGGGACGCTCGTAATCGGCCATCGTCATTCTGAGAGATGGTACGGGGAGGGCCAGGCGGACGGTGCGTCTGGCAAGGCCGGACTCGCGTCGGCGCTGCTGATCGAGCCGTGGGTGAGCCATCCTCTGCTGCGCAGGAGCAGAGCCGGCGCCGTCGAAGTCATCTCTTCGGACCATGGCCACCCAGCGTCAACGAGCCAAGAAGAGAGCGCCTCCCAAGCGCGCAAAGCGCCCGCTGCTCGCCAGCCGGCCACTTGTCCCGCTGAGGAGGCCGCGCCTGGAGCTGGAGCCCCACCACGTCGACATCGCCGGCCTGGCGCTGATCGCGGTGGGGGTCTTCTTGACGGGGGTCGCCTACCTGCACTGGGCCGGGGGCGCCTTGGGTGCCGGCGCGATAACGAGCGTGCGATTCGCGCTCGGAGTAGTGGGTTACGCGATTCCCCCCGCGCTGGTGCTCTCAGGCGCGCTCGTCCTGGTCCGCGAGCTGCGAGCACAGCAGGATGACCTGCACGCGGCCCGATCAGGCAGCCGGACGGCTCGAGCGCGGCGGAAGGAGGCGAGGCAGGATGCCGAGCCCGCCGCAAGCTCGAGTGGATGCCGAGCGGGCCGCAGGCGCGGGCGTCCGATGCGAACCGGCGTCGTGTGCCTGACCGGCGCCTTGACGCTGGCGATAGCGGCGGGGGCGCTCGGGCTGGGCCCCGCTCGCGCGCCCTCCCATGAACACTATTGGCGCGCCGCGACGTTTGAGTCACGAGGTGGAATCCTCGGCCAAGCCGAGCTGTGGGCCGCTTCGCACCTGCTCTCGCCGCTCGGCGCCCAGATCCTCGCGGTCTTCCTACTGGTCGCCGGCCTGATCCTCGTCAGCGGGGCTACCTTCGCCGGCATCGTGCGGGCGACCGGCACGGGCGTGGCCGGCACCAGCAGGGTGCTAAAGCGCTCGGGCGGCCAGCGTGCGCAAAGGCCACGCTGGCGCGACGCCCTTGCCCTTGCCCTTGCCCGGCGCCCGGTGGGCGAAGCCGCCGGCTTGTTTCTCAGCCGGCGCTCGGCTAGCGAGGCCCGCACGCTCGCGTGGCACCATGGGAGTGAAGCCGTCGGCCTCTCCCTCGGCCGGCGCCGGGCCAAGGAGGCCGGCACGCTCGCGGGGCGCCCGGCGACCGAAGCCGCCAAGACGGCGGCTGGCGCTGCGCAGCCGGTGCAGGAGGCGGTCGATCCAGGCTCGCCGCCGGCCCTGGAGCCGAGCCCGTACGACTCCGCAGCAGACACCGAGAACGCCGAGCGGGTGGTCCTCGCGACGCACGTGGAGGCGCCGCCGATTCAAGCGCACGAGGGATCCGATCAGGACCACGCCACGTCCGGGACCGAAGTCCTCTCCCACCCCGCGCCCGGGGCCGTGCCTCACGCCCTCGCCGGGACCGGGACCGATCTCCGCGCTAGCGCCGAGCGGGCGGGTGAAGCTGCGGCGAACCCGCCCGGGGATGACCCCCGGGATGATGAGCGGGACGGCGGGCAGGTCCCGGTGGCCGCCGGACACGGGGATCTAACCCCCGCGGGGCGTTACCGCGCCTCGGTCACCGAGGACCCCAACTTCCAGTGGAGCGTCCCGGGCGCGCGCTTTCTCACCCGCTCGACAGGTGAGGCGGCGAGGCCCGACACCGCCGGCCAGGAGCAGGTGGCGGGGACGCTGGTGGAGACGCTCGGGCACTTCGGGATCGAGGCCAAGGTGATCGGGCGCGTAGCCGGACCCCACATAACCCGCTACGAGCTGCGCCTGGCGCCAGGCACCAAGGTGTCGAAGATCGCGGCGCTCAAGGACGATCTCGCGTATGCGCTGGCCGCGACCGACATCCGCATCCTCGCGCCGATCCCCGGCAAGCAGGCGGTCGGCGTAGAGGTCCCGAACGCGCGCCGGCGGATCGTGCACCTAGGCGACGTGTTTCAGGAGCCGCCCGAGGACTGGTCACCGCTGACCGTCTGGCTGGGCAAGGACATCGCGGGCCGGGCGATCGGCGCCGACCTCGCAAAGATGCCCCACCTGCTCGTCGCCGGGACGACCGGCGCGGGGAAGTCGGCATGCGTCAACGCGATGCTCTCCAGCATCCTGTTGAGGGCGACGCCCCACGAGCTGCGACTGGTGCTGGTGGACCCCAAGCAGGTCGAGCTCAACCACTACGAGTCGATCCCGCACCTGCTGACGCCGGTGATCACGAGCCCGCGGATGGCCGCTAACGCGCTGCAGAACCTCGTCAAGGAGATGGAGCAGCGCTACGGAACCATGTCGCTTGCCCGGACGCGCTCGCTCCCGGAGCTCAACCGCTCCCGCGAGAAGCGCGGCGAGCCGCCACTGCCCTATGTCCTGTGCGTGATCGACGAGCTCGCCGACCTGATGATGGTCGCTCCGGCCGACGTCGAGGACTCCATCATCCGCCTCGCCCAGAAGGCCCGGGCGGTCGGCATCCACCTGGTCCTCGCCACGCAGTCCCCGCGCGTGGACGTGATCACCGGGATGATCAAGGCCAACGTCCCGTCGCGGATCGCCTTCGCGGTCTCCAGCCAGACCGACTCGCGGGTGATCCTCGACCACAACGGCGCCGAGTCGCTGCTCGGACAGGGGGACATGTTGTTCTCACCCGTTGGTTCCTCGAAGCTCCAGCGCATCCAGGGCGCTTACATCGACGAGGAGCAAGTCGCCCACTTGACAGATGCTTGGCGGCGTCAGGGCGAGCCCGAGCTCCGTGAGGAGCTGCTCGAGGAGGTGCCCAGCGAGGACGACGCGCGCGAGGAGGAGGGCGCCCAGCACGCGGACGAGGATCCGCTGCTACAGGAGGCAATCGCGCTCGTCGCGCAGATGGGTACCGCGTCTACCTCCATGCTGCAGCGAAGGTTGCGCCTGGGCTATACGCGCGCCGGACGTCTGATCGACATGCTCGAGCGGCGCGGGATCATCTCGGGCTACGAGGGCTCGAAGCCCCGCCAGGTGCTGATCGCGGAGGCAGACGTGCCGCGCATCCTGTCGCACCTCGCCGAGGCCGAAGGCGGCGGTGCGACGGACGCGGGCGGTCCGGCGCGTGGAGGCGGTGCGATGGATGGTGGCGGTCCGGCGCGTGGAGGCGGTGCGACGGATGGTGGCGGTCCGGCGGACGCGGGCGGTCCGGCGGACGCGCTTACCGGTGCTTGCGCGCAGGCCGGTCGAGAGGCCCCGGTGCAGGCGCCCGCGGATGTGGCGCAGGAGCAGGGGGAGACCTGATGGCGGCACCTGCGGTGCCAAAGCAATAGCCGGTCGGCGATGGCTTTTCAGCGGCTGCCCGGAGTGCGTTGAACGCGAGCTGTCGTTACTTTGCGCGGCGGTAGCCTTCGGCAAGGATGCCCGAGCTCGGTTCGACACTGCGAGAAGCACGAATACGCGCAAAGATCGACATGACCGAAGTCGAGGTTCGCACGAAGATTCGCGCCAGGTACCTGCGCGCGATGGAGAACGAGGAGTGGGACCTGCTCCCCGGCCCGGTCTACGCAAAGAGCTTCCTTCGCACCTACGGAGACTTCCTGGGACTCGACAGCCGCCTCCTCGTGGAGGAGTTCAAGCGCCGTCACGAGGAAGGCGTTCCGTCCGACGAGCTGACGCCGATCTCGCCGCTCCCCGGCGAGCGTGAGCACTCTCGGCGGGGTCCGCGGTTTCCGCCTTGGGCGATCATCGGCCTGGTGCTGATCGCAATCGTCGCAGTGCTTTATGCGGTCGGCAGCGGCAACTCGGGCAGTACCCCGTCTCCGGGGGGGCACGCAGGCCGCACGGTGCACGGTAGCGCGCCACGTCCGAGCAAGCCCGCACGACCGGCACCGGCACCGCCCCAGACCGTCAAGCTGCGACTGGTACCGACAGCCCAGGTATACGTATGCCTCGTGAACGGCAAGGGGAAGGTCCTGATCCCCGGCCAGATCTTCGCAGCGGGGCAGACGATCCCGACCGCGACCGCGGGCAGACTGTTGCTCACGCTCGGAAATGCCTCGGTGCAGATGATCGTCAACGGCGCCATGGTCAACGTCGCGCCGTCTTCGAGCTCGATCGGCTTCCTGCTCTCTCCATCGGGGAGCAAGCCCTTGCCGGCCTCCAAGCAGCCTCGCTGCGCGTGAGCTGCGCATGAGTGGAGCGGGTCGGGTGAGGCTGGAGGATGAGCGATGGCGCCGGGGCACCTGCCGAGAGCCCGAGGCGGGCCATAACCGGGGCCGCCCTCGGTGCCCGAGCGGTGCCGAGAGCCCGAGGCGGGCTCACAACTCGACAATCAAAGCCACAGCGGAGGCGAGTGTCGCGTGCGTGCCGTTATGCGCGCTCCACACGACACTCGACCCTCCGGGAACCCCGACTGTCGAGTTATGGCGGCCCTGGGCGGCCCGTTGGGGTCCTGAATGAGCCTTCGCGCGGGCATCCTGATCACGGGGACCGAGGTCCTGACGGGCATCATCAGCGACCGCAACGGGCCCTGGCTGTCTGAGCGGCTGCGGGAGATCGGGGTCGATGCGGCTCTGATCCAGATCGTGGGCGACCGTCCCGGCGACCTGTTGGCGGCACTCGAGTTCATGTCGAGCGAAGGGATGGCGCTGATCGTCACCAGCGGCGGCCTCGGGCCGACCGCTGATGACATTACGGCCGAGGTCGTCGCGCGCTTCTCGGGCCGCGAGATGGTGCTCGACGCCCGGCTGCAGGAGCTGATAGAGCAGATCTTGCACCCGATGATGACGCGCTGGCGGGGAGCCGATCCAGACGCGATCCGCGCCTCCAATCGCAAGCAGGCGGTGATCCCGCGCGGCGCGACGGTGCTCGATCCCGTCGGAACCGCGCCGGGGCTGGTCGTAGCGCCGCTCGCCGGCGCCGGCCCCACAGTCGTCGTGCTCCCGGGCCCACCGCGCGAGCTACAGCCGATGTGGGAGACGGCTCGTGGCACTGATGCCTTCCGCGCGGCGACGGCGCACGCGACGACGTACCGCCGGGGGATCGTCCGCCTGTACGGTATCCCCGAGTCCGAGATCGCGAGTACGCTGCGAGCGGCGCAGGGGGCCGGGCTGGCGCTCGGAGCGCTCGAGATCACCACCTGCCTGCGCCGGGGGGAGATCGAGATCGCCACCCACTACGAGCCGCCCGCGCAACCGGCGTACGACGCGCTGATCAAGTTTATCCGCGACCGTCACGCCGACACGTTCTTCTCCGGTAACGGATCAACAGTCGACGAGCAGGTCGCCTCCCTGCTAGAAGGCCGCCGGCTGGCTGTCGCCGAGTCGTGCACCGGCGGGATGCTGGCTGCTCGCCTGACCGATCGTCCGGGCGCCTCGGCATACTTTGCCGGCGGCGTGGTGGCTTACGAGGACGCCGTCAAATCTGCGCTGGTTGGGGTCGACTCGGAGGTTATAGCGCGCTTTGGCGCCGTCTCGGACGAGGTGGCGCAGGCACTCGCCGACGGCGCGCGCGCGCGCTTCGATGCCGATGTCGGAGTCGGCATCACGGGAATCGCCGGACCGGGTGGTGGAACCCCCGAGAAGCCGGTCGGCCTGGTGTGCTTCTCGGTCAGCGACCGCGATGGCGTGCGCGCGACCCATAGCGTGCGGCTGCCCGGGAGGCGGGTCGACGTCCGAGACCGTGCGACCACCGTCGCAATGCACCTGCTGCGGCAGGTGCTCGAGGAGGTCGGTGGCGATCGTTGAGCGAGCGGGTTGGTCAGCGGCCCGGCCGGGGCCGGGCGGAGCGCGATATGAGGCTTTGGCGAGGATGGATCTGGGCACGCCCACCACGTCGGCGTAGTCGGCACCGAGCACGAGCGCGAGCAGCCAGGGACAGTGCTAGCACGCGTTTGTTCGCCTTCCGTCACGAATGGGTCTTGTTCCGTTACAGGCCGCGGGTCTAGCTTGTCGGTTCCGTCCGCCACCCGTCCTAGTGTGCCGGGTTCAACTGCGTATGAGACAAGGAGCCGAACTGAGATGAGCGAGCACGAGAAGGCCGCCAAAGCGCCGGGTGCGGCCAAGCCGGGCGCGCCCCAGACGCCGAGCGGCGTGAAGCCAGGTGCCACGTCTAGCGTGAAGTCAGGAGATGCGTCTGGCGCAAAGTCCGACGCCAAGCGTCAGGCCGCCCTCCAGGGCGCCCTGACCCAGATCGAGCGGCAGTTTGGCAAGGGCTCCGTAATGCGGATGGGCGACCCCGGAGCGCGCGTGGCCGTAGACGCTATTTCCACCGGCGCGCTGTCGCTCGACCTCGCGCTCGGGATCGGCGGCGTCCCCCGCGGGCGCATCATCGAGATCTTCGGCCCCGAGTCTTCGGGTAAGACGACGCTTGTCTACCACGTCCTCGCCGAGGCGCAGAAGCTCGGCGGCGTATGCGCGTTCGTGGACGCCGAGCACGCGATGGACCCACTGTACGCGCAGAAGATCGGTGTCGACATCGACGAGCTGCTCGTCTCCCAGCCCGACTACGGCGAGCAGGCGCTCGAGATCGTCGCCATGCTGATCCGCTCGGGCGCGGTCGACGTGATCGCCGTCGACTCCGTCGCCGCGCTCACGCCGCGGGCTGAGCTCGAGGGCCAGATGGGGGACCAGACCGTCGGTGCCCAAGCGCGCATGATGTCCCAGGCGATGCGCAAGCTGGCCGGCAACCTCAACCGCACCCAGACCCTGTGCGTGTTCACCAACCAGATCCGGGAGAAGGTGGGGGTAATGTTCGGATCTCCAGAGACGCAGCCCGGTGGCCGAGCACTGAAGTTCTATTCCTCCCAGCGGTTGGACATCCGTCGGATCGAGACGCTCAAGGATGGCACCGAGGCGGTCGGCAACCGCGTACGGGTGAAGGTCGTCAAGAACAAGGTGGCGGCGCCGTTCAAGCAGGCCGAGTTCGACATCGAGTTCGGCAAGGGCATCTCGACCTCCGGCTGCCTGGTCGACCTCGGTATCGAGCACAACATCGTCACGAAGTCCGGTTCGTTCTTTTCCTATGGCGAGGAGCGGCTGGGGCAGGGACGGGGCAACGCCAAGGCGTTCCTCGACGAGCACCTCGAGATGGCGCGTGCGATCGAAGCCAAGGTCTATGCCGCGCTCGGGATCAGCCGCGAGCCCGTCAAGCCGCTCACGCCGCGTGAGGCGCCACTCGCGGCCGTCGAGCCGGTGCAGGGCGCCGAGGATCGGGCTGCATAGTCCGCAGACATATGCCCGGCATCCAGAATCACCCCCAAGGCACCGAGCATCGGCTCCAGCCAGGGCTCCACACCGACGATCTCCAGGCAGCCCCCAGCGCCGACGATCGGCTCCAGCACGCGCTCGGGCTCGCATACCGTTACCTGAACCGGCGCGACCGTACCGAAGCGGAGATGCGCAGCCATCTTCAAGCCAGGGGTGTCGATGTCGCCGAAAGCGACCAGGCGATCTGCACGCTGACCGAGCAGGGCTATCTCGATGACGCGCGCTTCGCGCGCCTGTTTACGCAGGACAAGCGCGAGCTGGAGCGGTGGGGGAGGGACCGCATCGCGCGCGGCCTGCGCGCGCGGGGAATCGAGCCCGAGCTCATCCACCCCGCACTCGACAGCGAGTCACCTGACTCCGAGCTCGATCGGGCGCTGAGGCTGCTGCGCCGCCGCCTTCAGGCTCCGCCGGCGGATCGCCGCGAACGTGACAGGGCGCTCGGGCTCTTGCTGCGCAAGGGGTACGACGGCGAGCTCGCGCTCGACGCGCTGGCGGCGTACGCCCGCGGCGACTAGCCTATCGAGTGGGAACGGCGACGGGACCAGACTACTTCGCCCGCGGCGACCGAGCCCGTCGGCTGGATACGGCGACGCGCGGGAGCGGACCA
Organism: Actinomycetota bacterium; assembly: GCA_030853685.1. Taxonomy (GTDB): domain Bacteria; phylum Actinomycetota; class Thermoleophilia; order Solirubrobacterales; family Solirubrobacteraceae; genus Palsa-465. The sequence continues at coordinate 12,095 of JALYUQ010000004.1, read as the reverse complement.
CTTCGCCCGCACGGCGACTGGCGCGCCGAGATTGCGCGCCCACGCTGCCGGTACTAGGATGCGATCAGCGAACGAATGGCCTACGCGGCCACATGACACCGCGAAACACCAGCAAAGCACATACTCCGATTCCGGACTGAACGCATTGACGGCAAACGCTAATGGGCCACCCAGCCTAATCCCCCATCACGAACGATGGCCAGCCCGGCCCGTCCCATCATCTACAGAAGCCAACTTGCCAGGTAGTCGCCGCCTGGACGGCGACTCCCAGTTGCCCCTCTCGGCATACGTTGGTGCGTCCCGCATGGCCGCTCGCTCGCTCCCAAAAAACCAAGCCGTGAGTTGGGACCGGTCCAAGCCGGACCGCCAGGAGAGGAAACGCCATGGACATCATCGGGGCCGCAGCGCTGATCGCGGCGGGAATAGTAGTCGCGGCGATTGCTTACGGACGGATGTATGGTTTCCGTACCCCGGTCGCACCATCGCAGGCCATGCGCAGCGCCCCGGTCGCACCATCGCAGGCACGCAAAGCCGCGCTCGCGCCTGACAGCGCCGCGCTCGCACCGTCGCAGGCCAATGGCGCCGCGCTCGCATCATCGCACGTCCCGCTGAGCGCACCATCGCAGGCCGCCGCAGCTTCCTCGGCCGTCGCAGAGCTTCCCGATCGTGCTGAGGCGCTCGCTCGCCGCGAGGCGACGCTCGCCGACAGGGAAGCGGAGCTCGTGCAGGAGCGCGCGGCGCTTGTCGATGGCCGCCGTGAGCTCGAGCGCGCACTCGAGCGGGCAGCGGGCATCTCCGCGGCCCGCGCCAAGCAGCTCCTGCTCGAGGAGCTCGAGGACCAAGCCAGGCACGATGCGGCGCGGCGCATCCGCCAGATCGAGGAGGAGACCAAGCGGGATGCCGAGCAGCGGGTGCGAAGCATCCTCTCGGTGTGCATGCAGCGTCTCGCTGCCGGGCACGCTGCGGATACGACCGTGTCAGTCGTACAGCTATCCGCCGATGACATGAAAGGCCGGATCATCGGCCGGGATGGACGCAACATCCGCGCGCTAGAAGCCCTTACGGGTGTCGATTTCATCATCGACGACACGCCCGGGGCCGTAGTGCTCTCAGGATTCGACGGCGTGCGCCGGGAGGTGGCTCGCCTGACATTGGAGAAGCTGCTGGAAGACGGACGGATCCATCCGGCGCGGATCGAGGAGACCTACCACCAAACCAAGTCGGAGCTGGAGAGCCACATCGTCGAGGCCGGCGAGCAGGGCGCGTTCGAGGCCGGTGTCGGAGGGATCGACCCAGAGCTCGTGAAGCTGCTCGGGGCGCTCAAGTTTCGCACCAGCTACGGCCAGAACGTATTGGCGCACTCGGTCGAGGTTTCGAGGCTGGCGGCGATGATGGCAGGGGAGCTCGGCGCGAGCCCGAAGACCGCCCGCCGCGCGGCGCTGCTGCACGACATCGGTAAGGCGATCACCCACGAGGTCGAGGGGCCCCACGCCCTGGTCGCCGGCGACCTGGCGCGCAGGTGCGGTGAGCCCGAGGCAGTCGCACACGCGATCGAGGCTCATCACAACGAGGTCGAGCCCCAGACGATCGAGGCAGTCATCGTGCAGGCCGCCGATGCGCTCTCCGGTGCACGCCCGGGAGCCAGGGGCGAATCCCTGGAGCAGTACGTCAAGCGACTGCACAATCTCGAGCGGATCGCAACCCGTCACGAGGGCGTCGACAAGGTCTACGCGATGCAGGCGGGGCGCGAGATTCGCGTGATGGTCGCCCCGGGAGCGATCGACGACGACGACGCGACGCTCCTCTCCTATGAGATCGCGCGGGAGATCGAACGCGAGCTCGAGTTCCCAGGACAGATCAAGGTGACGGTGATCCGCGAGTCCCGCGCGGTGGAGTACGCGCGGTGAGCGCGTGCCGGTTGCCCCGCACCGGTGCGCGGGGGGCAGTCCGATCGTGTGTCTCGCGCACGCTGGACGCGGGTTGACCGAGCGTGTCCGGATTCGTGCTGGTGATAGAGGACGAGCCGGGGATCGTCGACTTCCTGGAGCGGGGGCTCGAGGCTCAAGGATTTGAGGTTTGCGCAGAGACAGACGGCGTCGCCGGAGCCGAGCGCGCACTGAGCGAGAACGTCGACCTGGTGATCCTCGACGTGATGCTTCCCGGTTGCGACGGCCTGCAGGTGCTGGCCGCGCTTCACGACGCAAAGCCGAGCCTGCCGGTGATCATCCTCACCGCGCGCAGCGAGATCGAGCATCGGGTGAAGGGGCTGGATGCGGGCGCAGTAGATTACTTGACCAAGCCGTTCTCGCTCAACGAGCTGGCAGCGCGAGTCCGAGCGCAGCTACGCGTCGCCGCGCAGGCGCCGCAAACCACCGTCGGGGTCGGTGACATAGAGGTCGACCTGCTCACGCGCGAGGTCCGCCGCGCGGGCGAGCTCGTCCGCCTCTCGACCACGGAGTTCGAGCTGCTCGTCCATTTGCTGAGCAACCGCGGCCATGTCCTCAGTCGCGAGCAGATCCTCCGCGCGGTTTGGGGGTACGAGCACGACCCCGGAACCAACGTAGTCGACGTGTACATCGGGTACCTGCGCCGCAAGCTGGGCGACGGAGAGGGCGGCGGGCCGATCATCACCGTTCGGTCGGTCGGCTACCGCCTCGATGGGCGCGATTAGAGCGCGCGCGCCGGCAGGGCTGCGCTGGCGGCTCACCGCGTGGGTGGCCGCGGTGATGCTCGTCTCGGTGGCCGTGATCTTCGTCGCCGTCTACGACTACACGGGCACTCAGCTCCGAAGCGAGATCGACCGAGACCTCGCAGGCGACACGAGCCAGCTCTTGCAGTCGCTGAACGCGTTGCAGGACCGCGGCGCCAGTCAGATCACCGCCGCCGCCGCACGCTACGTTCGCGCGCAGCCGTACAGCGCGACTTCGATCCTCCTGTTCGTCTTGGTCTCGGGAGAGCCGGTTGCCAGCAATCACGGGGAGCTGTTCGGCATCGCCGTCCCGGAGGCCGGCGAGAGCGCGGCCGAGCAGGCCAAGGAGAACGGCGCCAGCCGCGCGCTCCAGGTGCCGAGGGTCGGCTACTCGACACGGGCGGTGCCCGACGTGGGCCGCTTTCGCATCCTCGAGCGGTCGGTGCGGTCCGGATATCCAGCCGTCGTGGTGGGTGCCGGTGAGCCGCTCGCGGTCGTCGAGCGCGCTGAGCACGGGTTGGCGCGCTCGTTCGTGCTCGCCGGCGCGTTGACGCTCGCACTCGCACTGCTGGCTTCCTATCTCGCCGGCGTGCGCGTTTCGGCGCCGTTGCGACGCATGGCAGCAGTCGCCACGCGCGTGGACGCCGGAGATCTCGAGCCTCGCATGGACGGCGAGGGGGGGGGCGGGCATGGAGGCGAAGTCGAGGTGCTGGCGCAGGCGTTCAACCACATGCTCGACCGCCTCGCCGAGGCGTTCGCCGGCCAGAAGGAGTTCATTGCCGATGCCTCCCACGAGCTCCGCACGCCCCTGACCGTAATCCGTGGCCAGCTCGAGGTGCTGGCAGCCCAGCACGCGCCCGCCCAATCCGAGGTACGTCGCGTCGAACGCCTCGTGCAGGCGGAGATCACCCGCATCAGCCGGCTCGTGGACGACATGCTCGTGCTGGCTGCGACCGAGCAGACAGGCTTCCTGCGCGAGGAGGCGATCGACGTGCGTTCGTTCGTCGCCGAGCTCTGGGACGGCGTCAGCCTGACCGCCGCGCGACGATTCGAGCTGGGCCCCGTCCCCAAAGGGTCCCTGTTCGCGGATCCGGACCGTCTGGCGCAGGCGCTGCGCAATCTCGCGGGCAACGCGGTGAGTCACACTACGCCGCAGACGGGTCTCGTGCGCCTGGAGGTGCAGAGCGCGGGGCATGAGGAGATCCGATTCGTGGTGCTCGACGACGGGCCCGGGATCCCGGCCTCCGAGCGCGAGCGGATCTTCGAGCGCTTTCACCGTACCGATCCGGGTCGCAGCCGCCGCGCGGGCGGCGCGGGCCTGGGCCTGGCGATCGTGCGCGCGATCGCGCAGGCGCATGGTGGTGAGGTCCGCGCAGGAGACTCGGGTCACGGGCGGGGGGCGCGTGTCGAGCTGGTGCTGCCGGGTTTCAGGGAGGATTGATCGCCGCCGCCCGCCCGCGGGCGGGGCGGCGGCAGCGCGCGTTTTGCGCGATCGCGGCTGGGCGGCCCACCCCGCGGTCGCATCTGGCCGGCGCTACCCTTGGCACCGCGATGAAGCGATATCACCTCACGACGTTCGGGTGCCAGATGAACGCGCATGACTCCGAGCGCATCGAGGGGATGCTTCAGTCGATCGGATACTCCGCGGCCCAGCGCCGTGACGATGCGGACCTGATCCTGTTCAACACGTGCTCGATCCGCGAGAAAGCCGACAGTCGCTTCACCGCGCACCTGGGGGAGGCCAAGCGGCTAAAGTCCGAGCGCCCTGAGGTGACGGTGGGCGTCGGGGGCTGCTGGGCGCAGTCGGTCAAGGAGGAGGTCTTCGCCCGCTTTCCGTTCGTCGACGTCGCGTTCGGCCCCGGGCAGGTGCACAAGCTTGCGGAGTTCCTGACCAGCGACTCGCTCAGCGCACAAGGGTTCTTCGAGTTCGAGGGCTTCACCGGGCGCCTGCCCGCCAAGCGGGCGCGCGAGCACCAGGCATGGGTGCAGATCAGCGTCGGCTGCAACTGCGCGTGCTCCTACTGCATCGTCCCATCCACGCGCGGGCGGGAGGCGAGCCGGGGGGCTTGGGAGCTGGTGGCGGAGGTTTCGAGCCTTGCTCGGGACGGGGTGCGCGAGGTGACGCTGCTCGGCCAGAACGTCAATTCCTATGGACGCGATCTCCCCGGAGCGCGGCGGATCAGCTTCGCGGCGTTGCTGGCGCAGATCGACGCGATCGACGGCATCGACCGCATCCGCTACACGAGCCCGCACCCCAAGGACATGCGCGAGGACGTGATTCGCGCCCACGCCGAGCTGCCCTCGCTCTGTGAGCACATCCATCTCCCACTTCAATCCGGCTCCTCGCGGGTCCTCAAGCGCATGCGCCGCACCTACACGCGCGAGCGCTATCTCGACCGTGTGGCGCTGATTCGCCAGCGTGTGCCCGACTGCGCCCTGAGCACTGACATCATCGTCGGCTTTCCCGGGGAGACCGAGGCAGATTTCGAGCAGACAGTGGAAGTCGCCGAGGAGGTGGGTTACGACGGAGCCTTCACCTTCATCTATTCCCCCCGGCGCGGGACCGAGGCGGCGACGCTACCAGACCAGGTCGCCCACGAGGTCAAGGTGGCGCGCCTGGAGCGGTTGGTCGAGGTGATCCAGCGCCGGGCGCGTGAGCGTGCCCAGCGCTTCGTCGGGCGCACGCTCGAGGTGCTCGTCGAAGGGCCCTCGCGTACCGACTCCGCCCGCCTGCGCGGTCGCTCACGTCACAACAAGGTTGTGAACTTCGACGGGCTGGGCGCGGCGGGGGATCTGGTCAGCGTTGAGATCTCGGAGGCGACGAGCCAGACGCTCGCGGGGCGGGAGGTGGCCCGCCGGTAAGGAAGCTGTCAGGAGCGGCGAAGTAGCCGGTCCCGACGATGGGTTCCAACCATGTGCCTAGCGGTGCCGGACGGCTGCCGCGGGATCGGTCGAGACGATCGCGGTGCCAAGCGTGTCAACCGCGACGCACAAGTGGCTGCTCGCGCACGAGACCGCGTAAAGACCCACGGTGTGCGGCTCGACGAAGGGGTAGTTGATGTCCGCCGGGGTGTGGGTCCAGGCGCTAGCGCCGCCGGTCGGGTTCGTCGAGCTGACCAGGTCGTTGTTCCGACTGCCACGCACAACCCGCCGCGCGTGTACGACACGTCCTGAAACGGGCCGTTGCTGTCGGGGTAGACGGTCTCGATGTGCGCGACTCTCCACGCCCGCGGCCCGCCGCTCGGGTGGGTTGAGCTGACCGCGTTGCCGCCGTCGTCCACGCCGACGCACAGGCGCCGGGTGGGGCACGAGAGCGCGACGAAGTTCTTGCCGTGGTTGTGGACGTGGATGACCTTCCAGCTGCGAGCGTCCCGCGGATTGGTGGAGCTGCCGATCTCGCCGCGATAGCCGGCGGTGACGCACAGCCGGCTGCTCGGGCACGACAAGAAACCCAGCACGCCGTGGGGGATCTTGGTCGCCCTCCACGCGTGAGCACCGCCGGCCGGATCGCTCGAGGTGAGCACGACCCCGTTACCGATGGCCGCGCAGAAGCGATCACTCGGGCAGGACACGTCCCCCAAGCCGGAGCCGAGCCTGATCCTGCGCCAGGTGCGCGGGCCGCCCAAGGGGTGCCTCGACGTGTATACGTGCCTGGAGCCGTCAACAACCACGCACAGGTGGCTGCTCGCGCATGATATCCCCCCCAAAGATCGACCCCGGCATGAAGTTGGCGCCGCTCTCAACCTGCCGCCAGGCAGCGGCCCCGCCCGCGGGGTCGGCCGAGGCGAGCACGTAGCCGTTGAAGTCCAGCGCGGCGCAGAAGCGCTTCGTCGGACAGGAGACGTCGCTCAGCCCCACCGGCCCCTGACCGTCGGTGTGAGGGTCGATCCTCACCCCCGGCGGCCACACCGCAGCAGCGACCGCGCCGGCGGCACCTGTGGCGACACCTGCGAGCCCAGCAAGCAGCGCGACCGCGATGCCGAGCACCAGGCGCCGCGCCGGAAGGAGCAAGCGCAGTGCGCCCTTGGCCGCGAGATCGGTCTGCCGGCGCCTCTTCCGTCCTCTCGCAGGAGCCTCCGTCTCAGTTCTCATCGCTTTCGACTGCCGGGCGGGACGCCGCTGAGACTCTTCGCCGGAGGACATCGCTCAAAGCCTCCAGTACTTCCACGAGCTGTAGGCCGGGCGCTTCTCCTGCGTGCTCGTCTCGCCCTGCGCGTAGCTGTTGAGCAGCCCGCACGGGAATTTGGCGCTTGGCGGCTCGTCGTAGAACAGGAACTGGGTGAACATCTCTACTCCACGACCGGCGCCCCGGGCGCCGGTCTGCTTGAGCGCTTCGGCCGCAACCCCGACGGCGATTTGCTGCGCACTCTTGGCCGCGCGCTGATCGGTGTTCGGGCTCGTGTCCTCCTTCTTGCTCTTCTTGGGCTTCTTGAATCCCGCCACATAGCTCAGCCGGGCGCCCCCCTCGGTCAACCAGATGCGCGGATGGGCCTGGTTTCCGGCGCCGAACAACGATCCGCGGATGATGTCGCGCACGGTCTGCGTGTGGTGGCCGTAGAGGAGGGAGGCCACTTCGGGCGAGACCCTCAGTATCTCCCGGAGCCCCGCGGGTCTGCGGCGCCGATCAGCTTGCCGATCTGCTCTACATCGGAGTAGTTGTGCAGCGACCACCCGAACCGCGAGTCGTGACGGAGCCCCGCGGGGTAGTTCGCGACGAGCTCTCCGATCAACTGCTTGTTGAACGTGTCATAGCGCGTGTGGGTGGCATCCTGGCGGATCGAGCCCGCGCTGGCCGGGGCGAGCAGGCCGATATACGCCTTCCTGGGCAGCTACTTGCCCGTCTTGGGATCGACGTGGCTTACAGCCGGACACGCGACGCCGACCAGAACGTGGTGCGCGCCGACCTTGATCGTTGTGGGAGGAGTGCCCGGTGTGGCCGGGTTGAAGTCGCCCTCCCGTCCGGAGTCACCAACGGTGGTGCACTGCCTGACGGACGGGCATGCCAGCGGTGACTGAGCGCCAGGGGCTGTCTACCGCGCCCGGGCCGGACCATGATGGCGCCGCCGCGCCGGCGGCCGCCGGGAAGAGGACAGCACTAGCAAGACCCTGGGCGGCGAGTTTACCGGCCACCGCCATGCGCTGGGGCAATGATGCACCAGCCACCACCTCCCCGTCGCCGTCGCCGTCGCCAAGCGTCAGTAGGATGAGCGCAGGCGATACGCCCGTCGTCTGAACCTCTCGCTGAGCCTAGCAACCGCCCGGCTATGGGCGCTCCGTCGGCCAGGCAGTCGGTAGCCGTAATCCAAGGGGCTTCTGTCGCCGAGCCCGAGCAACGCGCCCGCGAGACGGTCGCCGCAACATCTGGTTTGCTCGCCCGAGACACGGGCAGCGCCTCGGCGGCTGCCTGGTTATCGCGCCCAGGCGGTCGTCCGTCACTTCGCCGCACTCGATGCACAGCGCGCATCGAGTCAATCTTGAATTGAGTGCCGCCGAAATCGCGAATGCCGTTCCGGTGGACGAATCGATCCCTATCGTGGATGTAGTGAAGCACGCGCCCCTAGGCGAGTCCGGTCGCGGACGTTCATCTGCTCGGGGCTGCCAGGCCATACCTGGCCGGCAGAAAATGCTCGAGCAAGTGCGTCACAAAGGTCCTCACCCGCCCGTCATCTGCGGTCGAGTCCGAGGATCAGTGCGAGGACGGCTTCGATCTGCCCCATGACCGCTGGGTCGACGCTTCCGATCCGGCAAAGGAGCCGCGAGCCGACGACGGCTCTGACCGCTCTACAGATGGCGCGGCTCGGATGCTCGATACCGGTGCTCAGCGCGATCTCGATGCGGAGCGCCGATGGAGCTAGCGAGCTCGACAGTGGGACGACGACGACCAGGTCCCCGAGCGCGCTGGTACTCAGCTCGTTGACCGAGACGACGATCGCAGGACGGGTTTTGCTCGGCTCGCCAGCGCGTCCCGCGCCGAGTGCGACGAGCCAGATGTCGCGGCGACGCGGAACGTCAGTCGAGGCCATCCCCGAGCGTGGCCTCCCATTCGCGGAGCTCGGTCTGTGCGTCGGGGTTCTGGGCGTCGACGCGGTTGGCCTCGCGCTCCGAGCGCCAGATGGATTCGCGTCGACGCTCTTGCGCGATCTCAGCCAGCAACGCCGCCACCGACACGCCACGCTCGCGCGCCTGTTCAGCGAGAAGATCGCGCGTCGCGCGCGTCACCCGGATGGTGCTCGTCTCGGTTGCCATGTCGCCGAAGCTTAGCGCCTCGATATGGCGTCAGTTCGGGAGATCGATCGAAGTCAAATGCGCCTCACGCATCTATCTGCACGATGTAGGAACATCTGTTCGATGCGCTGGAGCAGCCTCAGCAGTGAGGCCCAAGAACGGACGCGCCTGCCCGGTTATCGCGATCAGGCAGTCGTCCGTCACTTTGACGCGCCCGGCGCGCTCCGCACGCGGTTCTACGAGGTCCGCGCCAAGTCGATCTTGAACCGGGTGCCGGCGGCATCGCAAATGCCGTTCCGGTGGACGATCAACCCGTATCGCGGATGCACCCACGCCTGCGCCTACTGCTTCGCCCGCCCCACGCACCGCTACCTCGACTTCGACGCCGGCCGGGACTTCGAGCGCGAGATCGTGGTCAAGGTCAACGCGCCGGAGCTGGTGCGAGCCGAGCTGGCGCGCCCGTCGTGGAAAGGCGAGCACGTGGCGCTGGGCACCAACACCGACCCATACCAGTGGGTGGAGGGGCGATATAGGTTGATGCCTGGAATCTGGGAGGCGATGCGCGATGCCGCCAACCCATGCTCGGTGCTGACGAAGTCTCCGCTGCTGTTGCGCGATCTGCCGCTGATGTCGGCGATCGCGGCTCGAACGGACTTCAGCGCCGCGTTGTCAGTTCCCACTCTTGACGAGCGCGCGTGGCGTGCCACCGAGCCCCACACGCCCCATCCCAGGGCGCGACTGGAGGCCGTCGCCGAGCTGACCCGCGCGGGGATCAGGACGGGTGTTTTGATCGCACCCCTGATGCCCGGGATCAACGACGCGCCCGAACAGATCGAACCGATTCTCAGGCTCGCCTCCGAGGCTGGTGCGGCTTACGTGACCGGAATCGCGCTGCATCTGCGTGGAGAGGTCCATGAGCTGTTCTTCGACTGGTTGCGCTCTCACCGTTCCGACCTGGTTTCCCTGTACGCGTCCCTATATGAAAGCCGTGCGTACATGCCCATCGTGGAGCGCAAGCGATTGGCGGCGTTGGTCAGAGGCCCGGACCTGCCCCCGGGCGAGCGCATGCGGGGACGCACCACGCCCGGCCGGGGAGCCGGGCGCGCCCCAGTCCAGCCAGATCAGCAACGCTTGTTCTAGGTAGGACTGATGGGAGACCGCCGAAAACGCAGAGATTGCGGGATCGCTGGGGCCGCCGGATCAGTGCTGGCCGTCGAGGAGCTCAAGCGGAGTCGACGGCTCGCGTCGGCGTCGTGCCAGCGCCGCTCGGCGACGTTGATGGCTTAGTGCGTCGCGAGCTCCAGCGTCCCGAGCGTGTCGGTTTCGAGCAGCGCCGTGGATGCGGGATGGTTTAGGTCGTCGAGGTCCTCGGCGGCGAGCAGCACGCTCGCGTCGAGGAGGATCAAGACGGCCGTCCCGTCTTCAGCTCGCGTACGACGTCGCCGCCGTGGCCGGTGGCCTGTCAGACTCAACGCCCCACGCCAGCCAGATCAGCAACGCTTTTCTGATGTCCTCACCAGAACGGTGCATGACCGGGGCGTAGCCGGTCAGAACCGATCGGGAGCTGAACGCTTGCTTTCCGGGTGAAACCGCTGCTTCCCACCGGTGGTAGCTGAGGAGCTTCGTCTTGGGCGAGGAGGCACGAATGATGCGAGACCCCACCAAAAAGCAAGGAGAACGGCGTCTGGAGCGGATGTTCGAGACGCGCAGCGACGCCTGGGACCGCGTCGGCTTGGCGGCGGAGGCCAGCCAGAAGGATGTCCGCCGTGCGCGGCGCCAGGCGGCGATTTCGCTGCTGCTGCTGATCGGCGTGCTGGTGGTCAGCGCCCACAGCAAACGGCTGTTCGGTAACGGCGGTCACACTCCCGTTCAGATCGTCACGGTGATCGCGCTGATGGTGCTGGGGTGGGCCTTCGCGCGCGACATCGGCCGCGCCGCCGCGCCAACGTTCTTCCGGCGCATAGATCCCGCCACGGCGGGAACGTTGGGATTTCTGATCCGGCTGGTCACGATCGCGGTCGTGCTGCTTCTCTCGTTGTGGAAAGCCGGCATCAAGCCACAGACGCTCGCCGTCGGCGGCGCGTTCACCGCGGTCGTGTTCGGCCTCGCAGCTCAGCAGACGCTCGGCAACCTGATCGCGGGAATGGTCCTGCTGAGTGCCCGCCCGTTCCGAGTCGGCGAGCGTGTCCGGCTCCAGGCCGGGGCCGTCGGGGGCACCGTGGAAGGAGTGGTGAGCTCGCTAGGGCTGCTGTACACGACGCTCGCCCGGGGCGAGGATCGCGTCATGATCCCCAACAACGTGGTCCTTGCCGCAGCCGTCGTTCCGATCAAGGAGCCCGATTCGGTGGATGTCAAAGTTCGCCTACGAACTGGGATCCGCCCGAGCCAGGTCCAAGCGATCCTCGACGACAGCATCGGCACTCCGACACGTGCCGCGGTGACTGTCCTGCTGGAGGAGATCGACGGCGGGGACGTCGTAGTGAGGGTCCAGGCCACCCCGGACCGCGCGATCGACGGCGCGCGTTTGGCGGACGAGATCATCGCCTCCCTGGCCAGCGTGACCGGCGAGCACGCGCTCAGACGCGATTGAGCTCCGCGCTCGCGATCGTCCTAACCGTCCTCGCCGACTGGCTCGAGTCCCGCGGACACCGAAGCCGGCCGTAGCTACCGAGGCGTTGATCCTGCGCGTCGTTGGCGTGGGCTGTGGCCGCCGGGCGTGGCGGAGAATGCACGTGCTCCTCGTGGTCGAATTCCCCCGACGGCGTGCGGGCCGCCCGAACTTACTGGAGCGCGGCCCCGATCGGCCCGTGAGGGGCGAGCAGGCGACCGGCAAGCTTTGACAGCGTTCGCTTCTCGGAGAGGTCGACCGGCGCGAGCAGGGTTTTCTCAGCCCCGTCGATTGCGCGGGAGGCGCGCTTCAGGAGCGCTTCTCCGTCCTTGGTGAGACGGAGCTCATATCTGCGCCGATCCTGCTGGCTGCGTTCGCGGCGTAGCAGCCCCTTGCGCTCGAGCCCGTCGATCAGCGCGACCATGATCGTCGGATCGAGCCCGAGCCGCTTGCTCAGATCCTGCTGGGAGAGGGTCGGATTGGAGGCGACGATGCGCATCACGTTGAACTGCCGCGCGCGAACCCCGAGCGGGGCGAGTGCCTGCTCGGCCACGGCGAGCACAACCTCGCCGA
>JALYUQ010000002.1 GCA_030853685.1 Actinomycetota bacterium | reverse complement strand
CGACCTGACGCTCCAGATCCTCCCGCTGATCAGACGAGGACACCCGCGCCTACAGCGCCACGCCACCGGCATCCTCCACGCGCGGCTCGTCGACCAGGATCGTTCCCGTCGCGCTCTGGCGCGCCGGGACCGGCAGCGTGCCGTCCTTGAACCACTTCCAAGCAGTCTGATAGTGCACCCCCTCGCGCCTCGCCCACTCTGAAAGCCTCATACCAGCATCATGAACGCTGACCCGGACAGACAAACGCTGAGAGACCCGCCAGCAGTTGTCATCCGCGAACGGTCGCGTTGGCGCGTTTAGGTCCATCTCGTGCTCGCTACTCGCACGGTCCCTTGACAACCATTCGCCAGCGCGCGGGGCAAGGGCGATCTTCGTGGCATCGCGCGAGCAATGCGCAACGCGAGGAACGGCGCTAATACTTAGGTCGGTACAGGTAGGTCTAGATGAGAGGAGTGGTTGTGATGGCCGAGTCTGGGCGTGAGGCGCATGTAGAGTACGGTGGGCAGACGACGTTGTATCGGACGCCGCGTGACGCGATGGAGGCGCCGCCGGAGAAGCTTGCCTACGTCGCTCTGTTGGACCCGGACGCGATCGTGGTGGTCGATGTCGATCCTGGGTCTGGGAGCTACGGGAGCGTGGTCGGTGGTTGGGATCCGCCCAGGCAGGATCCGCCGGATGAGTTTCACCACTATGGCTGGAATATCTGCAGCTCGGCGCTGGGCACCGACCATCACCACGACGGGGCGATGGCGCGTCGGTATCTGGTTGTGCCGGGCATCCGGTCATCGCGGATCTACGTCTTGGACACCGGGGTTGATCCCCGCCACCCCGGGTTGGTGCGCACGATCGAGCCCGAGGAGGTGATGGGTGAGGCGCACTACAGCCGTCCGCACACGGTCCATTGCGGTCCCGGGGGGCTGCTGGTGAGCGCGCTGGGCTCCGGGTCGATCGACGGCAACGACGGCCCGGCCGGGATCTTCACGATGGACCATTCCGATTTCAGCGTCACCGGTCAGTGGGAGATCGATCGCGGTAGCCAGTTCTACGCGTATGACTTCTGGTGGCATATCGACGCGGGGGTGCTGATCGCCAGCGAGTGGGCTCCGCCGCGGTTGATCGAAAACGGGATCGTGCCCGAGGCGCTGCTGGCGCGAGAGTACGGTCACCGGCTGCACTTCTTCGATCTCAAGGAGCGCCGCCACATCGCGGAGATCGACTTGGGAGACCAGTACCAGATGGCCCTCGAGGTGCGCCCAGCCCACCACCCCACCAAGACCTACGGCTTTCTCGGTGTCGTGATCGACGTGACCGACCTCTCCGCGTCGGTCTGGACCTGGTACAGGGACGGCAGCGAATGGCTGGCCAAGAAGACGATCCACATTCCCGCCGTCGCGCTCGACGCCGAGCGCCTGCCGCCGCTGCTTGCAGGTTTCGGCGCGGTGCCGCCGGTCGTGACCGACATCGACCTCTCGCTCGATGACCGCTTCCTGTACGTCGCCTGCTGGGGGACCGGCGAGCTCCGCCAGTACGACGTCAGCGATCCGCTCGCGCCGCAGCTGACCGACACCGTCAAGCTCGGCGGAATCCTCCACGGTGCCGAGCACCCCTCCGGTCGTCCCTGGGGCGGAGGTCCGCAGATGATCGAGGTCAGTCGAGATGGCCGCCGCGTCTACGGAACCAACTCCCTCTACGGCGCCTGGGATCCCCAGTTCTACCCCGATGGGGTGCCCGGAGCGATGTTCAAAGCCGACATCGACATCGAAAGCGGCGGAATGACCCTTGATCCAGACTTTCACGTCGAGTTCTCGGGCCACCGCGCACACCAGATACGACTGCAGGGCGGCGACTGCTCCACCGACTCGTTCTGCTTCGCCTAGACCACTTAGCCACCACGCCCGACACGCTGAGCACGCAGCTCATCCAGAGTTCGATCAACGGCATTTGGGCACAGACTGGTCTTCCCCCGCTTTGGTGGACACCTGATCTGAGGTGCCGTCTGGCGCCTCGGGAAGGATGTGCGGCAACGGGCGCCAGATGGACCTGCACGAGTTCCAACTCACACCCCCGGGAACCGCCCTGTTCACCTGTTATCCCCAGACCGTCTCGATGGATCTATCGCCGGCCGGCGGACCGTCCGACGGCCACGTCCTGGAATCGATCTTCGAGGAGGTCGACCTCGCGAGCGGCCGGGTTCTGCTGGAGTGGCGCAGTCTCGATCACATCCCCGTGTCGGACTCATACAAGCCGGTGGGGGCATCCTACGACTATCTGCACGTCAACTCGATCGACGTCGCGCCCGATGGGAACCTGCTGATCTCGGCCCGCCACACCTGGGCGCTGTACAAGGTCGACCACCGCACCGGCGAGATCATGTGGCGGCTAGGCGGGAAGCGCAGCGACTTCTCGATGGGTCACGAAGCGCAGGTCTCCTGGCAGCACGACGTCCGGATGCCGTCGAACGCGACGATCACGTTATTCGACGACGGCTCCGATGGTCTCCAGAGCACCGAGTCGCAGTCCCAGGGCCTGGTCCTGGCCGTGGACGAGACCGCCCGGACCGTCCGCGTGGCGCGCTCCTACCGGCATCCGCGGTCGCTGCTGGCGAGCGCGATGGGGAGCATGCAGACGCTACCCGACGGCAACGTGCTCGTGGGCTGGGGCACCGCGCCGTACGCGAGCGAGTTCGGCGCGGACGGGACGCTCGTCGCGGATGCCCGGATGCCGTCGCCGCTGTACTCCTACCGCGTGAGCCGCACGCCGTGGACCGGGACGCCGGCTGGCGTCCCGGCGCTCAGCGTCGACCGCAGCCAGGGGCGCGCCCCAGCACCCTCTATGTCAGCTGGAACGGCGCAATCGATCTCGCCCGCTGGAACGTGCACAGGGGGAGCTCTCCGCACCGGCTGGCCGTCGTCGGCACCGCCGCGTGGGGCGGGTTCGAAACCGCGATCCGCGTCAGCGGGAGCGGCCACATAGCCGTCGCCGCCGTAGATCGGAAGGGCCGGGAACTCGCGCGCACCTCGACGATCCGGCTCTGAGCGGTGGCACGCGCCAGTCGTCCAGTGGATGGCGCTCGCCGGCCTTGGCCCCGCCGCCCGGCCCGCCCGCGCGGCTCGCGCCGCCGGGCGCCTCCCGTGGCGGCGTGGGCGGTCGTGCTGGCGCTGGCGGTCGCGCTGGCGGTGGTCGTGGTCGCCACCGCGAGCTCTAGCGCTGGCACGAGCGTCATCGTCTTCCCGATTCCCGGCTCCCGCGTAGCGGCGCCGGGAACCCAGGTCACGTTCCGCGGGATCCCCGTCGGCCGGTTTGGCCGGATCACCGTGACCGGCTCCAAGAGCGGCGTGCACACCGGGGTCGTGCTATCGGACTCCGACGGGCAGGGGGGCAGCTTCGTGCCGATCCACACGTTCACGCCCGGGGAGACCGTCACGGTCGGGACCGCCCTGAGGATCAACGACGCCAGGCGCGGCACGTTCAGCTTCACGGTCGCCTCTCCTGCCGGAGCCATCCCGCAGGTCACGCCCACCTCGATCCCGCGGTCCGCCGGCGACGTCTGGCATTTCGCGTCCCGGCCGGATCTGACGCCGGCCGCGGTCAAGGTTGACAAGGCATCGAGCGCGGCCGGCGGCGGCGACCTGTTGGTGGCCTCCCTGGAGGGGCCGCTGCAGAACGGGTCGGAGATCCTGGGCCCGGACGGCGACCTGATCTACTTCAAGCCGGTACCCAAGGGCGAATCGACGACCGACTTTCGCAGCCAGACGTACCAGGGCAAGCCCGTGCTGACCTGGTGGCAGGGGACGTTGAGCACGGCCGGGAACGGTCAGGGCGACGACGAGATCTATGACAGCTCCTACCGTCCGGTGACGACGGTGCGGGCGGGCAACGGGCTGATGGCCGACCTGCACGAGTTCCAGATCACAGGTCGGGGTAGGGCGCTAGTGACGGCGGAGTACCCTGTGTACTGGAACGCGTCATCGGTGAAGGGGGCGATCAGCCACGAGATTGTCTTCGACGCAGTGGTGCAGGAGATCGACATTCCCACCGGCCTCGTGCTCTACCAGTGGGACAGCCTGGACCACGTCCCGGTGACGGCCAGCTATCAGCCACCGCCAGCCGACACGGGGTACCCATGGGACTACTTCCACGTCAACTCCATCCAGCAGCTTTCCGACGGCAGCCTGCTGGTCTCGTCACGTAACACCTGGGCCGTCTACAAGGTCTCGCATCGCACCGGAGGGATCGACTGGACCCTCGGCGGCAAGCAGTCCAGCTTCACTATGGGCTCCGGCACCCGGTTCGCCTTCCAGCACGACGCGCGCATCCGGCCCGGGGACGAGATGACGGTGTTCGACGACGGCGCCGGTCCTCCCGTCGTGCACCAGCAGTCACGGGGACTGACGCTGCGGCTCGACACGAGCGCGATGAGCGCCCGGGTCGTGCTGGCCGACACGCACACGCCGCCGCTGCGCGCCGCCTACGAGGGCAATGTCCAGCGGCTGCCCAACGGCGACGACCTCGTCGGCTGGGGCCAGCAGCCGTATCTGAGCGAGTTCGACTCCCACGGCGACGAGGTGTTCGACGCCAGGTTCGTCAGCGCCACCGACAGCTACCGCGCGTACCGCTTCCCCTGGACCGGCTCTCCGGTCACGCTTCCCGCGGCGGTCACGCGCCGCAGCGGGAATGCCACCAGCGTCATCGTGAGCTGGAACGGCACCACCAGCACCCGCGGCTGGAGGGTGCTTGCCGGTTCGGCGCCGTCGTCGCTGTCGCCGGTGCGCACCGTGGCCAAGACGAGCTTCGAGACCACCGTGCAGCTCCCGCGCGCGTACCCGTACGTCGCCGTCCAGGCGCTCGGCGCACAGGGACAGGTTCTTGCGACGTCGGCGACGACGCGAGGTTAGTGCCGCTCCACCCAGGGTCCACCACCCGGCTATCGAGCTCCAGCCGTAGGCGTCGCCGAGACGGCGTTCGGAGACTTCAAATTGCGGAGCGGTGGCCATCGGTTAGGAGAACCGGGATCTCCTCACGCCAGCCGTCCCGGCTCCTGCTCCTGGCCGTGGCTGTCGAGCAGAGTTGTGACGTCCGGTTCTCGTGTGCCGGTCGCCGATCATTCCCTGTTCGCGACCGCTTCGGCGCCGTATCGCTCCCCCACTAGCCGCTCCGGCTTCACGCCTCCGGTGTCGTTTCGTTCAGCGACGTCCGGTCAGTTGGGCGACGGACTCGACCATTTCTCGCACGTGCTCTCCACGGGATAGCTCGCCGCCGATCGCGACGACGGGGACGGGGACGGTGACATTCGCGTGTGCGAGGGGCTCGGTCTGCTCGATCGTCGTGAACGCAGCGCGGTAGACGCCGAGCGCGCCCAGGACCCCGTCGGTGCCGGCGAAGGTGCGCGCGTACTCGTCGATCGCCGGGCCGACACCCTGATGGCTGGAGGCGACCCGGTCATAGAACCAACTGAGGTAGGACCGCTCGTGACCAACGATGATCCGCTCGGGCGCGTTCGAGGCCAGCGGAAGGAGCCACCACCACATCGAGCCGGCGGCGGCGGCCTCGGGCGTGTAAGCGATGAGCTTGGAGAGAAACGAGAGGCGGAGCACCGGCTCCTCGATGTACACAAGGCTCGAGATATCCTCGGGGTGATCGGCGGCCCACAGCAGCCGACAAGGCCATCCGCCGCGGCGTGCTCCACAGCGTGCCTGAGCTGATCACCGCAATCGAGGACTACCTCGAGGCAGCAACACCAACCCGACACCGTTCGTATGGACAGCAACCCCGGACTCGATTCTCGAGCAGGTCCGCCGCGGACGCGTTACCCTCAACGCGATCACCAACCAAAGCTGAGACGCTACGCTAGCCCCGCGAAGGGAATGAGGGATAGAACCAGGAGACTGCGTGCTTCTTGTCCGAACTAACACACGCGCCAAGCGTTTTGACCGCATCTATCTCGCACCTGAACTGGCCCAGTCGTCGGAACTTCCGCAGCCCGAATCCCAAGTGCTTATCGATCTGCCACACCTTGTCGGGGAGCATGCGAGCACCAGCACAGTTGTAGTGATACTCCGCGAGCGCGTACAGCCTGGGCTTCAGGCCCTTGACCGAGCACCCCGTCGCCTTCCCCTTGGGAATCGGGGGGAGCGGGTTGCCCCGATTGAACGCTCCGGCGTCCGCGGAAATCACGAACGTAACCACGGCGAACGCGCTGAGTAACACACATGCTCCTCGTAAGAACCTTGACTTCATCCGATGCACCTTTCGTGAAGCTGAACGATCTCAACCATCGCACAAGGCTGGGACCAGGGTCCAATCCTACCGATCGTTGGCGCTCCGGACCATGACCGTTGTGCAGTAGCTGCCGTCGCGACCGCGCGCCTCGAGGAACCTGCCCGTGCACCACCAAACACGGCCGCCACCGTCCGCGGGGCGAGCCGCGGTCCTGCTCGGCGAGGAGGACCCGGAGTTCGCGGACGGAAGCTACGTCGTCGCTCAGAAGTACCTCCATGACCTCCAGGCTTGGAATGCGCTGACGGTCGAGGACCAAGAGCGAGCGTTCGGCCGCACGAAGCTCAACGACATCGAGTTCCCCGATGAGCTGGAACCCGCCAACTCCCACCTTGCGTTGAACACGATCATCGACCAGAACGGCGAACAGCGGCAGATCATGCGCTTCAACATGCCGTTCGGCCGCGTGGGCGCGGGAGCGTTCGGCACCTACTTCATCGGCTACGTCCGAAGTCCGGAGGTGATCGAGCAGATGCTCAAGAACATGTTCATCGGCAGGCCACCGGAAAACTACGACCGGATCCTCGACTTCTCCACCGCGGTCACGGGCAATCTGTTCTTCATACCTACCGTCGACTTCGTCGACCACCCGCCCACCCCGGCCCCGTGCGCTACCCAGCGCCGAGGGTGTGCCAGTGTCCAGCGACTGTTCGCTCGGGATCGGCAGCTTGAAGGGGAGCTCGCCTGCTTCGTGAGCTGGCGCCGATCAGCGACTCGGACTGACGGCTGCTGGACCGCGAGGCCAAAGAGCGCCTAACACCAGGCGCTCGCCGTCCGCAAGCTAGTCGACTTCTCCGGCCCGGCCCTGCTGGGAGCGCTCCCGACAAACCGCCTGCAGGCGATGAGGACCGCCGTCTTCTCCACAAACCCGTAGAGCTCGATCTCGTCCGAACCCCGCTGCTGGCGCATGTCGGGCCGAGTTCGCGAGGTCGGCCTTGCGACCTTGGTGATCGTCTGGGCGTCGAGGCCGGTGACTTGGACCGCGATCGCGAGGAAGTCGAGCGCCTGGCGCCACCCGGGCTGCGAAGGCCGGCATCCGGTCGAGCGGGAAGTCCGCGACGAGCGAGCGCTCGTGAGATTCGCTCGCAGCCGGAATCGTGATTGCCGGTTTGACTGCGTCCGTGCGCGGGTATCAGCTGAGTAGTGATGCTCTCAGCCCAGGTTCCGGCGAAGCGATCCAGTCGTGCGGCGAAGCCGTCCACCAGCCGTTTCTCCACGCCGGCTGCCCAGCGCCTCGGATCCAAGGCGCTGTTCATTCGCTGGCATCAACACGGGGACATCCGTGCCCGTGACGAGCTTGTAAACCAGTTCCTGCCGCTGGCGCGCAAGCTGGCGCGCCGCTACAGCAACTCGCGTGAGCCGTTCGATGACCTGATGCAGGTGGCGAGCCTCGGATTGGTCAAGGCGGTGGACCGCTTCGACTCCGAGCGCGGGACGGCGTTCTCCTCATTCGCGGTTCCCACGATCCTCGGTGAGCTGAAGCGCTACTTCCGCGATCTGGGTTGGTCAGTTCACGTCCCGCGCGGTGCTCAGGAGCTCGCGCTGAAGGTCGAAGAGGCTCAGCAGCAGCTCATCTCGCGCTCTGGGCACCCGCCATGCGTGAACGAGATCGCCGAGTATCTAGAGCTGAGCATCGAGGAGGTGCTGGGTGGGTTGGAGACTGCGGCTGCGCATCATTCGATTTCGCTGGATGCTCCCCGCGATGACGGAGACGGCGCAACGGGGACGCTCGCCGACGTGATTGGCGACCAGGACGTTCGCTTTGAGCTGGTAGAGGCGAGGGCGACGATCGTCGCAGCGGCTCGCCATCTCTCTGAGCGCGAGCGCAAGGTACTCCTGCTTCGTTTTGTCGAGGACCAGACCCAGACCCAGATCGCGGAGCTGGTGGGCGTCTCGCAGATGCAGGTTTCCCGCATCTTGCGCCGCGCCCTGGAGCGGCTGAACGAGTTGACACAGCCGGCCACCCTCACGAGCTGACACAGCCGGGCCACGCTCACGTGAACGATGGCACTATCCGGTGGTGCTTTCGAACCAGACATGCGTACCTTCGGTTGAATGCCAGACGCCCCAACGCTCAGCGAGCCGATCGACCAGCTCGAGTCCTCGGCCTCTGGTGGCTTCCAGGTCGTCGGGTACCGTGAATCCGGGACCATGGTTGACGACCTCGCAGCGCACGAGGTGGTTGACGCGCAGGCGGAGGGTGATTGTGTCGCTTTCCTCCGTCTCCCCGTAGAGCATCGCGTTGGTGACGAGCTCGCTAACCATCAGCTCGAGCTCGTCGAGCGTGTCCGGAGCCACCAATCCGGAGAGTTCCCCTGTGACGGCGTGGCGTGCTCGGGCCGGGCCCTCCATGCCCACGCGAATCTCGTAGATGGCTCGCACGCATGAGCACACAGCACTAGGGCTACCCGGAAAGACCGCCTGGGAAAAGGTCCTCTGGGACTCGCCTAAATCTGCGACTCACCAGCCAGTTTGACCTCCGAGTGCGCTGGCAAGTCCGGTTTGACCTCGATGCACGAGGGGAAGGTATGACAGCAACCCTGCTGTTGATGCAAGACTCCTTAACCGTTTGCCTGGAACTGGACAGCCGTCCCGAGCGCCTAACGCTCGTGCGGAGCATGCTTGCAGGCGTAGGCGAGCTCGTCAGGTTCGACCCTGAGTTGGTCGACGATCTGAAGACCGTCGTCAGCGAAGCGTGCAGCAACGTCGTGCTGCACGCCTACGGGAGCGTGCCGGGGCCGCTTGTAGTAACGATGAAGATCAACGAGCAGAACGTTGAGCTCGTCGTCCGCGATCGCGGCGCCGGGATCCGTTCCGTCGCACCTGCTGAGGATCGGATGGGCGTTGGCCTGGCTTTGATCAACGCCCTTGCCGACCGGGCGGAGCTTCTAGCCGCGCCCGGCGGCGGAACAGAGGTGCGGATGACGTTCGCGCCCAAGAGCGGCGACGTGTCGCGGCTCGGGCCCGATGGGCGCGGGCGACCGTTCGGGGCACCGCCGATGCGCCTGTCCGGGGATGTGGTGGTGACGCTCTCCCCGGTAGGGCTGCTGACAGGGGTGCTTGGGCGTATCGCCAGGGCCCTTGCCGCGAGCGCTCGATTCTCGCTCGATCGCTTCGCCGACGTTTACCTGGTCACCGATGCAATCGCGGCCCATGCAGAGCGTGCCGCGAGCGCGGCCGATGTTCGTTTTGCGATTGCGGCAGGCGAGCGACGGCTGGAGCTGAGAATCGGCCCATTCCGGCCCGGCAGCGGCGCCGGGCTGCAGGCGTGCGCGCCGGCAGCGTGGCCGGGGTCAGCGCTCGCGCTGCTCGCAGACGAGCTGAGCATCGAGCCCGTCGAAGATGCTGAGCTGTTGCGCGTAGTTCTGGTAGACCGCCGCCGCGGTGCTCCCACCGCTCGGTAGATGCTCCGTGGCAGGACGACGACGACCGGGCAGGCGATGCCGGCGAGGCCGACCGCGCTCACACCAGCGAGCGTGAGGAAGACGAAGATGAATCTCAGCCAGCCGCACTCCGACTCGTCGACCAAGCCTGGGGCTTACGCCTACGATGAGCTATCGGAATCGTCTGCGAGGACGCGCAGGCGCTGCAGTGAACGGCGCAATAGGCGTGAAACCTGCATCTGTGAGACGCCGACCCGCCTGGCGATCTCCGATTGCCGAAGATCCTCGCCAAAGCGCAGGTAAAGGATCTGGCGCTCTCGCTCAGGGAGGTGCCTGGCTGCTTCGAACACGGTGCTCGCCTGGTCCACCAGCTCGAGCCGCTCGTCACGCTGAGGGATCGCCTCTACACGGCTGGCAAGACCGTAGGCGTCGCTCGGCGCTGGCGCCGGCGCATCCAGTGAAACCGCGTCGTGTGCCTCAGCGGTCTGAAGTCCGTCGAGAACCTCCTCCTCGCTGCACTCGAGGTACTGGGACAGCTCGCCGACGGTGGGTGCCCGGCCGGTCCGGGTGCTGACCGCCTGCTGAGCGCCCGCAACCTTCCGGGCGCGCTCCTGCGCGCCCCGGTCGACATGCACCGCCCAGCTCGAATCCCGAAAGTAGCGCTTGAGCTCACCGAGAATGGTCGGGACGGCAAATGAAGTAAAGGCATACCCACAAGTCGGATCGAAGCGCTCGACCGCCTTTACAAGCCCGAGGCTTGCCACCTGTAGCAAGTCCTCGTAGGGCTCACCCGAGCGCAGGTACCGCCGCGCCAGCTTGTGCGCGAGTGGCAGAAACTGCTCGATCAACTGATCTCGTGACTGGCGGTCACCACTGCGCCGCCACCGGTCGAACAAGGCCTTGGTGTCGGTGGTGGCGGTTCCGGGCGGGCCGGTCATCGCTGTACGCGTCATCTTCGACCTCCTCGTAGGAGCGGATAACCCGGTTCTAGCACAGGCAGATCGGCCGGTGTGATCTGTGCGCCACGCTCTGCGCTAGCCGCTCGGCGTCGCGAGCAGCTCGTCGGCGTCGCGCTGGGCTTCACGGGATGCCCTTGGTTACGCCTTGCTGTATTTGGCGTACGTATATAGAGTGCTCTTTGGAACGTACCCTGTAGGACGGCGCTGGTAACCGGCCGCGCGTCGACACGCGGCCGCCGCGGGAGCGTGCGGCTCCCGCTCAGGCCGCCGCGTGGGGACCAGCTATGAGGGTGCTCACTGTCATCGGCAACCGCCCGCAGTTCGTCAAGGCTGCGGCGGTTTCTCCCCGGCTGCGTGAGCGCCACCAGGAGGTGCTCGTGCATACCGGCCAGCACTACGACGACGCGCTCTCGGCGGTGTTCTTCTCAGAGCTCGGGCTGCCCGCGCCCGACCATGAGCTGGGGATCGCGGGTGGCTCCAACAATTCCCAGACGGCGCGCATGCTCGCGGCGCTCGAGCCGGTGCTCGCACAGGTGGCGCCCACCGTGATCCTGATCTACGGAGACACCAACTCCACCCTCGCCGCGGCGATCGCGGGCGCCGGGGCGGACGTGCCTGTTGCCCATGTCGAGGCTGGGATGCGCTCGTTCGACCGCTCGATGCCCGAGGAGCGCAACCGCGTGCTGGCTGACCACGCCAGCTCGTTGCTGCTGTGCAGCTCGCAGGTAGCGGTCGAGAATCTGCGCCACGAGGGGGTCGCCGGAGCGGTCGAGCTGGTCGGCGACGTGATGGTGGACCTCGCGCTCGAGGTCCAGCCGCGGGCGCGTGCCCGCGTGGACCTGGTGCGCGCGTATGGGTTAGCGCCGGGGGACTACGTGCTCGGTACCGCGCACCGTGCCGGTAACGTCGACGACCGCGCCCGCTTGGAGCTCCTGGTTGCGCTGCTGCTAGCGATCCCCGTTCCGGTGCTCCTACCGCTGCATCCACGCACGAGGCTCCGCTTGGAGCAGTCCTCGCTGCTGGAGCGCCTGGAGCGCTCCGAGCGGGTTACCCTGACCTCCCCGCTCGGCTATCTGGAGCTGACCGCACTGTTGTGCAACGCTCGCGCCGTGCTCACCGACTCCGGCGGACTGCAGAAGGAGGCGTACCTGGCCGGCGTGCCGTGCGTGACCTTGCGGCCGAGTACCGAGTGGACCGAGACCGTCGAGCACGGCTGGAACGTGCTCGTGGACCTCAACCGCGAAGCGGCGCTTTGCGCGCTGGCACGCGCTGTGCCCACGCAGCGCCCGCAACTTTATGGCGACGGTCACGCCTCCGAGCGCGTCCTCGACGCTCTTACACTGCACTACGGATGAGGCTCGGGCTGCGATGAACCGGGGGCCGCTGCGAATCGGCGTCGCGGGCCTGGGCTACTGGGGTCCGAACCTGGCTCGCAATTTTCAAGCGCTGCCCGGGTGTGAGCTCGCTTGGTGCTGCGACGCCTCGCCACAGGGGCGCGCGCGCGCTGCGGCGCTGCTTCCCGGCGTTCGCTGCAGCGCCGAGCTCGGTGAGCTGCTGGACGATCCGGCGCTCGATGCAGTGGCGCTCGCGACGCCGGTACCCACCCATGCCGAGCTGGCCGTGCGCGTTCTTCAGTCTGGGAAGCACTGCTTCGTCGAGAAGCCACTTGCGCAGTCGGTGCCCGACGCGCAGCGCGCGGTCGACGCGGCTGCGCTCAGCGGTCGCGTGCTGATGGTCGGACACCTGCTCGAGTACCACCCTGGCGTGCGCAAGCTCAAGGAGCTCGCCGACTCCGGAGAGCTCGGCGACAGGATCTACTACATCTACGGCAACCGCTTGAACCTCGGCAAGCTCCGAGCCGACGAGAACGCGCTCTGGAGCCTCGGAGCCCACGACGTCTCGGTCGTGCTGCTCCTGGCCGGCGAGGAGCCGTGGGAAGTCGTAGCGCACGGCGAGTCCTACCTGCGCGACGGCGTGCAGGATGTCGTCTTCTGCTTCTTGCGCTTCAGCTCGGGTTTGTCGGCGCACCTGCATCTGTCGTGGCTTGACCCCCACAAGGAGCGCCGCTTCACGGTCGTCGGCTCGCGCCGGATGGCCACCTTCGACGACATGATCATGGAGGCGGAGGGCAAGGTGACCGTGTACGACAAGGGCTTTGACGAGGATGCCAGCGACTACGGCCAGTACATAACCAGAACTGGCGAGGTCTTCTGTCCTCGCATTTCGGGCGTCGAGCCATTGCGGATCGAGTGCCAGCACTTCGTGGACTGCGTGCGCCGGGGCGAGCCGCCGCGTTCGGACGGTGCGAGCGGCCTGCGCGTGGTACGAGTGCTGGAGGAGCTCCAGCGCTCGCTCAACGCCTCGGTGCGGGAGTCCGATGTCCGGGGAGAGTGAGTGCGGGCGGGCGGTGTCCGCAGCGGAGGTGGGACCGGGAGCGGTGATCGCCGCGGATGCGCTCCTCGCGCGGGGAACAGTGATCGGTGCCGGCGCGGTGATCGGCGCGGGAGCGTCGATTGGTGCCGGCGCGATGATTGGCGCGGGAGCCTCGATTGGTGCCGGCGCGGTAATCGGTGTCAATGCCGTCCTGCATGGCGCTACCGAGCTCGGAGAGCGGTGCGTGATCGAAGCGGGGGCCGTGCTCGGCAAGCGCCCGCGGCTGCGGGCTGCCTCCAGCGCCCCCCGCGAGGAGCTGGGGCCGCTGGTGCTGGAGGCCGGCGTGACAGTTTGCTGCGGAGCCGTCGTGTACGCGGGCGCCCACATCGCCGCCGGTACGATCCTCGGCGACCAGTGCCAGGTTCGCGAGCGAACTGTGATCGGGCCTGAGTCGGTGGTGGGACGCGCGTCGTCGATCGACTTCAGCACCCGGATCGGCACCCGTGTGTTGATCCAGACGGCCGTCTACGTAACGGGCGGATCGATCGTCGAGGACGATGTCTTCATCGGTCCTGGCGTCTTGAGCACCAATGACAACACGATGGGACGTCATCGGCGCGGCGGGCCCCTGTCGGGGCCGACGTTTCGCCGTGCCTGTCGTGTCGGCGCCGGTGCGGTGCTGGTTCCGGGGGTGGTGATCGGCGAGGAGGCGTTCGTCGCGGCCGGAGCGCTTGTCACCGGTGACGTCGGCGAGCGGGAGGTCGTGATGGGGATCCCCGCTCGCGTCGTGCGGCGGGTGAGCGACGAGGATCTGATCGAACGCTGGCGCTGAGCGCGATGCGCCCCCCCGCTACGGTGGGGCCGCACCGACACCCGCACCCGCCATCCCTTCACTGGCCTGCGTCCAGATTACCTCGTCGCGCCCGGGGCCGACGCCGATCAGCGCGACCGGCGTGCCGGCGAACTCCGAGACGAGCTGCAGGTAGTCGCGTGCCGTGGTGGGCAGGTCCGATTCGGTGCGGCACTCGCTCAGATCCTCGCTCCATCCCTGCATCTCGTCGTACTGAGCGATGGCGTGGTGAAGCACTGTCTGGTGGTAGGGAAAGTGATCGAACTGCGCGCCTTCGGCACCGCGGTAGCTGGTGCAGACCTGCAACTCCTCGAAGCCCGAGAGCACATCCAGCTTGGTGATCACCAGCGCGGTCAGCGAGTTGATGCGCGCCGCGTAGCGCAGGGCCACCAGATCGAGCCAGCCAACGCGTCGGGATCTGCCGGTTGTGGTGCCGTACTCGTGACCACGCTCGCGGATTTCCTCCGCCGGCGCTCCATCGATCTCGGTCGGAAACGGGCCGGAGCCGACCCGCGTGCCATACGCCTTGGTAACGCCCCAGACCTCGTCGATGTCCTTCGGTCCGACGCCCGCCCCGAGGCAAGCCGCCCCGGCGACGGGGTTGGAGGAGGTGACGAACGGATACGTGCCGTGGTCGATGTCGAGCAGCGTTCCTTGCGCACCCTCGAATACGACCAGCTCCTCCCTGTCAAGGCGCTCCAGCACCAGCCGGCTGGTGTCGGCGATGTAGGGCTCGAGGCGGTGCCCGTAGGTCACGTACTCCTCAGTCATCGCCTGCAGGTCGAGCCGGGGATCCTTTGCGAACGGACGCAGCGAAAGTCGTTTGGGCTCGAGTGCGGCGAGAATCTTCTTCTTCAGGATCTTCTCGTCGAGCAGATCCTGCACCCGGATCCCGAGACGGTCGGCCTTGTCTGCGTAGCACGGGCCGATCCCGCGCCGGGTGGTGCCGATCTGGAGCTTGCCGAGCTTCGCCTCGCCCGCGTGGTCGAGCATCAGGTGGTAGGGCATGATCAGGTGTGCGTTGGCCGAGATCCGAAGCGACCCGGTGTCGACGCCGCGCCGGCGCAGATGGTCTAGCTCGTCGGTGAGGACCTTGGGGTCGATGACCACTCCGTTGCCGATCACGCACAGCGTGCCCGGGTGCAAGATCCCGGACGGCATCAGGTGGAGCTTCCAGGTCTGTCCGCCCCGAACGATCGTATGACCGGCGTTGTTGCCGCCCTGGAAGCGCACTACGACATCGGCGCGCTCGGCGAGCAGGTCGGTCACTTTTCCTTTGCCTTCATCACCCCATTGGGCGCCGATGATCACGATTCCGGGCACCGGGTCAGTGTACGTGTGCGTGTGGAGCGCGACGCTCACCGCGAGGTACGTCCCGGGCGGTCTGACGCCGGGCCGGTCTTCGCGCGTCCGAGCGGACTCTTCCCGTCGCCATTCCGGGACCGACGGCGCTAACTTGCTGGCGATGGACGACGAGGATCGGAGCACCGAAGAGCTCAGGGATGCTCAGCTGGAGCGAGAGAGCGCCGAGGAACAGCAGGCACGCCACGCGTCAGATGAACCGGAGGCCGCGCAGCACGAACGCCGGGCGCAGAAGGCTCGCTACCTGCGCCAGAAGCTCGACGAGCGCGCCGAGTCCGAGCGCGAGGTCGATAGCGAACGCGAATGAGGGAGAGCGATGGCCGGGACCGTACGGATGCTCAAGCGGACTGTAGATCCATCCGCCGGTCATGCCCGAGCAGCGGCAGCTCGTCGCACATCTCGGTCAGCCGGGAGACTGTTCGCTCGGTGATCTGTGCACAGAGCGCTTCGCGGTCGAGGATGTTGGTGGTGATGACCATCGAGCGCTCGTCCTCGTAGCGGGCGTTGACGATCGAGTAGAACTCCTCCAGCACCCAGTCGGTGCTCCGCTCCGCACCGACATCGTCGACGTGCAGCAGATCGACCGAGGTCAGCCGGTCCAGTAGCTCGACGTGAGAGCGCTCAGCGCGGTAGGTGTCACGGATGGTGTTCAGCAGCCGTGGCAGCGAGTAGATCGCCACCGAGCGCCCCGCTTTGAGGGCGGCCTTGGAGACGAGCATCGCGAGCGTCGTCTTGCCGGTCCCCACCGGACCCATGAACCACAGCCCCCGGCCGCCGTCCAGGTGCGCGTCGATCCGGTCGCAGAAACGGCGCGTGGCGGCGACAATCGGCGGGTCGATGTCGGTGACCGGCTGGCGATCGAAGGCCGCGTCACGGTAGCGCTTGGGGATCACCGCAGACAGGCTCCGCGCCTTGTGCATGGCGATCAAATGCTTGCGGCAGCGGCAGTCATAGGCAGTATTGGACTCCTCGTCGTAGAGAAACCCGCTCCCGTCGCAGAGCCCAAGCGCGCACTGGCTCATGGCGCGAACCGTTCGCCCGCGTAGTTCATGAACTTGGGGTACTCCTTCTGGAAGGTGAGCACGATCTCGCCAACCGGACCGTTGCGGTGCTTGGCGATGATGATGTCCGCCTCGCCGGGGCGCTCGGACTCCTTGTCGTAGTACTCATCGCGGTAGATGAACATCACGAGGTCAGAATCCTGCTCGATGTTTCCCGAGTCCCTGAGGTCGGAAAGGATCGGCTTCTTCTCCCCACCGCGCTGCTCTACCGCGCGACTGAGCTGCGAGAGCGCGATCACCGGCACGTCCAGCTCGCGAGCGAGGCCCTTGAGCCCCCGCGACATCTGGCCGACCTGCTCCACTCGGCTCTCGACCCGGCCCTCGTGGCGCATGAGCTGCAGATAGTCGATGATGATCAGCCCGAGGCCCCCTTCGAGCTGATGGTGCAGCCGCCGTGCCTTGGCCCGCACTTCGAGCACCCCGGTATCGCTCGAATCGTCGATGAACATCTGCGCCTGTGCGAGCCTCTGGCAGGCCGCGAGGATCTTCGGCCAGCGACCCTCGGGAACCTTCCCCCGGCGCAGGTCCTCGCCCTTGATCCGTGCTTGGGAGGCGACGAAGCGCTGGGCGAGCTCCGACTCGGACATCTCCAGCGAGAACAGCGCCACGGCGTGGCCCTCCAGGACCGCATTCTCCGCGATGTTGGCGACCAGCGCCGACTTCCCCATCGACGGGCGAGCCGCGATCACGATCAGATTGCCACCCTGAAAGCCGCCGGTCTTCTCGTCGAGGTCCTTGAATCCAGACGGCGTCCCGGTGAGTGCGGTCTTCGAGATCGAGAGCCGGTGGAGCTTGTCGGTCTCCTCGTGGAGGATGTCCTCGATCGAGCGGATCTTCTTCTGGCGATCGTCGTGTGCGACCTCGAGCATCGAGCGCTCGGCGCGCTCGACGAGGTCCCGCGCCGGTGCATCGCGCGAGAGGACGCTCGCCTGGATCTCGTAAGAGGCGCTGAGCAGCGCGCGCATCTGCGCGTTGTCGCGAACGATCCGCCCGTACTCGCGCGCGTGTCCGGCCGCGGGCACCCAGCCGGCCAGCTCGTCGATCGCCTGCGAGCCTCCGACCTCCTCGAGCTTGCCGCGCTGGCGGAGCGTCTCGGCAACGGTCAGATGGTCGATCTTGCGGTCGCTTTGGTTGAGCTCCAGCATCGCCGCGAACACCGCGCCGTGCTGCTCACGATAGAAGTGCTCAGGCCGCAGATGCTCCTCGACCAGGAGCGCGTAGAGGTGGCGCTCATCCATCAGTACCGCACCCAAGACCGATTTCTCAGCCTCCAGGTTATGTGGTGCGACGGCGAGTTGCGCGACGGCGCTCATGATCGAAATCCGAGTCTAGGCTGGCCGCAAGCGGCTGAACTGAGCCGTTCCCGCAAGCAGCGGGGACTAGCTGATCGCATGCGACTGAAGGGAGCTGTTGCGCAGCGGCGAGAGCTCGTGCTACGGCCCTGCAGGCGCCATCAGCCCGCCACGACCATCGTCTTGACCGTCGCCGTCACCTCGTCGGCGATCTCGACCACCACCATGTAGGTCCCGGTGTGACGGATCGGTTCATCGAGGTGGACCTTGCGGCGCTCGACCCGAATTCCGCGCGCATCGCGGATCGCGTCGGCGATGTCCTGCGTCGTAACCGATCCAAACAGGCGCCCGTCGGCGCCTGCCTGCTGGGCGATCGTGAGCACGGTCCTCCCGAGCAGCGCTGCGTTCTCCCGGGAGCGGTCCTCGGCTTCCTGCTTGGCCCGCTGCGCCGTCTCCCGGCGGCGGGCAGCCGCTTCGATCGACCCTTTGGTCGCCGGCTCGGCGAGCCTGCGTGGCAACAGGTAGTTGCGCAGGTACCCTGCCGAGACTTCTACGGCCGCGCCTCGCTCGCCGAGCGCCTCTATGTCTT
Organism: Actinomycetota bacterium; assembly: GCA_030853685.1. Taxonomy (GTDB): domain Bacteria; phylum Actinomycetota; class Thermoleophilia; order Solirubrobacterales; family Solirubrobacteraceae; genus Palsa-465. Next base: position 57,704 of record JALYUQ010000002.1, on the reverse strand, counting down.
GGAGCAGGATCGCTTGGGGCATCGTGGCTCGCCTTCGCTGGCCTAGCGGTCGCGGTCGCGGTCGCGACCGCCCCGCTCGCGATGATCGCTGCCGCCCTCGGTGACGTATGGCAGCAGTGCCAGTTCGCGCGCCCGTTTCACCGCGCGCGCGACCTGGTTCTGGTGGCGCCGGCACGCGCCGGTGATCCTGCGCGAGCGAATCTTGCCGCGTTCGGAGACGAACCGGCGCAAGGAGGAGATGTCCTTGTAGTCGACCTGCTCCACCTTGTCGCGACAGTACGGGCAGGACTTGCGCCGGCCGGTGCTCGGACCGCCTTTCCTGTCACGCCGGCGAACCGGCCGTCTACGTTGCTTTGCCACTCGGGATTCCTCTGACTCGGTCTATTCAGTGCCTTAGAACGGGATATCGTCCTCGGCGGCCGCGGTAGCCACAGGAGCGGGTTCGAAGTCGCCGGTGTCGATCGGAACATCACTCTCCGCCGCGCGAACGCTGCTGGAGAACCCATTCCCGTTTCCATTCCCATTGCCTGCGTCGTCGCGGCCGCCGAGAAACTGCACGGACTCCGCGATTATATCGACCGCCTGGCGCTTTTGTCCCTCCGGGGTCTGCCACTCACGCCAGCGCAGCCGGCCATCGACCGCGACCGGGCGGCCCTTGCTCAGGTAGCGGGAGCAGTTCTCGCCTTGCGCTCCCCAGACCGTGACGTCGAAGAAGTTGGGCTGATCCTCCCACGCGCCGGACTCGCTGTTCTTGCGCCGCCCATTGCAGGCCACGCGTAGCGTGCATACAGAGTTGCCGGTCGATGGAACCGAGCTGAGGTCGGGGTCCTTTGTCAGGTTGCCGGTGATGATCACGCGGTTGATGTTGCCAGCCATTGCTAGGGGCTCCTTTCTAGGGAACGTTGGGGAAACCGTTGGCGACCGAGTCTATGCCGGGCGCGGACGACAATGTGGGCTCTCAGCGGAAATTCGACAGAATCGTTGAAGAGCCGTCACACAGAAGAGCGCCGCCGTTACGATGATGTCGCAAAAGGCCAGCCAAACTCCTCAAAGAGTCGAAAAGGACACGACCCCACGCAATCGAGGCTGGTCCTAACGGCTGATGTCTGCAGACGGATCAGCCGTCGCCAGCGCCGGCGCCGGGACGGCAGCCGCGATCACGGGCGGCGCTGCTTCGGGCGGCGCAGGCGTCCCCGGGAGCACCTTGATGATCCGGAAGCGCAGTACGCCGTCGGCAACCCTCAGGCGATGAGACAGGGAGTCGAGCAGTGCCGGCGGACCCGCCAGACCGAGCAGGTGATACTCGGCCTCTGACTGGTGGTCGATCTGATAGGTCATCGGCCGCCTGCCCCACTGGTCCCGGCGCGCAATCGATCCGCCACCGGCAGCGATCGCAGACTCTACGTCCGCGAGGATCTCGACGCGGCGCTCATCGGGAGCGGTCGTCGAGAGCAGCAGCACGAGGTCGTATATCGGAGCTTCGCGTGGCATGAAAAAGGCCCGTCGGGCCGCCGTGGAATATAGCAATGGGGCGTGAGCGCTACTCGCCCCCCTTCTCGCGGATGTCCGCGAGCTGGTCGTCGACCCAGTCGCCCGGGTCGCGCGCGGTCACGATCGACTTCAGCCCCTCGTGGCGTCGCTCGCGCTCCTGCGCCTGCATCGTCAAGGCGGCATAGATCGAGTCCGCCAGCTCCTGGATGTCGAACGGATTGACCGACAACGCGTACTCGGCCAGCTCCTCGTGCGCGCCGGTGTTCTCCGACAAGATCGAGACGCCCGCCCGCTGATTGACCATCGGTCCTTCCTTGGCGACCAGGTTCATCCCGTCGAACATCGCGTTGACGATCAGCACGTCATAGTGCTTGTAGGCCGCGACGGCCTCCTCCAGATCGTCGCGGAGCTTGAGCTGGATGGGCATCCAGTCTGGCGATCCATGGCGGTGGTTGACCACCGCGACGACCGCTTCGATCCGCTCCAGGTACTCGGCGTACTCGGGTACGTCTGTCCGCGAGGGCATGAGCTGGGCGATGAAGGTCACCCGCTCGCGAAACTCAGGATGCTGCTCGAGGAAGATGTCGAACGCGCCGAAGCCGCGCAGGACATTCTTGCTGAGGTCCGCGCGGTCCACGCGCAGGATCAAGTGATCGCGCCGCCGGCGCAGCAGCTCCTGCTCGAAGGCTCGCGTGCCCGGTCGCTGTGCCACGGCCTGTACGGCGCCGGAGTCGATCGGCAACGGGTAGGCGCGCACCCACACCTCACGATCCTGCCAGTGCACCACACAGCGCTCGAAGTCGACCTCCAAGCCGAGCAGGTCCCTGCAGCACTGGAGGAAGTTGCGCCGGTAGGAGCGAGTGTGAAACCCGATGATGTCGTTGGCGAGGATTCCCGCATAGAGATCTTCCCGGATGCTCGTCGGGAGCACGCGCCAGGCGTCGGACTGAGTCCACGGGATGTGCACGAAGTGGTGCAGGAAGACGTCTGGGCGCGCCCGCCTGACGAGGTCGGGGAGCGTGTAGAGGTGGTAGTCGTGAACCATCACGACAGGGTGCTCCACGTCCTCGATCTCCTCGAGCACGGCCGTCGCCAGATCATCGTTGACCACGTTGTAGCCGAGCTCGAACGCTTCGATTTCGTGGCGGCGGATATCGGGAGCGTTGGAGAGGTCCCAGAGATAGTGCTGGATGAACCACAGCATCGGGTTGGCGAAGACGCTGTAGAAGCGCTCATATGCCTGCGGGTCCGAAGCGACGAGCTTGACCCGGTACTCGTCGCCGTCCGGACCGCGCACGGGAAACGGCCCGCCGCCGTGCTCCTCGGACGCGATCATGTCCTCGTCGGTCATCGCCGAGGCGATCCAGGTCACCTCGCGGTGTGAGGCCAAGCCGATCAGGGCGGTGACCAAGCCGCCGGTCCCGCGCCTGATCTCCCCGCCCGGGCCAAATGTGACAGGCCCGCGGTTGGAGACCAGCACCAGTGGCGGCTCGGCCATCAGACCAGCACCAGCGGCGGCTGCGCCATCAGACCAGCACCAGCGGCGGCTGCGCCATCAGACGTCCAGCTCTCCAAAGAGCGCCAGCCAGTCGCGCAGCAGCCGGGGCATCAAGAACCGCTTGCGCACCGCTTCCTTGCCCGCACGCCCGAGGCGGCGGCCGAGCTCCGGGTCGCGCAGGATCTGAAGCGACCGCGCAGCGCACTCCTCGGCGCTCGAGACCAGAAAGCCTGTCTCGCCGTCGGCCACCTGGAGCGGAATCCCACCGACCGCCCCGCCGACGAACGGGCGTCCCTTCCAGATCGCCTCGGTCACGGTCAGCCCGAACCCCTCTCGCGTGGACTTCTGGATCACCACGTCGCAGTGTGACTGGAACGCGTTGACCTCGATCGCGCCGACGTTGTTGAGGTTGCTGAAGATGTGGATGTCCGGATCGCCGTCGGCGTGGGCGACCGTGGCGTTGAAGTAGTCCCAGCCCTCGGGGTCGTCAGTGGCCATCGAGCCGACCAGCGCGAGCTGCACCGCAGGCAGCTCGCGCTTGACGATGCGGTATGCGTCGATCACGCCGAGGGGGTCCTTCCAGGGATCGAAGCGCGACACCTGGCAGAGCAGCGGCCGGTCGACATCGACCCCGAACTGATCGCAGATATAGACCGCATCGTCGGAGGAGAACGCCATGTTCTTGGGCGCCAGCGGATCGATCGCCGGCGGCACGATGTGCGCGCGCCCATCCACCGTCGCCGGGACGTACTCGGGCATGTGGAACACGGCCGCGCGGTAGGGCTCGAGGTAGGGGGCGAGGCGCTGAAGCGTGGCTTGGTTGGGCGCGGAGAGGTCGATGTGGCAACGCCAGATCCAGTTCCGCGCCTTGTCCGGGACCAGCGAGGCGAGCGCCGCCGGCTGAGGATCGTGGATGATGCACACGTCCCAGCCGTCCGCTAGTTGGCGGGCGTTGATCTGGTTGTAGTGAAGCCAGGTCTGCCACTGATCCTCGGTCAGGTCGCGGGGATCTCCCTGGAGCGCGTTGTGCATCACCTTGGTGGCGTTGAAGAACTCCTCACGGCCGTAGATCACGTGCCACTCGCATTCGAGCCCCGCGTCGACCATCAGCGGCACCAGCGTGTAGAGGATCTCCGACACCCCGCCGCCGAACGCGGTCGCCGACACGTGCAGGATTCGCTTGCCCTTCAGCTCCTGCGCGAGCTCGCGGATCTCCTCCGCGAGCGCCCGGCCGACGATGCTCGTGTAGTCCGAGAGGTGCTTGTGTGGGAGGGCGACGGGCTGGAGCATGAAAATGAGTCAAAACGCGCTGCGGCAGCGCGCCGGGACGATACACGCCACGGACCGATCAGGACCGCATCCCCCGCAAGCGCGCCACGCCCTCCTGCACAGCGGCCACGAGCTTCGCGTGCAGCCCGGGATTGGCTGCCGAGATCGACGACATCTGGAACTGGTGGCCTGAGCCGAGCAGGCGGTGACGATCCAGCGGCTCTCCCCAGCCGTCGCTGACCACGCCCCCGGCTTCGCACAGGCACAGCCAGGGGGCGGCGAGGTCGTAAGGGGAGTTGTTGAGCACCTGTCCACCGCCGACGTGCTCGAACTCCTCGCGCATTCCCGGCACGTCCTCGATCAGCCGTGAGCCCACCTCGATCACCGCGTCGAGCTGGCCGGTCACGATCCTGGTCATCGCAAACGCCTGCGAGCCGAGCTCGAACGTCCCGCCGCCGACCGAGGAGGCGTCGATCAGGTTCCCCAGCACCTCCACCGTCGGGCGCACGGGGCGCCCGCGAAACCCGTAGCCCCAGAACATCGCGCTTATCTCATCCGCGGGGCTGAGCGCGACCGGCCGGGAGTGCTCGATCACCCCCTGCCCCCGCACAGCCAGGTAGCGATCGCCCGACTTGATCTCGACCACGCAGCCCACCTCGACATCTGCCATCGCCGGCTCGCCATCCCCAAGCGGCGCCAATGCGATTGCCACGCAAGCCGACTCCAGCCCTGCCATCGCCGGCCTGGTGCCGTCGATCGGATCGACGACCAGCACGTGCGTGGCATCGCCCGCGGCCACCAGGCCACGATCCTCGGAGTAGAACGCAAGCCGCGGAGCGCGCTGCGCGATGAACTGCGCAAGCTCCTCCTCGGCTAACTGATCGACCGCGAACGTGACGTCGCCGCCGGCGCCGTCACGTAACTGGGCGCGGCCGGCGTGTGAGCCCAGCTCGGGCAACACCCGCTCGCGCAGCGCCAGCGCAAGCTCGAGCACGAGCTCCGGTCCGTGTCTCATACCGGGCACGTGCATCGGTCGCCCACAGGGTGTCTCATGCCGGGCACGCGCGCATCGGTCGCCCACAGGGTGTCTCATACCGGCTCATCGCTCGCCCACGGATGCATTGGCCGGAATCTGAAGCGTGAAGACGGTGCTGCCCGGCCCTGACTGCACCGACAGCGCTCCCGACATGCGCCCGGCGAGCTCGCTCGCGATCGCCAGTCCGAGTCCAGAGCCCTGGGCGTCGTCGGCGGTGTAGAAGGGCTCGAAGATCCGAGGCATCGCCTCGCGCTCGATCCCCTCGCCATCGTCGCGGACCGCGAGGCGCACCTGCCCGTGCGCGCGGCCCGCGGTGAGCACGATGCGGGTCCCGGAGGGCGTGTGCGTGAGCGCGTTGTCGATCAAGATCCTGACGATCTGCGCGACCCTGACCGGATCGCACAGCGCCTCGATCTGGCGCGCGGCGAGCTTCAGCTCGAGCTCGGAGTCGTGCTGGGCGAGCGTGGGCTCGAACTCGCCTGACACCGATCGGGTCAGCTCTCCCAGATCTACCTGCTCGGGGCGCAGCTCCAGCGCGCCCGACTCCAGGCGAGAGAGATCGAGCAAGTCGACCGAGAGCTTATGCAGGCGCTCCACCTGCGCCCGCACCTGATCGAGGAACCGCTGGCGGGTCTCCGCGTCGAGCTCGTCGTCCTCGAGCAGCTCCAGGAAACCGCCGAGCGAGAAGATCGGCGTGCGCAGCTCGTGCGAAGCGGTGGCGATGAACTTCTTGCGCGCAGAGTCCATCTGGGCGAGCTGGCGCTGCATGTCGTTGAACGCGATCGCGAGCTGACCGAGCTCATCGGCTGAATCGACGGCTATCGGGTGCTCGAAGTCCCCGGCTGCGACCTTCTGGGCCGCCTGCTCCAGGCGCTTGACGCGCTGAGACTGCGCACGCGCGACCAGGTAGCCCCCGATCAGAGCGAGCACCAGCGCGAGCACCCCGGCCACGTAGAGCGCGGCGATAGCCACCAGCGTGACCGCGAGGAACAGCAGCGCCAGGCGGTTGCGCAGCGAACGCATGCGTAGGAGTGGGTGTGGGATCGCCGGACGAGCCACGGCTAGAGCTCGGAGTCGCGAAACCGGTAGCCGACGCCGCGCACGGTGAACAGGTACTCCGGGTCCTTGGGGTCGCGCTCGGTCTTCTCGCGCAGGTGGCGGATGTGGACGTCGATCGTGCGCGGGTCGCGGTAATCGGAGTTCCCCCAGATCCGGGCCAGCAGCATATCCCGGGTAAACACCCTCCCCGGAGCGCGCGCCAAGGCCGCGAGGATCTCGAACTCGACGAACGTCAGGGTGGCCTCGCGGCCGCGCATCCGCACCGAGCGCTTGGGGAAGTCGATCCGCAGCTCACCCACTTCCAGCGGGGTCTCGGCGGAGGCGTTCTGAGCCCGGCGCGTCATCTCCGCGCGGCGTAGGGCGGCCTTGATCCGACTCGAGAACTCCCGCAACGAGAACGGCTTGGTGATGTAGTCGTCGGCGCCGAGCTCGAGGCCGAGCACCTTGTCGATCTCCTCGGACTTGGCGGTCAGCATGATGATCGGGACCGAGCTGCGCCCGCGCAGCCGGCGGCAGACCTCGAGCCCGTCGAGCTTGGGCAGCATCAGGTCGAGCACGACGAGGTCGAAGCACTGCTCATCGAAGCGCTCCAGCGCTTGGCGCCCGTCGGTCGCCTGCACCACGTCATAGCCCTCCTTGCGCAACGGATAGGAAAGCAGCGTCTGGATCGACTGCTCGTCGTCCACGAGCAGGATGCGCGCTGAGTGATCTGCCACGGTCGTAAGTCAGTCCCTTTGGCCTAAAGGGTAGTGGCCCGGGCCTGCGCCTCCGGCGTGCGGGCGCGCGCTCGTGCTCCGGAGCTGTATGCCGGCCCGGGGGCCGGCATACTCTTGCCCCCGGGGCGGATACCCTGTCCGGTGGATGCTGGATCCGAGGATCTACAGGGCCGGATGGGTAGTGGTCGTGCTGGCAGTGCTCGTAGTCGCCTTCTCGCTGGAAGACCAGCAAGGCCCGCTCGGTACGACGCTGGCGCCCGACGCCTACAACGCCCAGAACGCCTACTCGACGATGAGCACCCTGTCGAAGAACTACCCCGATCGCCGGCCCGGATCGGCCGGCGACAGCGGCGTCGCCCGCTATGTGGCGCGCGCGCTGCGCCAGGATCGCTTCAGCGTCTCAACGCGCACGTTCGGCGCCGCCACCGCCGAGGGGTCCCGGCGGCTGCAAACCGTCACCGCCTCACAAGCGGGGTCCCAAGCGGCGTTCGCGTCCGGAAGCATCGTCGTGCTCGCCCCCCGGGACGCGCTGAGCGCGCCCGCCACGGACGGGCTCTCGGGGACCGCGACGCTGCTAGAGCTGGCGCGAGTGCTCTCCGGCGAGAGCCTGCACCGGACGATCGTGCTCGTCTCCACGAGCGGCTCGGACGGGAGCGCCGGGAGCGCAGCACTCGCCCGCAGCCTTCCCAGCGGCACAGACGCGGTGATCGTGCTCGGGAACCTGGCCGGGACCAAGCTCGGCGATCCAATCGTCGACCCCTTCTCCGATGGGGAGCAGGTGGCTCCGCCGATGCTCCGCAACACGATCGCCGCTGCCTTGGGCTCGCAAGCCGGCCTGCGCCCGGGCGCCACCAGCCTGGCCGGCCAGATTGCCCGCCTGGCCTTTCCGCTGACGGTTTCAGAGCAGGGACCGTTCGGCCCTCGCGGGGTGCCGGCGGTCCTTCTGTCCGTGTCCGGGGAACGGCGCCCCAGCGCCGATGCCATGGTCTCGGCGGCACGGATCGGGGCGCTCGGTCGCACGACCTTGGAGGCGGTCAGCGCGCTCGACGGTGCGCCCGCGGTTCCCGCCCCTTCGGCGTACCTGCTCTTCGACGGCAAGGTGATTCCCGCCTGGGCGATCCGGCTGCTGGTGCTGGCGTTGATCTTGCCGGTGCTCGCAGCCGCCATCGATGGCGCCGCCCGCGCGCGGCGGCGGGGGTATTCGATCGGCCGCGGAGTGCTCTGGGTGCTCGCGGGGGCGCTTCCGTTCGCGCTGGCGCTGGCGCTCGTGCTGGCCTGCAGGGCAATCGGGCTGATCGCGATCGCACCGCCCGGTCCCGTCGGGGCGGGTACGGTGCCCTTGCATGGCGCCGGCGTCGCCGTGCTGGTCGCGGTCGCGGTCTTGATCGTTGCGTCGCTCACCTGCTTGCGGAAATTCGCGATCGGTGCCCCAGATCCAGGAGCCGCAGCCGGGCTGGCGCTCGTGCTGTGCGTCGTGTCGCTCGCGATCTGGGCTTCGAACCCCTTTGCCGCCGCGTTGATTGTCCCTGCCCTTCACCTCTGGATGTGGGTGGCCGGAGCACGGGTGCGCCTGCGAGCAGCGCTGATGCTCGTGCTCGTGCTCGCCGGGCTGATCTTGCCGGTGCTGGTGGCGCTCCACTACGCCGACGCCCTGGGCCTATCTCCCCCAGATCTTGCCTGGAACGGCGTACTGCTGCTCGCCGGGGGCCAGGTTGGGGTGCTGGCCGCGCTGCAGTGGAGCGTCGTCCTGGGCTGTGTGGTCAGCGTGATCGCGATCGCACTCCGCGCAGCGCGCGAAGAGCGTCCGCTGCCGGCAGTTGGGGTCACCGTCCGCGGCCCGATCACCTACGCCGGTCCAGGATCGTTGGGCGCCACCAAGTCAACGCTGCGCCGATGAGGCGGCTGATCCGCGACATCTCGTCGGTGCTGCTGATCTCGGGCGCGGTGCTGTTGCTCGATGCCGGCGTGACGCTCGTCTGGCAGGAACCGCTGACCGCCGTGATCGGGATGATCAAGAGCAGCGAGGTCAATCGGCACTTTCTCAGCTACAAGACCGCGCCGCTCTCTCAGCTCGAGCGCGGCGCGCTCGGGGACCTCACCTCGATGAGCCAGCGGATCGCGTACCTGGCGCGCCTCGAGCAGCGCCAGGTCCAAGCCGGGGACGCAATCGGGAGGATCGTCATCGGCAGGATCGGAGCGAGCTTCAACGTCGTGGAGGGCACCGGCGAGACAGACCTCGAGCAGGGGCCGGGGCATTACCCGAGCACTTCGCTGCCCGGGCTGGGCCAGACGGTCGGGATTGCCGGCCACCGCACGACCTACCTCGAGCCGTTCCGCAAGATAGACCAACTTCGACCTGGTGATCAGATCGTATTGAAGATGCGCTACGCGAAGTTCACCTACGTCGTCCAGTACACCAAGATCGTGCTGCCCACCGCACTGTGGGTTGTCGACAACGTGGGCTACGAGCGCCTCGTGCTGTCGGCTTGCAACCCTCTCTACAGTGCGGCCCAGCGCATCATCGTGTTCGCGCGCCTGCAGGAGGTGACGCCGCTCGGCGCCGCTTCGGCGCTGGCGTGAGGGGCGCGCGGTGAACTCTCAGATCAGAAGGAGTGCTCGTATCCAGACAGCTCCCCCGCCGCGTCGGTGAACCTGACTCCGGCGGGGCCCGTGAGCACGCTGCCAATCCACGTGAGGCTGGGCACGGCCTGCTCGGCGATGTGGCGCGAGCTGGCGGGGATGCAGACGCAGAGCTCGTAGTCCTCGCCGGCGCTCGCCGCGAACGAGCGCGGATCGACCCCGAGCTGCGCCGCCGCCCGCGTTACGCCGTCGGCGAGCGGGAGCGAGCGCAGCGAGAGCTCGATCGCCATCCCGCTGGCGCGCGCGATGTGCCCCGCATCGGTGGCAAGGCCGTCAGAGAGGTCGATCATCGCCCGGGCTCCTGCTACTGACAGTGCGCGCGCCTTGAGGATTTGGGGCTCTGGACGAGCGTAGCTATTGCGAAGCGCCCGTACGGTGGCCTCTGATAAATGATCGTCGGAGCAGACCCGTCCGTCGAGCACCGCGAGCCCTGCTCCGGCTGCGCCCAACGCCCCGGTGACCGCCACCAGGTCACCCGGCCGCGCCCCGTCGCGGCCGACCAGAGCGCCGGGGTCGGCGGTCCACCCGACGACGGTGAACGACACCGTGAGGGCTTGCGCTCGGGTCAAATCACCCCCGGCGATTACGGCCTTGGCGCGATGTGCGAGCGCCTGCGCGCCGGCGAGGAGCGCGAGCAGGTAATCCGGCCCGCTTTGCGCCGGTAAGCCAAGCGCCAGGTATACCTCGCCGGCCTCCGCGCCCATCGCCGCGAGATCCGACAACGCCCCCGCGAGCGCGCGGTGCCCGATCTCCTGCGCCGAGAGCTGATCTCTGCGGAAGTGAACCCCGTCGATCATCGTGTCCACCGAGGTCACCGCATAGCCGCCGGCGCGCACGACGGCACCGTCGTCGCCCAGCCAGCGCAGTACGCGTGGGCCTCCGGGCGCGAGCGTCCGTCGCAGCGTCTCGATCAGCTCAGGCTCGCGCACGATCCGTCGCTCGGCGGCCTCAGGCTCGCGCACGATCCGCTGGTGCCGGGCTGCGCCGGATCAGCGATGGCGGTAGACGATCCGGGCGCGGTCGAGGTCGTACGGCGAGAGCTCGACCCGAACGCGATCGCCCGGAAGAATGCGAATCCGGAAGCGACGCATCTTTCCCGCTACGTGCCCTAGCACGAGGTGGTCGTTGTCGAGCTTGACGCGGAACATCGCGTTGGGCAGCGCCTCGACGACCTCGCCTTCGAGCTCGACCTTCTCTTCCTTGGGCATGTTGGCCGGAATGTACTAGTGGTGCGTCCCGCCTTGCGTCGCGCCCGGGGGGGCTCCGCCGGATCTGCTGCCCGGCGCCGGTGTCGGTGTCGGTGTCGGTGTCGGTGTCGAGCCTCTGTTGCCCGGTGGCGTCCCGGGCGTGGCTCCGGCCGGTCCAGGTCCAATTCCCGCGCCGCCCGAGTGCGAGGGCGGCTGCTGAGAGCCAGGGTTGGGCTGCGTGTAGGTGTACGGCGTGCTGGAGGTCGTGCTCGACGAGCCTGAACCGGGCCCGTACGCGCCTTGGCCCCCTTGACTAGAGCCGGCGCTGGCGGCGGTGGTGTGGTTACCGGAGAACGCGCTGCCGTGGAACGGATCGGTCGGGCTCGAGAAGTCGCCGCAGTAGCCGCCGCTCGCCTGCGCCATGTAGTCGTGCCAGATCGGTGCGGAGAGCGTGCCCCCGTAGCCCGGCCCGAGCCCGTTGACGTCGTTCATCGAGCTCGTGTCGTTCGGATAGCCGACCCAGACCGCGGTCGAGAGCTGTGGGGTGTAGCCGACGAACCATGCGTCGGTGTAGTTGCTGGTCGTCCCCGTCTTGCCCGCGGCGGGACAGCCGTACTGTGCGGCCGTTCCGGTCCCGCTCGTGATCACGCCCTTGAGGACCTTGGTCGCCGCGTACGCTTCGCCGCTGGTGAACACCTGCGTGCGCGGCGGGTTGCCGACCTCCTTGTTGACGGTACCGTTGGGGAACGCCACCTTTGTGATCGCCGTCGGGGGGATGTGGTAGCCGCCGTTTGCGAGCGTCGCGTACGCGTCGGCCATCTCGAGTGGGGAGACGCCGACCGCGCCCAGGCCCTCGGACGGCAGCGCGTAGAGGTGGGAGGTGATGCCCATCGCGTAGGCGGTGCTGCGCACCTTCTCGGGCGTCACGTCGGCGTCGAGCTGGGCGAACACGGTGTTGTCGGAAAGGGCAGTCGCCTTGGTTACGTTGATGTTCCCCTGGTAGCCCTTCTCGGCGGTCTGGACGTGGTAGGTGGGATAGGCCGGGAGCCAGCCGGGGGACAGCTCGTGCGAGTTGTAGTAGGTCTGGTCCGGGTCGCCGTCGAAGTCGTGGATCAGCGTCATCAGCACGAAGACCTTGAACGCCGAGCCGGTCTGTCGGAGCGCTTGCGTGGCGTAGTCGAAGGTCGTCTTCCCGTTCGTCATGCCGTAGGCCGAGGACGTCGCCATGGCGAGGATGTGGCCCGTGCCCGGGTCGACGGTCACCACCGCGGCCGCCGGGTCGCCGGGCTGACCTTCGTGCGCCGCGATCGCCTGGAACGCTTGCGCCTGCTTGGCCGGGTCGATCGTCGTGTAGACCCTCAGCCCACCCTGATCGACCTTCGGACAGCGATTCGAAGTTGGTTGCTTGGGGCAGTACTCCCGGTTCAGCGCCTGCCTGACGTAGTCGAATACGTACGGCTCGGAGTGCACGCTGTAGTGGTTGTTGAGGTGGACCTCCAGCGGCGCCGCGTCGGCGGTGTCGGCTTGCGCCTGCGAGATGTAGCCCGAGCTGACCATCGCCTGAAGGACGCTGTGGCGGCGGGCTGTGGCCAACCCCTGGTGAGTAACCGGGTTGTACTCAGAAGGGGCCTGTGGCAAGCCCGCCAGGAGCGCCGCCTGCGCGAGGTCGAGCTTGGACGGGGGCTTGTCGAAGAAGAGCTGCGACGCCGCGCCGACTCCGTACGCCGTCTGGCCGCCAAGGGTTCCGTAGTCGACGTCGTTGAGGTACTGGGTGAGGATCTTCGCCCTGCTCTCCTTGCGCTCCAGTTCCTCCGCGAGCTTGGCCTGGACGATCTTGTACTTGAGGTTGTGGTGCGCCTTGATCAGGTAGATGTTGTCGACGAGCTGCATCGTCAGTGTGGAGCCGCCCTGAATCGTCTTGGCACCGCTGAATATGTCCTTGACACCCGCGCGCAGGATGCCCTGGTAGTCCACCCCACCGTGCTGGTAGAAGCGCCGATCCTCGATCGCGATCGTCGCCTGCCTGAGCGTGTTCGGGATCTCGCTGCTCGTGACGGGAGTGCGCAGGGTGTCCGATTGGATGTACCCGAGGAACGAGCCGTCGGCGGCGAACACCTGCGACAGCGCTCCGGGCTCCTGCGCCCTGAGCTGGTTGATGTTGGGCGCCGAGTCGGCGACCGACACCACCCATCCGACGGCTCCCAGCGCGCCGAGCGCAACGGCGCATATCGTCAGTACGGTGCCCAGGACGAGCGCCTGCTTGAGGGGCGAGCCGCGGTGGTGCTCCCGGCGTCGCTGTCGTTCGCGCCGGCTCATGGCACCGGCTGGAGCTCGCGCGTGGGCTGGGGGGGGCTGGCGGGGACCATGACAACGGTGGCGGTGGCGCCGCGCGCAGCGCGCGGCCCGGGCGCCGGGAAAGGACACGCGCAGTGTAGCCGGGAGGGTCATCATGCACGAGCAGTGCAAAGCGCAATTCATCTCCTTGGACCCGGCGCGATCCTGCTGGACGCGCTGGGCACGCTGCTCGCACTCGAGCCGCCCGCGCCCCGGCTGCGCCAAGTGCTCGCGGATCGCTTCGGGCTCACCTTGTCAAGCGGACAGGCACGGGACGCGATCGACGCGGAGATCGCCTACTACCGGGCCCACCTCGGCGAAGGCGCAGACGCGGCGAGCCTCGCCGACCTGCGTGCCCGCTGCGCCGAGGTGCTGCGTGGCGCATTGCCAGCCTCCGACGCGATGACCGCGGTCTCCCCGCAGGCGCTGACCGGCGCGCTGCTCGCCTCGCTTCACTTCACCGCCTTCCCGGACGCCGTGCCGGCACTGGCCGGGGCACGCGCCCGCGGCCAGCGCCTAGTGGTGCTCAGCAACTGGGACGCGTCGCTGAGTGGCGTGCTGGAGGCCGCCGGACTCGCGCCGTTGTTGGACGGCATCGTGTGCTCTGCGGTGGCCGGCGCCCGCAAGCCCTCGCCGGCGATCTTCGAGCAGGCACTCGGTGTCGCCGGCGTCGCGGCAAGGCACGCGATTCACGTCGGCGACAGCATCGAGGAGGACGTCCAGGGCGCTCGCGGGGCGTGCATCGAGCCCGTGCTGATCCGCAGGGACCGGAGCTCAGGACCGCCGGGAGTGCGGACGATCGCGACCCTGGCCGAGCTCGGGTGAGGACGGCGAAACCCTAACCTTCGGCGCACAGTGACCCCGAGCGTGCCCCCGCCCCAAGGCGAGCCAGAGCCCTTCTCGCTCCAATCCCTCGGCCGCGGGCGGCCCCCCTGCGGCCCCGACGAGCCACCTTGGGCGCTCTGGACCGCGCCCGCCGCGATCGTGCTCGGACTCGCACTGGGGGCTGTCGCGAGCATTGTCGTAGACCTCGCCGGCGAGGCCGGCGGCTCCAGCATCGCTCATCCGGCGCCTGTCGTCAGCATTATCAGCAACGTGGCGCTGGAATTGGCGTTCGTCGCCGCGGCGCTCTACTTCGCAGCGTTGCACGGGCGCCCGCGCCCGGAGGACTTCGGCTTTCGGCGCCTGCCCTTTTGCCTCGCGTTGACGGCGTTCCTGGTCGCTGGCGTGGCGTACTACGTGCTGACCGCTCTCTACGCGTCCTTGCTGTCGCTGCCCAGCGAGAAGCTGCCGACCGAACTGGGGGCGAGCGGGGGCACCGCGGCGCTGGTCGCAGCTACCGTCTACGTGTGCGTGATCGCGCCGATGGCGGAGGAGACCTTCTTCCGCGGCTTCATCTTCGGCGTCCTGCGCCGCTGGAGGATCACGGTCTTCGGGCGCAACAGCGGAACCGTGATTGCGGCGATCCTGACAGGAATCCTGTTCGGGCTCGCCCATGCCGGCTCGACGTCCCCACGCTATCTCGTCCTGCTGGGGCTGCTTGGCTTCGTCCTGTGCCTGGTGCGCTGGCGCACTCGCTCGCTCTACCCCTGCATGGCACTGCACTCGTTCAACAACTCCCTCGCGCTCGGGGTCGACCAGCACTGGAGCGCCGGCGCGGTCCTCGCACTGACGGTCGCCTCACTGCTCGTGATCGCAGCCATCACCGGTCCGCTCTCTCCGCGCCGCCCGCCGCGCCCGGCGCTGGACGCAGGCGGTCCGACGTGATTTACTCAGGCTTCATGTCGCGGATGCTCAGGTGCCTGTGCGCCCTCACCCTCTTCACACTGCTCGTCCCCGCGGCGTCGGGCGCCACCACGCGGTCCGGCCAGACGCGGCGCACCGCGGCTACACGTCCGGTGCGCGCGCGAGCGAGCACCGCGACCACTGCGACCGCCCAACCGGCGACCGGCTCGCTCCGACTCTACCTACGCGGCGTCTTCTTCGTCAAGCACCACGCGGTAACCGTCCCCGGGCGCGGCCTGCACGTCGGTGGCGTCGTACGCCCGTTCGTCTCCGGGCAGTGGGTGACCGTGCGCGTGTTCCTCGGCGGACGGCTGGTCAAGTCCGATCGGTTGCGGATCAGACGCTCTCGCAACGGCACCTACGGCCACTTCTCCGCGTACCTGGCGAGCCCGGGCACAGGCGAGATGACGGTGCTCGTGCGCCACCAGCGCACGAGCACGCTCGATGGTATTAGGGGCCGCCGGTACCTCGAGGTGCTTGAAAAGCACGTCGGCTTCGGGTCCACCGGGCGCTTCGTCCAACTCGTACAGCAGCGTCTGGCGGCGCTTCACATCTACACCCCACAGAGCGGCGTCTATGACCAGGGGACGGGCCTTGCGCTCGACGCCTACCACCGGCTGCTCGGATGGGGCACCTCCCAGACGATCGACGTTCGCACGACGAGCTTCCTGCTCGACGGCTGGGGTCAGTTCAAGGTTCGATACCCGCGCCACGGCACGCACGCGGAGGGCGACCTCCGTGACCAGCTACTGGCGCTGATCCACGGCTCACGCGTCGATTGGATCTACCCGATCAGCTCCGGCAAGCCGTCCACGCCCACCGTGCTCGGCAACTTCCGCGTCTACAGCCGCGTCCCGGGCTACCTGCCCGACGGCATGTACGACTCGGACTTCTTCTATGGCGGCTACGCGATCCACGGCTATGACCCCGCGCCCGATTATCCCGCCAGCCACGGCTGCATGCGGCTGCCGATCACCGACGCGAGCTCGGTCTTCGACTGGTTGAGATACGGCGACGGGGTTGACGTCTACGACTGACTCGGTGGGCCCCGCGCGATCGGCGGAGCCGGTGCGGTCGATGGGGTCCGCGCGCGCGGACCTGCTCGCCGAGCTTCGCGAGCACGCGCTCGTGATCGGGGAGGTGCAGTTGACAAGCGGGCGACGCGCCCAGTACCTGGTCGACGCCAAGCGCGCGATCCTGCGCCCGCGCGGATTCAGCGCGCTCGCGGAGCTCGTCGCCGGGCAGGCGCGGACATGGGGTGCGACGGCCGTGGGGGGCATGACGATGGGAGCGGACCCGATCGCGTGTGCGGCGCTGGCCGGGGGCGCCGGCGTGAAAGCCTTCTTCGTGCGCAAGGAGGCCAAGCAGCACGGGCTCTCGCGGCGGATCGAGGGGCCGCCGCTGCTTGCCGGGGAGCGCTGCATGCTCGTCGAGGATGTGCTCACCACCGGCGGCTCAGCGATCCGTGCGCTGGAGGTCCTTCACGCGGAAGGGCACCGGGTCTGCGGCGTGCTCGCGATCTGCGACCGCCTACAGGGTGGCTCGGCATCGATCGAGAGTGCCGCGCAGGCGCCGTTTCTCGCGCTCTGCACGATCGACGAGCTCTACCCAGATCGTCCGGACCGCGAATCGTGACGGGCGGGTGACGCTTGCGGCCGGTCGGCGCGGGCAGTGCGAGGGTGAACGCCCGCGCCGCTCGGTGCCGGCAGTGCGAAGGGCGACGCTCAGGTCGGCAGGCGCCGGCACTGGGGCAGCGTCTGGTGGTACGCCTGGACCTTCCAGCCCCTGCGCCGGGGCGTGAAGAGCACGACCGGGCGCTTGCTAGCGATCGCCGGACCGTACTTGTAGCCCACCGTAGCGACGTTCACCTTCAGCTCCCATGCGAGGACCGTCTGGTCCTCCAAGCGCGTCAACGACTCACCGCAGGCACGCAGCCTGGCCGCGCCCCCGAGCCGGCTGATGACGCCGGCCAGGCGATCGAGCTGCCTGGTCCGCACGCGCTGAGCACCCAGGTCGTGGCGCTCGGTCCGCGCGCGAGACACCGCGGCAGGGACCAGGCTGGCGAGGGCCAGCACGACGAGCACGGCCCCGATTGCAGCGCTCGCCGACGGCGCGAAGCGCGGTGTCCCGGCGACCTGGCGCCCAGCTGCCACGCCGGCGCCCTGGAGCCCGACCGGTACACCGGCCAGCAGGCGCCCGACCGCCACGCCGGCGAGCACGACCATCGCGGCGGCAGGTTCCCACATGTAGCGCCCCAGACTGGGAAAGCCGTGGATCGCGAACGCGATCTCGATCGCGATCCAGACCAGTACCCCGGCGGCGATGCCCAGCACGACGTGGTCCCGGCCGTGCTCGCGACGTAGCGCGAGCACCACCGAGAGCAGAGCCGCGAGCTCCAGCGCCGTCTCGTGGAGGTCCAAGAAGCGGTCGATCGTCACGAGCACCTTGTTGCCGTGGGGCGCGCGCCCGGAGTGCAGAGCATTGCTCCCGGCGACGAAGAAGGTCCTGGAGGTGAGCGCCGGGATCCCGAACCAGAGCACGAGCATCAGCGCCACGCCGGCGGCTAGCATCCATCGCATCGACGGGATCGCGCGCCAGGCCCAGATCGAGTACAGGCCGAGGAACGGCCACACCTCCGGGCGTCCCAGCCCAGCCAGGGCGCCGAGCGCGAACGCCCACCGCGGGTGCCCGGACAAGTGCGAGTCGATCGCGCCCAGGCACAAGGCGACGATCATCGGATCGGATTGTGCGCTGAGCACGTAGTGCGAGTAGTCGCGCAGGCCGAGCAGCGCGATGCCGGCAAAGACCGCGGCGATCACCGCCGCCCAGCGTCGCTCGGGGGCCGCGCCGGTCAGGCGGTACGCGATCCTGGCGGCGAAGACCACGCCGCTCAGCGACACCGCCACGGCGGTGATCATCCATAGCCACATCTGGTAATGACCGGCGAGCGCGTAGGGGACGGTGAACAGGTACGGGAGGGGCTTCCACGACGGCGCGGCGTTGGTGTCCAGCGCTCCTACGATCGTTTCGTGCCCCCACACGAGCCAGCCGTAGGGATCGAATCCGGGACGGGTACGAGCCCAAAGCACGATCAGCGCCGAGATCGCGAGCAGGCCCGCCGCGACGCTCAGCTCGGTGCGCCCTCGCAGGCGATCGGCGACGTTGAGCCTGCCCCCGGCTCGAACGTTCATCGGCGGCGGATGAGGACGCCGCGGGGATGGTGGGGCTTGACCACGAAGGTGGCCTTCAGTCCGCGGCAGCGAGCCTGCTTGGAGCGCAGCGTGTGCCAGGGTAGGACTGTCCAGCCACCGTGCACCAGCGGCGTGAAGAGCACGATCGGATACTTCTTTCGGAGCTCGACCTTTGGAAGATGGCCGACAAAGCCGACGTCCATCTTCACGAACCACGCGAGCGCGCTCACGTACTCTACGTCGGTGCCCGGCTCGCCGCAGCGGCGGATGTGCTGGTAGCCCCCCAGGGCATCGATCGTCGTCTGCAGCAATGCGATCTCGTGCGTGCGACCACGCTCGTGGCGCAGATCGCTGCGCTCAGCCCTGACGCGCGCCATCGCTCCGGGCACCAAGCTTGCGAGAAGAACCACGACAACCGGAACCCCGGCCCATCTGGGAACGCCGCGGATGATCCTCGGCACTTCGTACAAAGCCCAGCCGACGCCCACGCCGGCGAGGACGATCGCCACCCCGGCGGCCGGCATCACGTAGCGCGATAGCGCCGGGAACCCGTGCAGCGCGAACGCGATCTCGACCACCAGCCAGGCCACCACCCCCGCCGCGAGAATCAAGACGAGGTAATTGCGCCGCACGAATGCCCACGCGACCGCGAACAGCGCCGCCAGCCAGACGGGCAGGTACTCGAGCTCGGTGAACCTCCCCAACGTCCCGAGGATCTTGTTCTGGTGCAGCTCGCGCGGGGACTTGAGCGCGAGGTTGCCCGCGACGTTCGCCGGATTGCCCGACAGCACCGGGATCCCGAACCACATCAGCGGGATCAGGGCGAGCCCCGCGTAGATGAGCCATCGCATCGAGGGGATCGAGCGCCACGCCCAGATCGCGTACAGCCCGGTGAACGGCCATGCTTCCGGACGCCCGAGCGACGCGAGCACGCCGAACGCGAACGCCCACCGCGGGTGACCACCTAGATGTGAGTCGACTGCCGCCAGGACGAAGGCGACGATCATCGGGTCCGACTGGACGCTGAGGATGTCGTGCGTGTAGTCCTCCATCCCGAGCACCGCCAAGCCCGCGAACACGGCCGCCACGATCGCGGCGTAACGGCGCTCGCGATCGAGGCTCGGACCGGGCTCGGGGCCGGGGCCGGACTCGCGATCGGAGCCGCGCTGGCGATCGGGCCCGGGGCCGGTGAGCCTGTACGCGATCCGGCCTGCGAAGATCGCTCCGCTCAGCGAGATCGCCACGGCGCTCACCATCCACAGCGTCAGCGCGTAGTGGCCTACGAGCGCATAGGGCACCGTGAACAAATATGGAAGGGGCTTCCACGAGGGCGCGCCACCAAGGTCCAGGCTGAGGTGCAGCGTCTGATAGCCCCACACGAGCCATCCGTAGGGGTCAAAGCCGGGCCGCGTTCCGGCCCACAGCAACAGGATCGCCGAGACGACGACCACCCCGAGCGCCATCGTCCACCAGGGATGCCCGCGCACGAACGCGCGCAGCGTCCACGGGGTCGGCGCGGGCGAGGGGTCCGGGATCGCCGTCTCGTCAGCCGGCGGTGCTTCCAATGTGCTCTCGGACACGAGGAGGCGGGACGGTAGCAGTAGTCGCGTTGTCTGCTCGTGAACCGCATCGGTCGGCGGGGGGGCCGAAACCTGCGACACTGCCAGGCGTGCACCGCGGCCCAGGCCCAATCCTGGTCCTGGCGGCGCTAGCACTGGCGCTCGCGCTCTGGCTGGCCCCCGGCGCGCGCGCGCGAAAGCCCGCACGCCCCTCTGCGCTTGCAAGCGTCTCAGGCCGGACCACCGGCGCGCCGATCGCTCCGGGCTTCGTCGGGGTCTCAGTCGAGTACCCCGCGCTCTATGACTACACCGGCCACGACCCGCGCGCGGTCAACCCGGTCTTCGAGACGCTGCTTCATGACCTGGCCCCCGGGCAGGCCCCGGTGCTGCGGGTCGGCGGGGACAGCACCGATAGGACCTGGTACCCGCTTGGCGGCGCGGTGAGGCCCCCGGGGGTCAACTACGACTTGAGCAAGGGCTGGCTCTCGAGCGTGCGTACGCTGGCCGGCGCGCTGCACGCGCACCTCATCCTCGGCGTCAACCTAGCCGCAGGGCGCCCCGATCTGGCCGCCGCCGAGGGGCAGGCCTTTGAGCGGGGGATCGGGCGCAGGTACATCTCCGCGCTCGAGATCGGTAACGAAGCCGACCTCTACGGCGTGCTGCCCTACTACCGCGTGCGGGGCGGGCGAGCGGTCCTCGCGCGCAGCGGGCGCTATGACCTTCAGCAGTTCAGCGCGAACTTCACCCGCTGGGCGAGGGTGCTGCCCCGCCTGCCGCTGGCGGGACCGGCCTTTGCGGAGACGAGCTGGCTTAAGGGCCTTGGCGGATTCATCGACGCTCAGCGCCGACTGCGCGTGGTGACTGTCCACCGCTATCCGCTGCGCGGCTGCGTGAGCGACCCCGCCTCGCCCAGCTACGCGACGATCCCCAATCTGCTGAAGGACTCCTCCTCGGAGGGGCTTTCACAGAGCATCGCCCCGGCGCTGGCGGTGGCAAGGGCCAGGGGCCTGCCGCTGCGCGTCGGGGAGATGAACTCCGTGGCGTGCTCTGGCACGAGCGCTGTCTCCAACACCTTTGCCTCGGCGCTGTGGGCGCTGGACACGCTCTTCTCGATGGCCCGCGTGGGCGTCCAGGGAGTCAACCTGCACACGCTCCCGGGCGCGCGCTACGAGCTATTTTCCTTCAGGCATGCACACGGGCGCTACAGCGCGGTCGTGCACCCTGAGTACTACGGCCTCTTGATGTTCGCCCTCGCCGCCCCGCCCGGCTCGCGGCTCTCGAGCGTCAGCGCACCGGGGGGCCCGGTCAAGGTCTGGGCCACGCGCGGGCCCGACGCCCACATCCGCGTCGTCTTGATCAACAAGGACTACCGCTCCTCGCACGCGCTCAGCCTGCGCATCCCCGCCGCCAGCGGGCGGGCGCTCGCGCAGTGGCTACGGGCACCGGCGGTGGACGCGACCGCGGGGGTCAGCCTCGACGGGCTGAGCTTCGGTGATCGCACGTATACCGCGAAGCTCACCGGGCGCCCGGCGCTGGCGCTTCTCTCCCCCTCGCACGGGACCTACTCGGTGAGGCTTCCCGCTGCCAGCGCTGTACTGCTGACGCTGGCTGTACGCTGAGCGCGCGGGTGCGAGCACTCAGTGCCGCGATGAGCCCTCCCCCACCCGAGCCGAGGCTGTAAATAATGCCCCCGGCAGGAATCGAACCTGCATCCCGCGCTTAGGAGGCGCGTGCTCTATCCGTTGAGCTACGAGGGCCGCTCGCGAGAGGGTATCCACCAGGCTCTGCTTCGTTGCGAGCGGATCGACGATGAATGACACCGGCCGCGGAGTGTGGTATCCCGCTTCTGATGGAGGGATGCAGATCGAGGCCCGGAAGCCCGACTAGCCGATGAGCGTTGGTGCGCCAGAGCTGCTGCTGGACTCGCAGGCGAGCGTCGCGCTCGCCCCTGAGAGCATTGGCGCAGGCTCACCGCTGCAGCTCGTCCTGGCACGGTTTCGCGCCGACCGGGTGGCGATCGTCTCGGCTGGATTCATCGTCCTGCTGATCGTTGTCGCGGTCGCGGCGCCGCTGATCGTCGACATCGCCGGCGTCTCTGGGCCGGGCGTCCAGAGCCCAAGCGCGCTCAACGCCTTCCGCGACCCCACCGGTCCCAGCGGCGCGCACCCGTTCGGGGTGGACCGGCTCGGTCGCGACGTGTTGGCGCGCGTGATCTACGGCACTCGCGCGTCGCTGGAGGTTGCAATCGCCGGCACCGCCATCGCGGCGGCGATCGGCACCGTCGTGGGCCTGCTCGCGGGCTTCTACGGCGGTTGGAAGGACACGCTGCTGATGCGCGCGGTCGACGTCCTCCTGGCCTTCCCCGTACTCGTGCTCGGGCTCGGACTCGGCGCCGCGTGCGGCGAGGGTGGATGCGTAGGTGGGCTGATCGAACCGGGTGCGGGGACGCTGATCTTCATCATCGCGATCAGCAGCTTTCCGTACGTCGCGCGGATCGTGCGCGGGCAGGTGCTGTCACTGTGCGAGCAGGAGTTCATCGCGGCATCGCGTGCGCTCGGTGCCTCGACCTGGCGGACCCTGCTCCATGAGGTGCTGCCCAACCTGCTCACTCCGTTGGCCGCCTACTCGTGCCTGCTGGCGGGGCAGAGCATTCTGCTGGCGGCGGCGCTGTCGTTTCTTGGCGTGGGTATCCGTCCTCCAAGCGCGAGCTGGGGACAGATGATCTCCGACGCGGTCCCGATCCTCAGCAGCGCCTGGTGGTTGCTGGTCTTCCCCGGCATTGCCCTGCTGCTCACCGCGCTCGCGTTCAATCTGGCCGGCGATGGCCTGCTGGACGCACTGCGCCCAGGGGCGAGGAGACGATGAGCTTGGCGTCCAGGGGCGCGGGCGGCGCCGCGCTCCCGGAAGGCCCGTCTCCACCTATGACCGCCTACATCATCGGCCGTGTCCTGCGTGGCATCGTGCTCTTGCTCGCAGTCAGCGCATTAACGTTCGTGCTCTTCAACGTCCTTCCCTCCGGGGACCAGGCGACCCTGCGTGCCGGACGGGGCGCAAGCCCGCAGGCGATCGTCCACGTCCGCCACGAGCTGGGGCTCGATAAGCCGGTCTTTACGCAGTTCATCGACTACATGAAGGGGATCGTCCTGCACTTCAACCTCGGCTACAGCTACTACAGCGAGGCGCCGGTCAAGAGCCTGATCGCGGGCCGGCTACCGGCGACGCTCTCGCTCGCGGCCGGCGCGGGGCTCTTGTGGGTGCTCGCCGGCATTCCCGTCGGGATGATCTCGGCGCTGGGGCGCCGCACCAGGCTCGACCGCGTAGCGATGCGCACCGCGCTCGTACTCGTCTCGATGCCCGTCTTCTGGCTCGCTCTGATCGTCCTCTTCCTGTTCAGCTCGGCCGTCGGCAAGCTCCCGCTGCTCCCGGGGGCGAACACGTACGCCGGTCTGACGGTCAACCCCGGCAAGTGGCTCGGCTCGCTGATCCTGCCCTGGTTGGTGCTCGCCGCGAGCTTCGCAGCGATCTACTCGCGGCTGCTGCGCGCCAGGCTGTCGGAGGCGATGGGCGAGGACTACATCCGCACCGCGCGCGCCAAGGGCCTGTCCGAACGGCGTGTGATCTTCCTCCACGGGCTGCGCTCCGCGCTCACCCCGGTCCTCACGATCTTCGGCCTCGAGATCGGTGTCCTGCTCGGAGGGGTGCTGATCACCGAGACGGTGTTCGACATCCCCGGGATCGGGCGCCTGAACTACGACGCCATCCTGCACGCGAACTTCCCGATCGTCCAGGGGACCGTGCTGCTGGCGGCGATGCTCATCGTCGTGGTGAACGTCATCGCCGACACCATCAACGCATATCTGGACCCCCGAGCGCGCTACGGGATACGCAGCCGATGACCGAGCCGCTACTGAGCGTCGAGAACCTGCGCGTCGCTTTCGACACCGAGGACGGCATCGTCCGCGCGGTCGATGGCATCTCGTACTCGCTTGCAGCCGGTGCGACGCTCGCGATCGTGGGAGAAGCTGGCTCGGGCAAGAGCGTGGCCGCGGAGACGGCGCTTGGGCTGCCCCGTACGCCTCAGGCCAAGATCGCCGGCCGGATCCTGTTCGAGGGCCGCGACCTGTTGACCCTACCCGACGACGAGCTGCGCCGGATCCGCGGCAATGAGATCGCGATGATCTTCCAGGACCCGCTGGCCTCGATGCACCCGCTCTACAGGGTCGGCTCCCAAATCGCACAGGCGGTCCGGGCCCATCGCGACGTTTCCAAGGCCGCTGCGCGTGACCGCTCGATCGACTTGCTCGACCGGGTCGGGATCCCTGACTCCCACCGCTGCGTGGATCGCTACCCGCACGAGCTCTCGGGCGCCATGCGCCAGCGGGTCATGATCGCGATGGCGCTCGCCAACGAGCCCAAGCTGCTGATCGCCGACGAGCCGACGCGCGCGCTGGAGGTAACCGAGCAGGCGCAGATTCTCGCGCTGCTGGGGGACCTCCGGCGCCGCCTCGGCATAGCGATCGTCATCGTCACTCACGATCTCGGCGTGGCCGCCGAGATCGCCGAGGAAATAGCTGTCATGTACGCGGGGCGGATCGTCGAGCACGGCTCGGCGCAGCGCATCTTCACGACGCCGCAGCACCCGTGCACGTGGGGGCTCTTGAAGCCGATCCCGAGCCTGGAGCACCACCCCGGAGAGGAACTCGAGTTGGTCCCGATCTCCGGCCGGCCGCCGAGCCTCATCAACCGCCCCACGGGCTGCCACTTTCACCCGCGCTGCCCGTACGCGGCGGACGCGCACAGGTGGATCGACCCGAAGCTCGACCCCGTCCCCGACCAACCCGGGCACGAGGTTGCCTGCCTGCTGGACCCCGCTGTACGAACGCAGATCTGGCGCGGCATACAGGACGGTCAGGCGCCGGCCTCGCTTCGCCAACTCGCGCAGCCCGGACTCAACGCTACGCATGACCGCAGCATTGCGGTTGACGAAGGAGGTCGCGAATGACCGGCCCCGGAAATACGCCGCTGATCGAAGTGAGGAACCTCGTCAAGCACTTCCCGATCACCGGTGCAATCCCATTTCAGAGCCAGAGCGGCGCGGTGAAGGCGGTCGACGGCGTCTCGCTGCACGCGATGGCAGGCGAGACGCTCGGGATCGCCGGTGAGAGCGGCGCCGGCAAGAGCACGATCGCACGGCTGATCGTGCGCCTGCTCGTGGCCACGGAAGGAGAGGTCCTGTTCGAAGGCGAGGACATCGCGGCGCGCGAGGGCGCGCGCCTGAAGGCGCTGTGCCGCCAGATGCAGATGATCTTCCCGGACCCCTACTCATCGCTGAACCCGCGCAGGACAGCGGGCTCGATCATCGCCGAGCCGTTCGCGATCCACGTCCACAACGCCGGAGGCGAGCGCAAGCGCCGCGTGCAGGAGCTGCTGGAGCGCGTCGGCCTGAGTGCCGAGGACTACAACCGCTATCCCCACGAGCTCTCAGGCGCAGAGCGCCAGCGCGTCGGGATCGCCCGCGCGATCGCGCTTGCGCCGAAGCTGCTGGTCGCCGACGAGCCGGCGTCGGCGCTCGATGTCTCGGCTCAGGCCCAGCTGCTGCACCTGCTGCGCGACCTGCGGCGCGTGCTCGGCTTGACCCTCATCTTCATCTCGCGCGACTTATCGGCGGTGCGGCACATGTGCGACCGCGTCGCAGTCATGTACCTCGGCCAGATCGTCGAGCTCGCACCGACCGACGCCCTGTACCGATTCCCGCGCCACCCGTACACGGGGGCGCTGCTGTCGGCGGTGCCCATACCGGGACTACCCCGGGACCTGCACCCTGCTGGCGAGCGCCGGGAGCGTCAGCTGCACTCGGACGAGATGCCGAGTCCCGTGAGCCCGCCGAGCGGCTGTCGCTTTCACCCGCGCTGCCCCAAGGCGCAGCCGAGGTGCTCGCTCCAGGAGCCGGCGCTCGCAGACCAGGGCGCCGGGAGCCTCGCCGCGTGCCATTTCCCCCTCACGCAGGAGGAGGCTGAGCGCATGCTCCCGTCGGCGCCGACGGGAGCCGGCTGACCAAACCAAGGCCGGCGCGAGCCGGTCCCCTATTCCCCTTCCCCTTCCCCTTCCTCGTCATCGACATAAAGCGACTCGCGCGCCAGCTCCTCGCCGCGCTGATCCCATAGCTTGACCTCGAGGTACTCCGAGCGGTAGTTATCGGCTGCGATCAGCGTGAAGCGATCGTCGAGCAGCTCACACTGGTCGACCGCGAGGTTCGCGAGCTCCGCCGTCACGATCGCCCCGCCGGGGATCAGCGGTACGCCCCAGACGAGCGTCATGTCGGCCGTCTCGCCCCCCTCGCCGCGCCAGCTTCCGATCACGTCATCGTTGAGGTCGAGCTTCCAGCCGGGGTTGGACTCGGCCAGCTCGGAGGTGAAATCCATCCGCGCCTCGAAGTCGCCGGGGCCCCCAGACCCTTCGCTGAAGGACACGAACCCGAACAGCTCGTAGCCTTCGGTGCTTCGGACCACGGCTGGGATGTAGGTACGCCCCGCGTATGAGCGGTCAGGGAACCACCCAATTTCATTCTGTAGCTCGCCGATCTCCTCGCCTTCGGTGTCGAGCTCCCGGAACGCGGCCACGAAGTGGTTGCGCAGCGTGTCGGCCCAGCGCCCGCTGGGGAGCGTTTCCTGAGGCGGTTGCGCCGCGAAGCTGATTACGAAGCGGTCGGTGGGGGGCATGCCGCTGGGGACCTCAGGTCCTGAGCGCGATCATCGCCGGATCTCGAACGCCCATTCGTGGCGCGAGCATGCTCAGAACGCCCCGCGCCTCATTAGCACCGCCGGGATCGTCTTGAGGAGGATCGACAGGTCCAAGAACACCGACCAGCGCTCCAAGTATAGGAAGTCGAGGCGGACGAGATCGTCGAAGTCGAGCTCCGAGCGACCGGAGACCTGCCACAGGCCGGTGATCCCCGGTAGCACCAGGTAGCGCTTCTTGTGCCAGTCCTCCAGGCGCTCGAAGTCCCGGATCGGAAGTGGCCGCGGTCCCACCAGCGACATCTCGCCGCGGATCACGTTGACCAGTTGGGGAAGCTCGTCGAGCGAGAAGCGGCGCAGGAACCGTCCGACGCGCGTTAGCCGAGGATCGCGGCGAATCTTGAACAGCGCCCCTGACTGCTCGTTGAGGGCCTCGAGCTCGGCCTGGACCTGGTCGGCGTGCTCGCGCATCGTGCGGAACTTGAAGCAGTGAAACGGCTTACCGGCCATTCCCGGGCGAGATGATCTATAGAGCGCGGGGCCCTTTGAGGACAGCTTGATCGCCATCGCGATCGCCAGCATGATCGGCGAGATCAGGATCAGCCCGAGGATCGAGAGGATCAGATCGAACGAGCGCTTGACCGCGTAGTCGATCCCCTCGAACACCGGCGGACGCAGCGTGAACAGCGGGACCGTTTGCCCGGGGACGAACTCAGCGCGGGCGATCAGGATCTCCATCGTCGAGGGCGCGATGTGCACCGTCACCCCCCGCCGGTGGCACAGGTCGACGAGCTCCACCGCGCTCGCCTGCGGGAAATCGTGGTCGGCGATGATCACCTCCTGCACCCGCTCGTCGACGAGTACGGCGGGGAGCTCGTGCAGGAGACCGAGCGACCGCAGTCCATTCTGGGGGCGCGGTGTAAGCGAGATGTAGCCGACCAAGTCGACGCGCGTCTTCGCGCGGTCAGCCAGCGCTTGCGCGACAGCCTCGATGTGTTTGCCCGATCCCACCAGCAGCGCGCGGCGCCGGTAGCCGGCCTGCTCGAGCAGCCAGCCGGTGACCAGCAGGTGGAGCTGGCGCAGGGCACCGATGTACACGGTTCCGAAGAAAAGCGATCCATAGAAGATGTAGTAGCTCGAGAAATGCTCGCCGTTGGCCAGCGCGAACACGAGCGCGATGATCGTCGTCTGGAACAGCGCCGTCGCGATCTTGCCGAGCCCGGGGCGACGGGGTCGGTCGGCGTAGAGCGTCGCGCGCGCGAACATCAGCACCGTCACGAGGTACGCGAACGCCACCCACGGACGCGCCTCACGCCAGACCAGTGCCAGGTCGAACTGCCCTTGGAAGGCGAGCTTGACCAGCAATCCCGTGCAGAGCCCGCCCGCCACGCCCAGGAAGTCCAGCGCGAGCAGCGTGCCCACACGGGCGACGCGGCGCAAGGTCTCCAGCCCGAGCAGGACCGACAGGAGCGGAGGGCGCCCCCGCCTCACGTCCCGCTCGGGCATGACCAATTCGACGGGAGCTCGAAGCGTCCCGTCAGCGGCGCCGTCCACGGCCTCTCTCTCGCTCGATTGCTCGGTCCTCACATTCTCAGTCCCTCATCCCTCAAACCAACAGTCGACGCAGTGTCCTCTAGCCCGGCAGGGCGAAGGAGAACGTCCGCGACAAAACTAGAACTCCCACTGCGTAACGATATCTTGACAGCGAAGTTACGAATTAGGCTCTGCTCGGATCGCCGGCCTGCGGGCCGGCGACTCGATGGGCTTGGCCAAATTCGAGTGTCCCGGGCCGGTGGGGCCCGGGGAGCCGGGGCCGGGAGCTCCCGCATCTATCTGGCGGGGCCGGTGAGCCGCTCGATTCCGGACTGCGAGATCGTTCGCTGCAGCCCTTCGCCCAGCTCTACCTCCGGCTCCCAGCCAAGGATCTCGCGCGCCAGGCTGATGTCCGGCTGACGGACCTGCGGGTCGTCGGTGGGCAGCGCCTCGAACACGATCTCCGAGCTCGAGCCGGTCACCTCGATCACCGTGCTGGCCAGCTCCAGCAGCGTGAACTCGTGCGGGTTGCCGATGTTCACCGGGTCGTGGAAGCCGGACTCCGAGAGCGCGATGACCCCCCGGATCAGATCGTCCACGTAGCAGAACGAGCGCGTCTGCGAGCCATCGCCGAAGACTGTGATCGGACGGTTCTGGAGCGCCTGGCGCAGGAAGGTGGGGATCGCGCGGCCGTCGTGGGGGCGCATTTTTGGGCCATACGTATTCCGGCAGCACACGCCGGTGCCGGCCCAGAAGTTCTCCAGGCCCGGGACGGAGAAGTCGTAGACGAGCTCGGTCGCGGGGACCTCGCGGATCTCCCGGATTTGGGGCCAGACGAGGTCGCCGGTGACCCGTGCCTCGAGGCGCTGGACGACGCCTTGATCCCAGTGCAGCGGGCTCCATGGAGACACATTGCAAGCGGTGAGCATCCAGAAGGGATACCTGCGGTCTCCCGTCTTGCGCTTGATCTGGGTCTCGTTGTGACCGACCGACGGGACGATTCCAAAACGCGCCAGAGCGACGATCAGATCGTCCTTGAGCTCGTCGTGCACCGTTGTGAACGTGTGCCGCTTCGCTTGCTGCAACGTCGCGCCCGAATGCACCCCATCCCCCTCCCGATATCCCTCGACGAACCACTTCAGGCGACTCAGCGGCAGGCCGAGGATCCAGCCCGGAATCCGCTTGCGATTGGTGCCGAAGCCGAGGAATTCCATCAGGTGCAGGAGGAGCTTCGAGTGGATGAAGATCGATGCCGCGTGCGCCGGGCTCGCTGGTGCTTGCACGACGCGCAAGCCGAAGCTGCGCTCGATGATCTCCGTCGCGCGCGCCAGCAGCGCTGCGTCATCGCTGATTGTCAGGAACGCGTCGTTGCTCTTCTCGTGCCAGTGGCCCTCGGCCACCCACAAGCCCAGCAGCCACAGCAACTCGTCGGTGACCTCGATGCGCAACGGCATCGGCACGCTGGGACCCGCGACGCACATCCGCACCTTCCCGTCCGCGGGCATCTCGATCCCCAGCCGCCAGAAGCACGGCAGCGGTATGCGCTCGGAGCGGCGCATTTGGATGATCTTCGTCCACGCGCCGTTACGCCAGTTGGGTCCCGCGTTGCGGTGCTTGGAGACCAGCAGCCCGAACAGGTCGAAGCGGCGCTCCCACGCCAGCTCGCCGAGACCGGGCGACTCGATGCTCAGATCCCACGGATCGCGCTCGTTCCAGCGCCACACCTCGATCATGCTGATCCAGCGGCGGTCGCGCTCGGAGACCTCGATCCGTCGGGCGATCGCGATCCGTTCGCCCACTTCCAGCTCTTCCGCGGGCTTGGCGACGGGCTGCTCGTCATCTCCCTGCACGAACACCGAGTGGTTGCCTGTGACGCGCACCGAGCGTCCGTAGCGGGTGCGAATCTCGTAGCAGCGCTGATCGGTGGGGTGGGCGATCAGGGACGACGCCGGCGCCGCAACCATTCGCCCCCCGTCGGTAAAGGCCGGGACCGTGACGTGGTCCAGCGGGTATTCCATCGCCGGCGAGAAGCCGGCGTCCAGGAGGGCGACTCCGCTCGCGCGGGGTTGGGACTTCGGGACGTAACCCGCCGCGACCGCGTAGCGCGCCAGGCGTGCCGCCAGCTCGCTCACCTTCTCGCGCCGGAGCTCGCGCCCATCGTCGTAGAGCACCTGCTCGTCGGCGAGGACTGAGTTGAATATCCGGACGATCGCGGTGTCGACCCCCTGCTGGCGGTGGTAGGCCATCGTCAGCGCCTCGGCGTAGCGCTTGGCCTCGTCGTAGACGCCGCGCGGACCGATCGGGTTGACGTGCCCCCAGTAGCTCTCGGGCTGCGGATGGACCTGGGGGTCCCCGTAGACCTCGCTCGTGGAGGCCGTCAGGAATCGCGCCCGGTGGCGCTTGGCGAGCCCGAGCGTGTGGTGGGTGCCGTAGGAGCCGACCTTCAGGGTGTGCAGCGGGAGGCGCAGGTAGTCGATCGGTGATGCGGGCGAGGCGAGGTGGTAGACGGAGTCGATCTGCTCCTGCACGAAGTAAGGCTCGGTGATGTCGAGATTGAGGTGGACGAAGCGCTCGGTGCGAATGTGCTCGATGTTGGCCAGCGAGCCGGTCTCGAGGTTGTCGATGCAGAACACACGATGACCGCGCTTGAGCAACTCGTCGCACAGGTGGGAGCCGAGAAACCCAGCCCCTCCGGTGACAAGGCATGTGGACATGCGCCGGAATCTACAGTGGACACCTTCGTCCTGATCTCCGAACGGGACGGCGCCCGCCCGCGATATGGCCCGGGAGGCTACTTCGGTGCCGCCCGAGCGCCACCCCGGCGCAGGAAGTGCTCCTCGCCGCGGCGGATCGTCACCCGCTCGGCGTCGAGGTGCTCGAGCAGCGCTTGGGCGAACTTGCGCGAGGTGTCCAGCTCGTCGCGTAGCTGGGCGAGGGTGAGCGCGCCGCCCTGTCGCTGCGCGAGGGCGATCACGCGCCGGCGGACCGCCACCAGGACCTCAGGGTGGTAATGGAGGTTACGCGAGACGCGTACCGCGCGGCCGGCGCCGCGCAGGGCAGCGAGGTCGCCGGGGTCTAGCTCGGCATCGAGTGGCGGCTCGATGCCGGCCTCGTGCAGGCGCTGCTCGAGCGCGAGCGCCGGCTGTCGGAGTGCAGGAGCGGTCGGGGGGTCGGGCGTGCGCGCGGCTGTGCGCGAATCGCTGGAAGGGGTCTCGCGTTGCGAGCCCAGCCAACCCGACTCGTGCGTGCCGTCGACAGCGCCAGCCGCCTCACCGGCCGCGAGCCGCGCAAGCGTCGCCAGCAGCTCACGCGAAGGCCCGTGCTTGCGCGGGTGCGCCTGCAGCACCACTCCGCCCCCGAGCGTGTCCGGCGGTGCGATCCGGCGTAGGACCAGGCGGTCACCGCGCGCCGCGACGAGCGGCCGCTGCAGCCGCGCCTGCCAGAAGCGGCCGCCGAGCCAGGCCAGGCGCGCTGGGCTCTCCCGGGTGCCATGGTGGATCTGCACGCGGTCGCCGTGCTCAGGCTCTCGCTCGCCGAGCTCGAGCTGGGCGTCGATCAGGTACGTGGGCCGGAGATCCGATCCCGCGCGGACGAGCACGTCGCCACGCCTGATCTCGCTGAGCGCGACGCCCGCGAGGTTGACCGCCACGCGCTGGCCGGCGGCCGCTCGCTGCACCGGTTGGTCGTGAACCTGAACCACGCGCACCCGCACGCTTCGCCCTTCGTCAAGCGCGACGAGCCGATCGCCACGGTTGATCTCCCCGCTCCACAGCGTCCCCGTCACGACCGTCCCGGCGCCGCGGATCGTGAACGCGCGATCGACGTGCAAGCGTGCCGGGACTTCGGAGCTACTGCGAGCCCTGACCGCGCTCACCCTCGACGCCGCGGCGTCGAGGGCGTCACGCAGCTCCTCGAGGCCCTCGCCTGTCCGAGCGCAAACCGCTACCGCCGGCGAACCGGGCAAGAGCTCCGCCGCTTGGAGGATCGCATCCTGCGGCTGCGCAAGGTCGGTCTTGGTGATCGCGACGACACCCGCGTTGACCGCAAGCGCTCGCAGCACCGCGGCGTGCTCGCGCGTCTGGGGCATCACGCCGTCGTCGGCGGCGATCGTCATCAGGTAGAGATCGACGCCCGTCGCGCCGGCGACCATCGTGCGCACGAAGCGCTCGTGCCCGGGGACGTCGATCACCGACAGATGACGACCGGAGGGCAGCTCCAGCTCAGCGTAACCCAGCTCGATCGAGATCCCTCGCGCGTGCTCCTCGGGCAGGCGGTCGGTGTCCACGCCGGTCAGCGCTCCGATCAGCGCCGTCTTGCCGTGGTCGATGTGACCGGCGGTCCCAAGCGTCAGCGGCTGGGCGCTGCCGAACGGCTGGGTGTCCCCGAGCGCCGAGCTCATTCGCGCCCGGGTCCCTCCGGAGGCCGCGAGCCTCCCGGCGCCGGCGAGCGCGGTGCCCCTAGCGCCCCGCGCACCGCCGTGATCGCCAGCTCGACCTCGTCGTCGCCGAGCGTCCGCGGATCAAGCAGCACCCGGCCGCCGTTGATGCGCGCGATCACCGGCGGGTCCGCGCCACGTAGCGCCCGTGCCAGCGCGAGCGCGTCCTCACCGTCGGGGTAAAGCGCGACCGCCGGCCCCTCGAGCTCCAGTAGGGGGAGCGCGCCGCCGCCGGCCTTCGCGGTGGCGCGGACGAGCTCGGCCGCCGACCCGATCCCCGCCCGCAGCCGCCGAGCCCGCGCCGCGAGGGTCTCCTCACTCGCCGTAAGCATCGCCAGCACGG
Organism: Actinomycetota bacterium; assembly: GCA_030853685.1. GTDB lineage: Bacteria > Actinomycetota > Thermoleophilia > Solirubrobacterales > Solirubrobacteraceae > Palsa-465. The sequence goes on along the minus strand of JALYUQ010000002.1, from coordinate 24,891 downwards.
GAATCTCACGCCGGGCACGCTCGGGCTCGCGGTACAGCATCAAGGTCGCCTCCAGTGCCGCGAGCGAGAGCTTGTCGATCCGCAGCGCACGTGCCAGCGGATGTGCCGCGGCCGCCGCCACCGCGTCCTGCGTGCCGATCAGCAACCCCGCCTGCGGACCGCCGAGGAGCTTGTCGCCCGAGCAGCATACGAGCGCGGCGCCGGCCGCGACCGAGCGCTTCAGCGCCGGCTCTCCGGTGAGGGCAGGCACCTCGGCGCCATCCGCAAGGACGCCGGAGCCGGCGTCGTCGATTACCGGGACGCCAACCTTGCACAGCTCCTGGATCGGGACGTCCTGCACGAATCCGACGGTCGCGAAGTTGGAGCGGTGCACGCGCAGGATCGCGCTTACGCGAGAGGCGGGGGGCGCCGCGTCGAGTGCGCGCTGGTAATCCTGCAGCCGGGTTCGGTTGGTGGTCCCGACCTCGATCAGCTCTGAGCCCGACTGGCCGATCACCTCGGGGATCCTGAAGCCGCCGCCGATCTCCACCAGCTCCCCCCGGGAGACCACTACGGCACGGCCGGGGCCGGCCAGCGCCGCCACCGCGAGCAGCACGGCTGCCGCTCCGTTGTTGACGACGGTCGCGGCGCGGGCGCCGGTCAGCTCACACAGCAAGTCCTCGACGTGGGCGCGGCGGGATCCTCGAGTGCCTCTGCCCAGGTCGAGCTCGAGATTGGAATACCCCTCCGCGGCGCGGTTCACCGCCTCGCGCGCGGTCGCCGGCAGCGGTGCACGTCCAAGATTCGTGTGCACGATCACCCCTGTGGCATTCAGCACCCGGCGCAAAGATGGCCGGCGCGAGCGCTCCAGGAGCTCGCGCGCCCGCGCCAGGAGGTCAGTGGCGGGTTCTGCGGCTGGGCCTGGGTTGCGGCCCCTGTCAGGGACGGCGCCGGGTTCTGCGGCGGGACGGGCAACGGGCTCTGAGCCAGAACATGCGGCGAAGATGATCGCCGTTCGCTGTTCCTCGATCGCCAGGCGTGCAGCGGCGACCGCCAGCCCGTGTGGCGCGTGGAGGGCAGCGGCGAGCTCGTGCACCGCCGGCAATGCGCTCAGTCCGCTGCGCTTTGCCGACCGCGCGCTCAATCCGCTGCGCCCGGGGTCACCCCGCGTACCCACTCGCCCTGCTCCTTCTTCCAGATCGGCGCCCGAGCCTTGATCGTGTCGATTATCTCCCGTGCGCCGGCGAACGCCCCATCCCGGTGCGGCGCCGAGACGGCCACCGCGACCGAAGCCTCGGACAGGGGCACGATTCCAACCCTGTGCTCGGCCGCAGCCGAGCACAGTCCGTGGCGGTCGATCGCCCGTGCGACGATCCCCGCCATCTCCTGCTCGGCCATCTCCGCGTATGCCTCGTACTGAAGCAGCTCCACCTCTCGCGTTACGCCAAGAAACGTGACCAGGGCGCCGGCGCGAGGGTCGCGCACTCGTTGCAGCAGCTCGTCCAGTGAAAGTGGGGCCGCACTCACCTTCGCATACGGCGAGCTTCTCGCGTACGGCGAGCCTCCCGACTGCGGCGGGGGGGCCCTGTGGGGCGACCCCCCCGCGAACGACGAGCCCCCCGACACCGGCGGGATCAGAGCCAGCTCGTCGCCCGCGTGCAGCGGCGCGTCGCCACCGGCATAGTTGCGGTTGACCGCCATCAGGACCGGAACGCCGCGGGCCAGCGCGTCCATGTGATCCAGCGCATCACGCACGAGCGCTCCCTCGGGGAGCTCCAGCTCGACCTCCTCAGCGCCCGCGCGCTCGCGGAGGACGGCGAACAACCGCACGCGCACACGCATACCTCTAGGCTACCGGCCGATCCTGCGGGCCAGCGGCGCCAGGAGCGTGGTGAGCACCGCGATCACGACCAGCACGCCGAGCGAGCGCCACACGCCGCCGCCGGGGTCTCTGGTCGCGAACACCATCAGACAGCCGGTGAGCAGCGCCGCGCTGGAGGTCGAGCCCACCGCGATCCGCGTCATTGCCCGGATCATGCTGCTGTCCTCGCACCGCCGCCGGCTGTACATCAGCGACGCGTGGGCGCAAGCAAGCATCGCGGCGCTCGTGATGACGAGACTGCGATCGAGGAAGTCGCTGTCCAGCGCGCCAGGCACCCAGATGAGGACAGCCGCGAGGGCCAGCGCCAGACTCGCGACGGCGATCGTCACCTGCCCCAGCCGGCGACGAGGACCCTTGCTTTGGAGGACTACCGATCCAGCGAGGCCACCCAGGGTGCCCAGTACTAGCCCGAACTCGCTCGCGAGCACGCGCGCGTCGACCTCGTCGAAGCTGCCGGTGATGAGCACCAAGATCGCGAGCGCCGCGGCGGTGCACAGGCCCGCGGCGAGCACCTTGCCGGCGCGGCGGGTCCCTTGGGAGCGTGGTCTTGATCGTGTTGGCGGGGCGGGTTGTGCTAGTCGGGTTGGGCTTGAAGCGAATTTGCCGATCACGCTGCCTCCTCGGGCGGGCGGTTCTGCCGCCGCCCTGGCTTGTTGACCATCAGTCCGCAAGACCGTAACACACTATTGACCGACGGTCTATTACGATCGCGTTGCGGTCCCGGATCCCGACGTGTGAGGTCCCGATGTCCGAGCCTATGAGGTCCCGGATGCCCTAGCCTGCGCGGTCCCGATGTCCGAGCCTCCGCGGTCCCCCGAGCCTGCATACACGCGCCTGCACGTCGATCAGCGCCGCCGCCTGTTGATCGAGGCCGGCAGCGCAGTGTTCGCCGAGCACGCATTCGAGGAGATCTCGATGCGCCAGATCGCCGACGCCGCTGGAATCTCCAAGTCGCTGCTCTACCACTACTTCCCCAGCAAGTCCGAGCTCTTCAAAGCCGCGGTAAAAGCGCACGCTCAGGAGCTCCAGAAGCTGATCGAGCCAACCGGGGAGGGGCCTCCGATGACCCAGCTCGCCGACAGCCTCGACGCCTACCTCGTCTGGATCCAGGCGAACGCCCGGACCTGGGCAAAGCTCATGCAGAGCGAAGCCTCTCTCTCGCAGGCCAGCGAAGTCGTCGAGGGCTTCCGCGCCGGCACGCTGGACCAGATCCTGCGCCGCCTCAGCGACGACCCAGAACCGCGACCCGCACTGCGCACCGCGCTCAAAGGCTGGCTCGGCTACATCGACGCGGCGATCCTCGACTGGATCCAGAACACCGACCTGAGTCGCAGGCAGCTCCGCGACCTGCTTCTTGGAGCCTTCGGCGCCGCCCTCCTGGCCGCCCAGCAGATCGACCCCGAGATCGAGCTGCACCTGGAGTGAAGCGGTGAAGCGGCTGCTCTAGCTCTTGCGGTAAGCGTTCAAGGGATACCCTCACAGGTTCATGGCCACCGCCCCAGAGCACAGCACCGTCGCTCCGATCGTCGGACCCGACGATTCGCGCCGCTTCACCGACTCCGGGATCGAGGTCAAGCCCCTCTACGACGAGAGCGACCTTGCGAGCGACGTGGCGGACGCTCTCGGAGAGCCGGGCGAGTATCCCTACACGCGGGGCATCCACCGCGACATGTACCGCAAGCGCTCATGGACGATGCGCCAGTACGCCGGCTACGCGAGTGCGAAGGAGTCCAACGAGCGCTACCGCTACCTGCTCGAGCACGGCTCCACGGGGCTCAGCATGGCCTTCGACCTCCCGACGCAACTCGGGCTCGACTCAGACGACCCTCGCTGCCTTGGCGAAGTGGGTCGCACCGGTGTCGCGATCGACACGATCGACGACATGCGAGCCGTGTTCGAAGACATCCCGCTGGACCAGGTCTCGACCTCGATGACGATCAACGCGCCAGCCGGCGTGCTGCTGATGCTCTACGAGCTCGTCGGCGAGGAGCAGGGCGTACCGGCGCAGCAGCTGCGCGGAACGACTCAGAACGACATCCTCAAGGAGTACATCGCGCGCGGGAACTTCATCTATCCCCCTGAAGGCGCAATCCGGTTGACCACCGATCTGTTCGCCTACTGCAACGAGCGGACTCCGAAGTGGAACACGATCTCGATCTCCGGCTACCACTTCCGTGAGAAGGGGTGCTCGGCGGTCCAGGAGGTTGCCTTTACGCTCGCGAACGGGATCGCGTACGTCCAAGCCGCGCTCGACGCGGGACTCGAGATCGACGAGTTTGCGCCGCGGCTAGCGTTCTTCTTCAACGGCCACAACAACGTATTTCAGGAAGTGGCCAAGTTCCGTGCCGCGCGCAAGATGTGGGCGCAGATCATGCGCGAGCGCTTCGGCGCCAAGGACGAGCGCTCCTGGCGCTTGCGCTTTCATACCCAGACCGGCGGCGTGACGCTCACCGCCCAGCAGCCGCAGAACAACATCGTGCGAGTCGCGCTGCAGGGCTTCGCGGCGGTCTGCGGCGGGACTCAGTCGCTGCACACCAACGGCTTCGACGAGGCGCTGGCGCTTCCGACTGAGCGCGCCGCCAAGATCGCGCTGCGCACGCAGCAGATCATCGGCCACGAGTCGGGCGCCACCGACACGGTGGACCCGTTCGCGGGCTCCTACTTCGTCGAGGCGCTCACCGCCGAGATCGAGGCCAGCGCGCTCGAGCTGATTGCCAAGATCGACGAGCTGGGAGGCTCGGTGCACGCGATCGACTTCATCAAGAGCGAGATCGAGGAGTCGGCGTTCGGCTACCACGAGCGCTACCGGATCGGACAGGACATCGTCGTCGGGGTCAACGAGTTCGTCGAGGACACCCCCGAGGTGCAGGACATCCTGCGCGTCGATCCGGAGTCAGAGCGCCACCAGTTGGAACGCTTGAAGGCGTTCAAGGCCGACCGGGACGGCGGGCTGGTGGAGCGCCGGCTCGGGGAGGTTCGCGAGTGTGCGCGCGGGACCCAGAACCTGCTGCCCGTCATTCGTACCGCGCTGGCGGACCGCTGCTCGATGGGCGAGGTCTGCGCCGCGATGCGGGACGTGTTCGGGGAGTACAAGCCGGCGTTCTGAGGGCTGGCGGGCGCGACGGCGCCTGGGCCGTAGGCCGTCGCGGGCCGTGCGACCTCCGCGGCCTGATCGCAACCGTAACGCGGGCCTAGGGAGAAGGAGTCCCGTCCGGCCGCGCGAAAGCAACCGGCATGACAGAGCATCAGACGAGCCGTACCCTGGTCAAGTCTCAGCCCGAGCTGTGGGCGGAGTGCAGCGATCCTTTGTCGCTGGCGCGTCACTTGGACCCGTTGGGCCAACTCGGCGAGGTCCGGATCACGAGGCTCGAGCCCGAAACCACCGTCGCCTGGGAGGGCGTCCGCGCGAGCGGCACGGTGGCGCTCGAGCCGGCGGGATGGGGGACAAGAGTGACCCTGACCGCACGTTCGGACCAGTTCAAGGGGGAGGCGGCATCAATGACGTCCGAAGCACCGCGCTCGGCGTCTGCGGCGCCGCCGCGGGACGAGGGCGCCGTGACCCTCTCTCGCACAGATGCCGGCGTTGAGGCGCGACCCGCCGATTCAGCCTCATCCAACCGAGCACCGCGACGCGGCTTGCTCGAGCGGCTGGGCTCCTTCTTCCGGCGCCCGCCACGATCCATTTCAAGCGAGGCCGTGGACGACCCCGGTCCGGCGGTTGCGGCTGAGCCCACAGCTCCTGGGGCGGCGGGCGCAGCTGAGCCAGCGCCCGTGGATCCGGAGCCACCCGAGCTCGACGCCGACTCCATCCTCACAACCGTGCTCGAGAGCCTCGGTCAAGCGCACCGCCGTCCGTTCTCGCGCACCTGAGCGGCCCGATGGGCGATGTTGCCGTCCTATCGTAGGCCAGTCGCCTGTTATGCGAGCGCCGCGGGTATGAGAGCAGGTCTGAAAGATGCGGGCGATCCCGCGCTCACGGTGCGCGCACCTTCGACGAGCAAAGCTGAGCAAGACTTCGCAGACCGGCCGGTCCGCTGAGCGCAGCTAGACTCGCGCGCCCACCGAGCCGAGAACCCGATGCGCGACACCGCCCCCGAAACCTACGAAGAGAAGCTCGCCCGGCTTCAGGAGCGCCGCCTGCAGGCCTCCCACGCCGGCTCGGCCCAGGCTGTCGAGAAGCAGCACGAGAAGGGCAAGTACACCGCCCGCGAGCGCATCGAGAAGCTACTGGACCCCGGCTCCTTCCAGGAGCTCGACGCATTCGTGCGCCACCGCACCTACGACTTCGAGATGCAGAAGAACCGCCCCTGGGGCGACGCCGTGGTCACCGGCCACGGGACGATCGAGGGCCGCCGGGTGTGCGTGTTCAGCCAGGACTTCACGGTCTTTGGCGGCTCGCTTGGAGAAGTCATGGCCGAGAAGATATACAAGGTGATGGATCTGGCCGCCAAGATCGGCTGCCCCGTGATCGGGATCAACGACTCCGGCGGCGCGCGGATCCAGGAGGGCGTGGTCTCCCTGGGCGCCTATGGCAACATATTCGTGCGCAACGTCAGGTGCAGCGGGGTAATCCCCCAGCTCAGCCTGATCATGGGCCCGTGCGCCGGCGGCGCGGTGTACTCCCCGGCGATCACGGACTTCGTCTTCATGGTCAAGGAGACCTCGCACATGTTCATCACCGGCCCCGAGGTCGTCAAGACGGTGACCGGCGAAGAGCCGACGTTTGAGGAGCTCGGGGGGGCGATGACCCACTGCACCAAGTCAGGCGTGGCTCACTTCGCCTCCGAGGACGAGGACGCCTGTTTGGAGGACACCCGCTACCTGCTCTCGTTCCTGCCCCAGAACAACCTCGAAATTCCCCCCCGCGTGCTCAGCACCGATGACCCGCTGCGCCAGGACCACGAGCTCGACACGATCGTCCCCGACAGCCCCACCAAGCCCTACGACATGCGCGAGGTGATCCGCCGGGTCGCCGACGATAACGAATTTTTTGAGGTCCACGAGCACTACGCCAAGAACATCGTCTGCGGCTTTGCCCGCTGCGACGGCTACTCGGTGGGGGTCGTCGGCAACCAGCCCGCCCAGTTCGCGGGCGTGCTCGATATCGACTCCTCGTGCAAGGCAGCGCGGTTCGTGCGCACCTGCGACGCGTTCAACATCCCCTTGCTCACCTTCTGCGACGTGCCCGGCTTCCTCCCGGGAAGCGAGCAGGAGTGGGGCGGGATCATCCGCCACGGCGCGAAGCTGCTGTATGCCTACACCGAGGCGACCGTGCCCAAGATCACGATCATCACGCGCAAGGCCTACGGCGGCGCCTACGACGTCATGTCCTCCAAGCACATGCTCGCCGACTTCAACTTCGCGTGGCCGACCGCCGAGGTGGCCGTGATGGGGCCCGAGGGCGCGGTCAACATCATCTACCGGCGCGATATCGACTCCTCGCCGACACCCGACGCTCGCCGCCAGAAGCTGATCGACGACTACCGGGCGCACTTCGCCAACCCCTACGCTGCGGCCGAGCGCGGCTATATCGACGACGTGATCATCCCGCACGAAACCCGCCCCAAGGTGATCGCGTCGCTGCACACGCTGCAGAGCAAGCGCGAGTCCGGTCCCAAGCGCAAGCACGGCAACATCCCTTTATAAGGGCGCTCCGCACTTGCGTAAGTACTCCCGCCGCGAGCGCTCCGCAACGGCCGCCCCGCGAGCCACCACTCGAACCGCTCCGGCACCTCCGTCGGCTCACGGGACCGCTCATCACACCGGCGAGCCTATTTGTCGCCACGGCGAAAGCCCGATCGCCCTGGTCCTCGGACCCGGTTTGTCGCCACCGCGGACGGCTTCGTGGCGACTAAGGGCAGTTAGCCGCCACCCATCCCAGCCGGCCGAGTCAGCTCACGGACGACAAGCTTCTCAACTTCGTTGCCGTCCGCGTGCCTGCCAGAAGTTGACAGCGGCCAAAACCAGGAACGCCACGCCGAGCAACCAATGGAGTATCGAGCCTCCGCCGAAGGCGGCTGTCAGAAGCCAATACGCCGCGAAGATGATGTACATGGCAGCCACCGCGGCCTGCACCGAGCGCGACCGGCGTCGTGGAGTTTGGGGTTCGGCAAGACCGAAATAGACGAGGACACCGCGCCAGGCGCGGCTTCTGCCGGATGTCGGAGGCACGACAGGATCGTATTCGAGACCAGCAGCGGTGATTGGCGACAAACACTAAGCGTTGGATTTCGCGCAGATGATGGCACTACCCTGTAGCGTTTTGCCTGTTGGCGAGCGCTTGATTTGTCTTTGACAGGATGGCCCGCGTGCCCGTTGCGCCTTCATTGAGGCAACGATTGCTCCGGCAACCCGGGCGAGCTGTTTCAGCCCGGCGGCAGTTGAAAGCCAGCCGGTGACCGTTGGTGCCGAGCAACCCGCGCAGAAGCGGGCGTCGCTGGTGACTGTCGCTCGAGAATGGGCGCGGATCGGCGTCACCGGGTTCGGTGGCCCACCGGCGCACATCGCGCTACTGCGCGAGCTGATGGTCGACCGGAAGGCCTGGATGGACGCGCGTTCTTTTCAGGACGCCAACGCTGCATGCGGGTTGCTGCCGGGTCCGGCGTCGACGCAGCTGGCGATCTTCTGCGCCTACCGCGTTGGTGGGCCGGCCGGCGCGATCGTCGGCGGACTGGGGTTCATCGTGCCCGCGGTCGTCCTGATCCTCCTGCTCTCGTTGCTGTTCCTCCAGCATTCCCCGCCGCTCTGGGTGCGCGGCGCGGGCGCCGGCGCCAGCGCGGCAGTCGCCGCCGTCGCGGTGCACGCGGCGCGCGGGCTTGTGCGTCCGAGCTACGAACGGGTCCGCGAAAGCCATCCCCGTCGAGTGCGATGGATCGCCTACCTCGCCGCCGGCACTGCCGCCGCGGCGCTGATCAGCCCCTACCTCGTGCTCCTACTCCTCGCCTGCGCAGCGATCGAGCTCAGCCTGCAACGGCGACCCTGGGTGGCAGCCGTCGTCGAGCCGGCGTCGTTCGGCACGCTGGTTTTGGCCGTGGTTGCGCCCGGTGGGATCGGCGCGCTCGTCTGGACTGCGTTTAAGGTTGGTGCGCTCTCCTTCGGCGGCGGCTTCGTGATCATCCCGTTGATGCAAGGCGACGCGGTCCACGTCTATCACTGGATGACCAACGCCGAGTTCCTCAACGCCGTTGCGCTTGGACAGATTACCCCCGGCCCGGTCGTGGCAACAGTCGCCGCGGTCGGCTACTCCGCCCACGGCCTCACCGGCGGGGCGCTCGCCGCGCTTGTCGCCTTTAGCCCGTCGTTCTCATTCATCCTCCTCGGTGGCCGCCGCTTTGAGCGTCTACGCCAGAACCCCAACGCACGCGCGTTCCTCGACGGCGCCGGACCGGCCGCGATCGGCGCGATCCTCGGCGCCGCCATCACGCTTGCCGCCGCCCTGCACCAAGCCTGGCAATTCGGGCTGCTCGCCGCCGCCACGCTCGCGCTACTGACGCTCAAACGCGGCGTTGTCCAGACATTGCTCAGCGCCGCCACACTCGGCGTCATCGTGGCACTCGCCGGAGCGCCGCTCCCGTGAACGGATTCGCTTCCGCGCGGCCAGGCGGAACGCCCAGCACGTCCCCTGAAGAACCCGTCGACGAGCTCCTCGCCAAACGAGGTCAGCGACCGCGATCTGCGGCTTGAGTCACGTTTTCCGTCATTTTCGTGATCCTATGGGTGGGTCGACGACGGCCGCTGGGGCTACCGAATGAGCCTCACCGCGACCTCGAGGTCTGCCTGCGTCCAGGTGCGATCGGCGGTCAGCACGGGTACGGCGAGTCGCTTGGCCAACGCTAGGCAGGCCCGATCGGCCAGCGACAGCCCCAGCGCCCGCGTCATGGAACGGAGACGGGCCACCTCGACGCAGTCAGCCTCAGTGAGCGGTTCGACCACCAGTGCCTGCTGGGCGTCGGCGGCGTCGAGCAGCTCGCGTCTGGCCTCGCCGGGATCTTTGCCGGCATCGGCGAGCTTGGAGAGCACCTCGGCGAGGTTGACGATGCCGATCGCCGCCCGGATAGCGATCGCCTCGACTACCGGCTCTGCGCCTGGCTCGTCGTGTACGAGCGCCAACAGTGCCGAGGCATCCAGCACCGACGCCGGGGCTTTCGCTGCAGGCTCGCGGTCAGCCGCCACGCGGGCGCGCGCCGGCCGGGGCCGTCCGGTCCTCGGCCTGGGCCTCAGCGCGCCGCTCGACGAGCAGCTCGTCGACGAGCCTGCGCTCGGGCGCTACGTCGGCGAACAAACCGCGCATCCGCTGCGCCGCCGCTTGCCGGCGTGCGGAATCTGACTCGCTTGCTCTGATCACCTGGGCCATGCCGAGAATCGTAGTCGTCACGATCGCCCGATCGCGAGACCTCGAAGCCTCCGCCGCGCGCAGCAGCTCCCGCTGCTGACCCTCCGACAGCGCACTCGGCGCCGCCTGAGCCAGCGGCTCGCGCTTGACGCTCGCCGCCCCCAGCCCGAGAAACCGGTTGAACTGATCGACCGCCGCGAGCGCCAGTTGACCGAGGCCGGTCCACCCACCGTCGACCTTCAGATGGCGCTTGAAGTCCCGGGCAGCGTAGTCCCGCGCCCGCGGGTCGCTCAGCGGGTCGCCCTCCTCGCGCCGTCCGGCCAGCCAGGCGCCATACGCGACGACATGCTGGTCGTAGGCATCCTTCGTTCTCGGCGCCAACGGCGCCCCCTCGAGGTCGCTCAGCTAGCGCTCGACCGCCCCGCGAACGTCCTCCGCTCCGTCACCGGGCCTGTTCGATCATCCGCATGCCGCTCACGGTATCGCCAGCGCAAAGTTGTTCGTGAACCATGACGGACAGGCATGGGTGCCGAAAGGGGGTCCCTCCGGGCATTGTGCCGATGCCACGGCGCCCTGCGCCTGGTTAGACCCCCAGACCTCGTCCGGGTGCACGGGATCGGGGCTAGCCCGGTCTCGCAGACTGAGCCGGAGCCAGACCAGAGGCGTGTCATGGGGGATGGCTGCTATTTGTGGGCATAAATCCAAATGTGGTACAATCTATATATGTCCCACACAGAGCAGGTCACTATCGGGGATCGCGGTCGGCTGGTGCTGCCGTCCTCGGTGCGCACCGCGCTTGATCTCAAGCCGGGCACGCGGATGCTGTTGAGCACCGAAGCCGATGGCTCGCTGCGGCTACGTCCCTACCGGGCCGTAGCCGATCAGAGCCGAGGCCTGTTCTCAAGCCTCGCCGCGGCCGGGTCGCTGGTCGACGAGCTGATCAGCGAGCGTCGTGCCGAAGCCGACCGCGACGAGTAGATGGCTGAGGCGGTCGCTGGCTGCGTGCTCGACGCCTCGGCGCTTTTGGCCTACCTGGGCGATGAGCCCGGCGCCGAGCTGGTCGCCGATCAGATCGCCGCCGGCGCGAAGATCGCCACGATTAACCTGGCCGAGGCCCTGAGCACCCTCGCGACGCGCGGCCAGGACCCCGCCGCCGTCGCCTCAGAGCTGACCGCTCGCGGGCTGCTTGACGGCGCGATCACACTGGAGCTGTTCACCACCGCCGACGCGATCGAGACCGCCCACCCGCGCCCCCTCACCCGTCAGGCCGGGCTGTCGCTCGCCGACCGCGCCTGCCTGGCGCTCGCGCGCCGGCTGTCGGCCCCGGTCCTGACCTCAGACCACGCCTGGACAAGTTTCGCGCTCGACCTCGACGTGCGCCCGATCCGCGACCCCGCACAATGACCGCCCTGGGGTGTGAGCTCTTGGCGGGGCGTCCGGGGGGGTGGCCGGCGTCGACGAGCCCGGCGGCCGGCCCTGGGTGCGCGTGGTCTCATAGGTCTGCTCGGCGGCCTGGTGGCGATCGTGGGCCTGCTCATAGGCGTGCTGGGCCTCTTGGTGGCGCTGCTGAGCGCCGGGATGCCCGACCTCCCACGCCTGACACTGCTGCTCGAGCCGGGCCTGACGGCGCTGGGCCTCCTGCTCAAGGCGCTGCTGGCGCTCTTCTGCCTGACGCTCACGGTCGCGGGTCGCGGCCAGCTGAGCTTTGAGTACCCGGCCGCGCTGCCCGAGGCGCTGAAGAGCTCCCAGGTCGGCGGGAGGGCCCTTACGAGGGGTCACAAAAGACGCGAACGTGTCCGCAGGGCCACCCTTTGGTGTCTGTAGGTCCACCCTTTCCGGGGTTAAGCCGGCGGCGTTGGCCGGTTGGGCCTGCGGTCGGCCCCGAGTGCGGAGTCGTTTAGGTGGCCCCACAGCCCCCGTCATTCACATTGGCCGGGGTGCCTGCGGTGCTCCCCGGGGGGCTGGTCGTTTGAGCGAACCATATGGACGCTTAAACGACCAGGCTCTCGCACGGCGGGAGCTTGTCGCGCTACAGCCTCACCGTCTGCGCCGAAACCCGGCTGGCGCGCCACGCTTCCAGCGCCGCAGCCGAGATCGCCAGGTCCTGGATCGCAAGGCCGGTTGAATCGAACAGCGTCACCGCCTCGGGGCTCGGTCGTCCGGGCGCGTCGCCGGCGAGCACGGCACCGAGCTCGGTCACCTGCCCGCGGTCCACGATCCCCGCCTCGACCGCCGCCGTCAGCTCACCGGCGTGAGATGCCTGCTCCCATTCGTCGCAGAAGAGCGCACAAGACCCGACGGCGTCGATGCTCGCCTCGGACTTCCCGGGACCGTCCGCACCGAGCATGTTCAGATGCAGACCGGGCCGTAGGTCGCCGGCTTCGATCACGATCGCCGCCCCCGGCGTGACGCAGCAGACTACGTCGCACTGAACCGCCTGGGCGCGGGAGCCGACGCTCCAGCCTACCTCTTCAGCCAGCGCGCCCGCAGCGCCTGGTGCAGGGTCGAAGCACACCCCACTGCGGTACCCGGCCGCGACGAGGCAGCGGGCGGTCCAGGCGCCGTGCAGTCCGCAGCCGATGATCCCGACCGAGCGCGCGTCCTGCGCCGCGAGCGCCCGCGCCGCCACGGCTGCACTCGCCCCCGTGCGCAGGGCCGTCACACCACGCGCGTCGAGCAGCATCAGCGGCTCGCCGTTGCCCGCGTCCGAGAGGCAGACCACGCCGGTCACCGTCGGCAGGCCGTGAGCGGGATTGCCCGGAAACGAGGTAACCCACTTCAGCAGCGCCAGGCCGTCGCCAAGCGCGGGCATCGCGCGGAAGTCCCCGAACGGCGGGCTGCTTAGATAGATTTTGGGCGGCATCGTCCACTCGCCGGCGTGGTGGCGCAAGAAGGCCGCGCGGACGCGCTGCACCGCTTGCGCCGGCGAGACCGCGGCGAGCACTGCGTCGTGATCGAGGACTGGGAGCTCCGACATGAATCGGACGATACCCTCGCTCGTCATGCACCGAACGATGAATGGTCGCCCGGAGGTCGCACGCTTGGCCGCCGGCGCCTGCCTTGATGAGGCGGCGGCGGTCGTGGCCGCGGTCGAGCGCTTCATGCGCGAGAACGCCCGCACCCCCGTCCGAGCGCTCGAGGCCGCCTGCGCACCCCGCACACCGCCGTGCCAGAGCGCCTGGCAGCGCGCGGCTCTCTTGGAGGGGGTCGCACGGGAGCCGGCGGCGGAGCCCGCGCCGGGGAGCTGGGCTTCCGCGCGGGTGGCGCGGACCGTCACGCCAGGGGCGCGGACCGTCACGCCGGGGGTACGCTCCGTCACGCAGGGGGCACGGGCCGTCACGCCGAAGAAGTGGGCCGCTTGTCAATGATGCGCCGCAGCAGGCTCCTGCTCGCGAGCATCGTGCTCACCGGCGCGCTCTGCGCTTCGGGCATTTTCTCGAGCGCCGTCTCGGCCGCAGTGCCCAAGTTGATGCGCGTCGGCTCGGCGCCCCCGGCCCCCGCGGGGGCCCGGGTGCTCGGCACGCTGCCTGCCAGCATCCAGATTCGGGTGACGGTGACGCTCGCGCCGCGTGATCCGGCGGCGCTGGAGGCGTATGCGCTAGCGGTCTCGACCCCCGGCTCCGGCGCCTACCGCGATCGTCTCACGGTCGCGCAGTTCGCCCAGCGCTTCGCCCCGACGGCTGCGCAGAGCGCCGCCGTTCAGTCCTCGCTGCGTGCGCGCGGCCTCAGCCCGGGCGCGGTCAGCGCCAATGGCCTCGCCATACCGGTGATTGCGACGGCATCGAGGATCGCGCAGGCGTTCTCGACTTCGCTGAAAAGCTATGCATTGCCCCACAGCCGGCTCGCGTTCGCCAACGCGGTGGCGCCCTCGTTCGATGCGAGCGTGGCGCGGTACGTGCAAGGAGTCGTCGGGCTCGACACTCTGGCCACGCCACGACCCCTCGGCCTGGCACGGCGCGTGGGCGTGGCACGACGCGACGGCCTAGCGCCGCGCGAGGGCATGGCACGACGCGACGGTCCGGCACGGCCTCACAGCATCATCCGGCCTGACGAGCGCAGCGCCGCGCGGGCGACCCCACACGTCGCGACGGGTGGACCGCAGCCATGCGCGGCTGCGCTCAGCGCCGCGAGCAAGTACCCCATCACCTACACGGCGGACCAGCTTGCATCCGCCTACCGATTCACCAGCCTCTATACGGCCGGTGACCTAGGGGCCGGGCAGACGATCGCGATCTACGAGCTCGAGCCATACGCGCCGAGCGACATCGCGACCTATCAGTCCTGTTACGGGACCAGTACGCCGGTTTCCAATCTCCCGGTCGACGGGGGCGCTGGGTCAGGTGCCGGTATGGGCGAGGCGGCGCTCGATATCGAGGACGTGATCGGGCTCGCTCCGAAGGCGAACGTCCTGGTCTACAGTGGGCCGAACTCAGCCTCGGGCAGCCCTGGATCAGGCCCATATGACACCTACGCCGCGATCATCAGCCAGGACAGGGCCCAGGTGATCTCGACAACTTGGGGTAACTGCGAGCCGCGGGAAGGATCGAGCGAGGCGCAGGGTGAGAGCACGCTGTTCGAGGAGGCCGCCGTACAGGGTCAGACGATCGTCGCGGCGGCTGGCGATGGCGGTGCCGAGGACTGCTCCGATCAGAGCGGCGCTCCGATCGGCGGGCCGGCGGTGGACGATCCCGCCAGCCAGCCGTTCGTGACAGGCGTCGGCGGAACGACGCTGCACACGCCCGGCCCGCCGCCGAATGAGACGGTATGGAACGAAGCGGCTCGGACTCCGCCCGCCGGCGCCGGGGGCGGCGGGATCTCCGCGCTGTGGCCGATGCTCTCTTACCAATCGAGCGCGCCGGCGTCGCTGCACGTGGTCAACGCCGCCTCCTCGGCTGCGCCCTGTGGATCTAGGACCACGCTCTGCCGAGAGGTTCCTGACGTATCCGCCGACGCCGATCCGTTCACCGGCTACCTGATCTACTTCACGGGCACCGGCACCGGCGTCAGGGGCTGGACACCGGTTGGCGGGACGAGCGGCGCGGAACCCTTGTGGGCGGCGCTGCTCGCGTTGACGAATGCGTCCCGCGCGTGCGGCGGCTCGGCGATCGGTTTCGCCAACCCGGTTCTCTACCGTGCCGCCGCAAGCGCGTTGCCAAGCGCCTTCAACGACATCATCTCGGGCGAGAACGACTACACCGGGGCAGGCGGCTTCATAGCCGGGCCCGGCTATGACATGGCCTCAGGGCTCGGAACCCCCAATGGCACCACGCTGCCAGCCGCGCTGTGTGACCGCGTTAGCGTCTCCAGCCCTGGGCCGCAGGCAACGGTCCTCGGCACGGCGACGTCCGTGCGGCTGACAGCGCTCAGCACGGCCGGTGCTCGTCTGAGCTTCGCCGCCGCGGGGCTGCCAGCGGGCCTCTCGGTCAATGCATCGAGCGGCGTAATATCCGGTGCCACGACCAAGGTCGGCTCCTCGACGGTGACGGTGCTCGTGAGGGACTCCGACGGTGCGGTGGGCAGCACGTCATTTCGGTGGTCGGTGATCGCGCCGGCGGTGGTCATCGCCAACCACGGCAACCATACGGGTACCGTCCACAAGCCGGTCAGGCTGCTGATAACGGCAACCGTCAGCAACCGCAGCCATCCGGCGTTCCGATTCGGCGCCAGCGGATTGCCGCCAGGGCTGTCGATCAACAGCCGCACGGGGCTGATCTCGGGCAAGCCGCGCACCGCGGGCCGCTTTGCGGTGAGCCTGGCCGCGACCGCCGCTGGCGGGGGGTTGGGCAGGTCCAGGTTCTCGTGGACGATCGGCGGTCTCCCCGGCACGTCGAGGACTTCGTTCACGGGCCTCGGGCGCGGAGCGCCCAAGCTATCGCTGACGGTCATCGCCGGCAGGCATACGCCCGGGATCGACATCCTCGTGATCGGTCTGCCCCCCGGCTCGCGTTTCGACACTCCCGGCAACAGCGGCAAGCGCCTGGCGGCGGCGATCACGGTCATCGGTCCAAACGGGAGGCGCACCAAGTTCCTCGCCAAGGTCAGCCGGGGCGCGCTGTCGGTCACGCTCAGGGCGCCGGTGGCGAAGCTCAGGCTCACGGTGGCCGCGCCCGCGATACGGTTGCGCTCGGGCCTCGCCGCACAGGTCGCGGCCAGAAACGTCAAGCAGATCGGCGTCGTCGTAAGGGCGATCGATGCGCATCGCCAGAGCACTCGGCTTGCGTTGAAGATCGCCGCATCCTGACTCCTGATGCTGATCGGTCGATCGGCGTCGGTGCATCCCGCACGAAGCCGGGTATGTACCTGTAGGTGGGGCCACGCCCGATCGGTGGTTCCCGCAGCCGGCTGCACCGACCGCGCTCCAACGACCACGCTGCAAGGACCACGCTGCAAGGACCACGCCGCAAGCCGCTGCAAGGGCCAAGAAATAGCTGTATCCAGATCGCCTTTTGGTACATTTGACGCTCGATCCCGGCGACAGAAAGGATCTGATGGAGCCCGCATCGCTGCAAACGCAACAGAACGCCCCCATCGATCGATCGGATGGCTCGCTGCAGAGCCCCGAGCTGCTCGAGGACGTCCCCGGTCACGTGATCCCCATCATCACCGAGGAGTTCGACGACTTCGACACCGAGTCCACGCGCTATCTGGACGGCGGGCTGCGGGAGGAGGACTTCATCAAGTTTCGCCTAAAGCAGGGCGTCTACGGCCAGCGCCAGGCCGACGTGCAGATGGTCCGCGTCAAGCTTCCGCTGGGCGGCGTCACCGCGGACCAGCTCGATGCCTTCGCCTCGGTGATCGATGAGCACGTTCCGCTGCGCAAGGGCCACATCACCACGCGCCAGAACATCCAGATGCACCACGTGCCGCTGCCCGCGGCGGCGAAGCTGATCCGCCAGCTCGGCGATGCCGGGCTGTCCTCGCGCGAAGGGTGCGGGAACACGATGCGAAACGTCACCGGCGACCCCCGCGCGGGCGTGCTCGCAGGAGAGCTATTCGACATCACTCCCTATGCCAGCGCCTACGTGCGCTACTTCGTGCGCCATCCCACGACGCAGTCGATGCCGCGCAAGGTCAAGACGGCCTTCGCTCCGACCGACGAGGACAACGCGATCACCCGCATCCACGACGTGGCCTTCCTCGCCCGCGTGCGCGACGGGGTGCGCGGCGTGGAGATGCGGGTCGGCGGCGGCACCTCGATCATGCCCCGCACCGCTCCGACGCTGTACGAGTTCGTCGCGCTCGACAACGGCGATTACCTGAAGGTGACCGAGGCGTGCATGCGGATCTTCGATCGCCAGGACTGGCTGCGCGTAAACCGCGCCCGCGCGCGGATCAAGGTGCTGGTCGACAAGATCGGGATCGACGCGTTCCGCGAGCAGGTGCGGGAGGAGCTGCGCGGCGACTGGGTGTCCGAGCGCGACTTCTCGCTGGACGGGCTCCTGCCCCAGCACGACGAGTACGCAGACGCGCCTCCCAAGCGGGCCGGCTCCGCCACGCTGCCACCGAACGGCAGCGGGCAGGCCGAGCGCTCCAACGGCGACAGA
Organism: Actinomycetota bacterium; assembly: GCA_030853685.1. Classification (GTDB taxonomy): domain Bacteria; phylum Actinomycetota; class Thermoleophilia; order Solirubrobacterales; family Solirubrobacteraceae; genus Palsa-465. The sequence goes on along the minus strand of JALYUQ010000002.1, from coordinate 7,154 downwards.
AGGCAGTTCGACCATTTCGTGGCGTCGAACGTCCAGACCCAGCGCCAGCCCGGGTTTGCCACGGTCGAGGTCAAGGTGACCCGCGGCGACCTGAACCCCGAGCAGCTACGCGGGCTCGCGGGGCTGATGCGCGAGTACACGGGCAGGTACGCCACCACGACCGTCCACCAGAACCTCGTCCTGCGCTGGGTGCGTGCGGAGTCGGTGTACGACGTTTGGCGGCGCTTGGAAGAGCTTGGTCTCGGTGAGGCCGGAGCCGACGAGATCACCGATGTCGTGAGCTGTCCGGGGACCGACTCCTGCAAGCTCGGGATCACGAGCTCGATGGGACTCAACGAGGCGATCCAGGAGCGCCTGGCCGAGATGCAGATCGATGACGAGCTGACGCGGCGGGTCCACATCAAGATGAGCGGCTGCCCCAACGGCTGCGGCCAGCACCACATCGCCGGGATCGGCTTCTACGGCGCCTCGATCAAGGTCGGGGAGCATGCGGTTCCCGCATACATCCCGCACCTCGGGGGCGCCTACGAGGGAGGTGAGGTTCGCTACGGCAAGCGGTGCAAGGCAAGGCTGCCGGCCAAGCGCGTGCCGGAGGCGGTGCAACGGTGGTTACGCTTCTACGAGTCAGAGCGAGACGACGGCGAGGAGTTCACCGCGTTCGTCGATCGCGTCGGGACCCCACGCTTCGAGTCACTCGTCAAGGACCTCACGATGCCGATCGAATTCGGCCTGGAGAACATGACCCACTTCATCGACTGGAACCGCAGCGGACCGTTTGAGGTCATTCGCGGCGAAGGCGAGTGCGCGGTCTAGCGGCCCACGCCGCGCCACCGGCGCGCGTGGCCAACGGGGCTGAGCACCAGAACGCATCGGCGAGCGCCGAAGCCAACGACCTCCAATACGCATCCGCCCAGGAGGTGCTGTCCTACGCCGTGGAGCGCTTTCACCCCCGGCTGACGATGGCCTGCTCCTTTCAGAAGGAGGAGTCGGTGCTGGTGCACATGTTGAGCGCGATCGAGCCGCGGGCGCGCGTGTTCACGATCGACACGGGCGTCCTATTCGGGCAGACCCTCGCCACCTGGAAGCGATTCGAGGAGCACTTCGGCCTCAGCGTCGAGGTGATCGACGCCCGCAGCCCCGGCGAGCCGTGGACGTCGGCCCGCTGTTGCGGGGCGGCCAAGGTTGGCGCGCTGGAGCGCGCGCTCAGCGGCGTCGATGCTTGGATCACCGGCGTGCGCCGCGAGCAGGCGGCCACGCGGACCGGCGCGCAGAAGCTGGAGCGTGACGAGCGGCGCGGGCTCTGGAAGCTCAACCCGCTGGCGGATTGGAGCGAGAGCGATCTATGGAGCTACATCTTCAAGCACGAGCTGCCCTACCATCCGCTCCACGACAGCGGTTACTCCTCGATCGGCTGTGAGCCGTGCACGGGACCCGGCGCCAGCCGCGAGGGGCGCTGGGCCGGTGAGGCGAAAACCGAATGCGGGATCCACGAGTAGTGCACCCTACCAATGAACCCGCTCAGTTACGAGCTCGCACCGCCGCCCTACCAATGAACCCGCTCAGTTACGAGCTCTCGCACCTGCAGTCGCTGGAGGCTGAGTCGATCCACATCTTCAGGGAAGTGGCGGCCGAGCTCGAGCATCCGGTCCTGCTCTTCAGCGGTGGCAAGGACTCGATCGTCCTGCTGCGCCTGGCCGAGAAGGCCTTCCGGCCGGGACGCTTTCCATTCCCGATCATGCATATCGATACCGGGCACAACTTCCCGGAGGTGCTCGCGTTGCGCGACAGGATGATCGCCGACCTCGGCGAGCGCCTGATCCTCGCCAGCGTCCAGGACTCGATCGACTCGGGCCGGGTGGTAGAGCAGACCGGGCCCCGCGCCTCGCGCAACCGCCTGCAGACCACTACGTTGCTGGACGCGATCGAGGAGCACGGATTCGACGCGGCCTTCGGGGGCGCGCGCCGCGACGAGGAGCGCGCGCGCGCCAAGGAGCGCGTGTTCTCCTTCCGTGACGACTTCGGCCAGTGGGACCCCAAGCGCCAGCGCCCGGAGCTGTGGGCGCTCTACAACGGGCGGATCCGCAAAGGCGAGCACGTGCGGGTGTTTCCGATCTCCAACTGGACCGAGCTCGACGTCTGGCAGTACATCGACGCCGAGCGGCTCGAGGTGCCGTCGATCTACTACTCCCACACCCGCCAGGTGTTTGAGCGCGACGGGATGCTCTACGCCCACAGCGCCCACGTGGAGCTGATCGACGGCGAGCAGCCGTTCGAGGCCTCCGTGCGCTATCGAACGGTGGGTGACATGACCTGCACCGGCGCGGTGCGCTCGCTGGCGAGGACGCTGGCGCAGGTCACCGCCGAGATCGCTGCTACCCGCGTCACCGAGCGCGGCGAGACGCGGGCCGACGATCGCGTCAGCGAAGCCGCGATGGAGGATCGCAAGCGCGAGGGCTACTTCTAAGTGCCCGGCGCCGCCACCAACGGGCATGCCGTCCGCACGCGGACCAGCGAGCTGTTGCGGATCGTCACCGCGGGCTCGGTCGACGACGGCAAGTCGACGCTCATCGGCCGCCTCCTGCACGACTCGAATGCGATCCTCGACGATCAGCTCGAGCAAATGGCGCAGAGCTCCGCGCGGCGCGGCGACGGGTACCTCAACCTCGCACTGCTGACCGACGGCCTGCGTGCCGAGCGCGAGCAGGGAATCACGATCGACGTCGCCTACCGTTACTTCCAGACTGGGACCGCGGCCGCCCTGCCGGGGGCCGGCGGCCGTGGCGGGCGGAAGTTCATCATCGCCGATACCCCGGGACACGAGCAGTACACCCGCAACATGGTCACGGGGGCCTCGACCGCCGACCTGTCGCTCGTGCTGGTGGACGCGCGCAAGGGGATCAGCGAGCAGACCCGGCGTCACGCATACATCACGTCACTGCTACGGATTCCGCACCTCGTCGTGTGCGTGAACAAGATGGACCTCGTGCAATACGACGAGGCCGTCTTCGAGTCGATCGTCGACGAGCTCACCGATTGGGCCGCGCGCCTCGAGATCACCGACATCAGCGCGATCCCCGTCTCAGCGCTCCACGGTGACAACGTGGTGCAGCGCTCGCCGAAGATGGACTGGTATGAGGGCCCGCCGCTGCTCTATCATCTCAAGCACGTGGTGATCGCGCCGGACCGCGATCTGATCAACGTCCGCTTTCCCGTCCAGTGGGTGATTCGGCCAACGCATGAAGAGCATCACGACTATCGCGGCTACGCGGGTCAGGTGGCGGGGGGTGTCCTGCGAGCCGGCGACGAGGTGATCGTGCTCCCCAGCGGGCAGCGCACGCAGATCGCCGCGATCGACACCTACGACGGGGAGCTGCAAGCCGCGTTCCCGACGATGTCGGTGACCCTCCGCCTGCGCGATCAGCTCGACGTCTCCCGGGGGGACATGATCGTGGCAGCGGGCGATCCGCCCGTGTGCGCCCGCGAGCTGGAAGCGATCGTGTGCTGGATGAGCGAGGCGCCGCTGCGTCCCGGCTCGCGCTACGCGATCAAGCACACGACCCGCACGGCACCGGCGGTGGTGGCAGAGCTCGAGTACCGCATCGATGTCAACACGCTCGAGCACCACCTCGATTGCGAGCAGCTCGGGCTCAACGAGATCGGTCGCGTGCGCGTGCGCGCCGGCGCGCCGCTGATCGCCGACCCTTATGCGCGCAACCGCAACACTGGTAGCTTCATCCTGATCGACCAAGCCACCAACGAGACCGTGGGTGCCGGGATGGTCGTTGGCGCGAGTTAGGGAGCCGGGATGGTCCTCGTCGCGCCTCCGAGCGACGCGGTCGTCCGCGGTGCGCATTATTAGGACGCTGCTCCTGGCAGTGGGCTGCTGCGTGCTGGCGGCGGCCTGCGGCGGTCACTCCGCGGCCCCGCGCACAGCCACAGCCGGCAGCGGCCCTTCGACAATCTCGCCAACGCCGCCGGGCCCCTCCGGCGGCATCCACAAGATCAAGCATGTGGTGGTCATCATGCAGGAGAACCGCTCGTTTGACTCCTACTTCGGGACCTATCCCGGTGCGGACGGCATCGCGATGCACCACGGGCGACCGGTCGCCTGCGTGCCCGGCCTGAACAGCCAAGGCTGCACCCGGGCCTTCCACGACCGCCACGACGAGAACGCGGGCGGTCCGCACAGCGCCGACAACGCCTCCGCGGACATCGCCGGAGACCGGATGAACGGGTTCGTCGCCCAGCAGGAGGTAGCCCGTACCAGGTGCTCGCAGACGTTCAACCCGGCCTGCGGGGCGAGCGTCGGCAAGCCCGACGTGATGGGCTACCACAACGGCTCGGATATCCCCAACTACTGGGCCTACGCGCGCCACTTCGTGCTCCAGGACCACATGTTTGAGCCCAACGCCTCCTGGAGCCTCCCCGCGCACCTATTCATGCTCTCCGAGTGGTCGGCGAGCTGCACCCACCAGGGCGACCCGATGAGCTGCGTCAACGCGCTCCAGAGCCCTGGCAACCCGCCCGATTTCGGCCCCCCGCGCCTTGTCAGGCCGCCCCCGCCGGATTACGCCTGGACCGACCTCACCTACCTGCTGCACAAGGATCGCGTGAGCTGGGGCTACTACGTCTTCAAGGGCTCAGAGCCCGACTGCGACGACAACGCCGCGATGAGCTGTGCTCCCGTCGCCCAGGGACCCAAGACGCCGGGGATCTGGAATCCCCTCCCGTACTTCGACACCGTCAGCCAGGACAACCAGCTCGGAAACGTCCAGACGCTCGGCAACTTCTTCACCGCGGCGAAGACTGGAACGCTGCCCTCTGTCTCGTGGGTCGTACCCAACGGCAAGGTCTCAGAGCACCCACCGGGGCTGGTCAGCGCGGGCCAGAGCTACGTCACGGGAGTGATCAACGCGATCATGAAGAGCCCCGACTGGAACAGCACGGCGATCTTCCTCTCCTGGGACGATTGGGGAGGCTTCTACGACCACGTCGTGCCGCCCGTGGTCGACGCGAACGGCTACGGGCTGCGCGTCCCGGCGATGGTGATCAGCCCCTATGCCCGCAGCGGCTACATCGACCACCAGACGCTCAGCCACGACGCCTACGTGAAGTTCATCGAGGACGACTTCCTCGGCGGTCAGCGCCTGGACCCGAGGACCGACGGGCGCCCTGACCCGCGTCCGTACGTCCGCGAGAACGCTCCCCAGCTCGGGGATCTGGTTTCGGAGTTCGACTTCTCCCAGCGCCCGCTCGCGCCGCTGCTGTTGCCCGTCAATCCCAGGACCGACCTCATCTCCTCGCCCGGGCGGGCTGGCCAGGGCCGCTTCGCCGGCGGGACCGGCGGGCTGCGCCCGATCGTGATCCGGGCGGTCGCGGCCGACCTCGGGATCACCCCCGCGGAGCTTCGCGCGCAGCTTGCACGCGGCAGGACGCTGCGCCAGATCGCCCGCCAGCACGGTAAGACGATCGCGCAGGTGCGCGCAGGAGCATTGGCCCGGTTGCGCTCCGCGGCCCGCGGTCTGCTCGGCGGCTGATCAAGACCGCGAAACGGGTCCTCTATTTGAAGGTAGAGTCCGGCGCCGCGGATGTTCTCGAAGGTCCTCATCGCCAACCGCGGCGAGATCGCCGTAAGGATTGAGCGTGCCTGTGAGGAGCTCGGGATCGCGACCGTCGCCGTCTACTCCGAGCTCGATCGCGATGCGTTGCACGTGGTGCGCGCGGACGAGGCTTACCTGCTCGGTCCCGGTCCGGCGCCCCAGAGCTACCTGGCGGTTGACAAGCTGCTCGACGCGGTGAAGCGCTCCGGTGCGCAGGCGGTCCATCCCGGCTACGGGTTCCTGGCCGAGAACGCCGCCTTCGCCAGCGCGCTGGCGCAGCGCGGCGTCACGTTCATCGGGCCGCCGGCGGCGGCGATCGAGGCGATGGGTTCGAAGACTCGCGCCCGCGAGCTGATGGCCAAGGCCGGCGTGCCGATCGTGCCTGGCAGCACCTCGCCGGTGGAGAGCATCGAGGACGCGCGCAGGCTGATCGACGAGGAGATCGGCTATCCGGTCGCCATCAAGGCGGCCGGCGGGGGCGGTGGCAAGGGCTTCCGCGTGGCGCTGGGCGAGGCCGAGCTCGCAGAGGCGTTCGAAGGCGCCGCGCGGGAGGGCGAGAAGTTCTTCTCCGACGCGACCGTATACGTGGAGCGCTACCTGTCCGACCCGCGCCACGTCGAGGTCCAGGTGCTCGCGGACACGCACGGCAATGTGATCCATCTGGGCGAGCGCGACTGCTCACTGCAGCGCCGCCACCAGAAGCTGATCGAGGAGGCGCCGGCGCCCGCGGTCAACGAGGCGCTGCGCGCCCGGATCGGGACGATCGCGACCGACGCGGCCGCCTCGGTCGGATACACGGGAGCGGGCACGGTCGAGGGGTTGCTGCTCACCAGGGGCGGGGCGAGCGGCGAGGGGGGCGCAGAAGCAAGTGAGCCGCCGGAGTACTTCTTCCTGGAGATGAACACCCGGGTCCAGGTCGAGCACTGTGTGACCGAGATGGTGACCGGAGTCGACATCGTCAAGGAGGGCATCCGGGTCGCAGCCGGCGAACGGCTTTCAATCGCTCAGCAGGACGTGGTGCTGCGCGGGCACGCCATCGAGTGCCGGATCAACGCCGAAGACGCGAGCAAGGGCTTCGCTCCGGCGCCTGGCACGATCACCGCCTATCGTGAGCCGGCTGGCCCCGGCGTCCGCGTCGACTCGGGCGTTGGGCCGGATTCGGTGGTTTCGCCGTCGTATGATCCGATGCTCGCCAAGCTGATCGCGTGGGATGTCGACCGCCGGCAGGCCACCGCGCGGATGCTCCGGGCGTTGCGCGAATACGAGATCGGCGGCCTCCAGACGCTGCTGCCCTTTCACGAGGCGATCCTCCAGACCTCGCAGTGGTCAGACGCGGAGACCTGCCGGGACCTGATCGAGGACCGCGATTGGCTACAGGGACTCGCCTCCGGCCAGGCGACCGAGGGCGGCGGCGAGGCGGATGAGAGGGAGGCCCTGGAAGCGAAGCTGGAGCAGAGCTACACGGTCGAGGTCTCGGGCAAGCGCTTCGAGGTTAAGGTCCTCGGCCGGGCGCCCGGGGGTGACGGTGGCGGGGCGGCTGGGGCGGCTGGGGGG
>JALYUQ010000282.1 GCA_030853685.1 Actinomycetota bacterium | reverse complement strand
GCTCGCACAAGAACCGCACCGGCGTGCTGCACGCCGCCGACCGCGAGCTGGCGAGCGCGTAGCCAAGCGCGAGCGCTTGCGTAGCGCGTTGGGTTGCGGCGGAGGCCGCGCGGGGCCTCCGCCGCACAACCGGCGTTTCATTCGGGCGACGAGTGTCGCCCCGCGTCAGCTATGGCGCCGTCAGCCGGCACAACCCAGCCGCCCCTGAACGTGCTTCGCGCTACGACGCTTTCAGGCAATGCGAGCGGCGGTCGTGAGCGCCGAGTTGCCTGGCCCCACTTCATGACAGGACGAGCGCCGTCGCCGGGCCCCCCTGCCGGATTACTGCCGGCGCCAGCGCCGACTGCGCTGCGACGCGCTTACGATCGCGAGAACCAGCTCGGAGACGAGATTCAGCGCGCCTAGTGCGTTTGTGATGCGCTTGAGCCTCGCGGCGCGCGTTGGCGTCTCGGACGACGTTTCCCGGCCGGACTTCATCGGGACCGCGCCACCTGGTGCCTGCTGCGCAAAGGCGACCCCGCCCGCAGCCGAGGCCAGTCCCGTCACCACCACCGCGCCGACGGCGATGTCCTTCGCAAGCACCAGGCCCTGCTCGCGGGGGCTCATCCGCCAGGGACGAGTCTCGCTGGGGCGCGCCATCAGCCGGCCTCCCACCAGCGCGAGCACCGCGAGCGAGTTCACTGTTCCGTAGCGCCGCCAGGCTCGGTTGAGCACCTTGCCGCGCTCTGACTTGTCCTCGACGTCCTCGAGTGCCGGATTCATCGCAAAGCGACCGAACAGATTTCCGCCCAGCAGCGCCGCGAGCGCCACATCTTGGGCGGCACGACCGGCGCTGGGAACGACATCGCTCGGGGTACGGATCGATCTCATCGGGCTCGCCCCACCGTACCCCAACCAGCGCCGGCAGTGCGGGTCGCCTACAACCAACCCGAGCCCGGTTGGAAACCGCACGCGTTCGGGAGGGAGGGGGGAGGGGATCAGTGTTCACGGGCGGTCCCCGCCTGACATGACGCGGTCGACGGCGATGGCCGGTGATGTGCGGAAGCCGTCCTCAGCGGTTGTCTGGACCGGTTCTGCTGAGAAGTCCGTCCCATGACCAGTGTGGAATGTGCAGCCCGTCCGGAACATCGTCCGCGGACCGGTGGTAACGGGACATCGTGGTGGTGGTTGCCCACGCGAAGTAGTCGTGCAGCACCTGTCGGACCCGGTCGTCGTCAGCAAGCCCGACGTCTGCCAAGGCTTGATCGAAACAGGCGATCGCCCGACGGTCCATCTCCTCGTGAGGGCCGTTGCCGCTGTGCATCCGCACCACCGAGGTCTCGGCGCCGTAAGCGGCCGAATACGTCCTCGGCCCTCCAAGTGCCTCCGCCCAGTATGCGGCGAGCCGCTCGCTGTGCTTGGGGTGAAAGCCGTGGCTGAACGCGTGGCTCACCACCTCGTCCGCCATCACGTTGGCATGCCAAGCGCGGGCCAGACGAAGCAAGCCGACGTCACCACCCGCGGCCTCGTGCACCGTCCTCACGATCCCAGGATGGTACCGAAAGCCGGGTCCCCTCACCGCCGACCAGGATCGGGTCGGCTCCCGGTGCAGTGGAGCTGAGGGGGCTCGAACCCCTGACCTCCGCCGTGCCACGGCGGCGCTCTCCCAGCTGAGCTACAGCCCCTGCGAAGTCGAAGTCGTCCGCAAGGTTAATGCATGCGTGCACTGCACGCGCCAGATCCGTCCCGCGATGACCAGCGCGATGTCGACTCGGGAATGCTCGGCGACCGGCTTCAAGGGCGGTCCTTACCGATCGACCCGCGGACGGAACCCGGCGATGCGGCCGTCCTCATCCCGGCGGGATGAACTCGGGCACCTGGAGCACTTCTCCGTCCGCTCCCCTGTTCGATGACTCTTGCTCGCGGGTCGCAGACGATCCGCGCCGCTCGGGCTCTCGCTCCCGCGCCGGGGATGCGTTGCGCCGCTTGGCTCCTCGCTCTCGCGTCGCAGACGCTCCGCGCCGCTCGGGCTCTCGCTCCCGCGCCGCAGACGGTTCGCGAGCCGGAGCCGTAGGCCCCCGAGCCTGACCCGTCGCTCCCCGGCCCGCGCCCGGCGCCCGGCTGGCGCCGCCATCCACCTGGTCGATGTGGGCGATCATGCTCGAATGTATGACTTGAATGTCGTGCAGCAGGCGCTCGGCGTTTGAGCGCAGCGAGTCGCCGAGCTCGCGCAGGTTGCCGACGAGCTCGAGCCCCTCTGTCCGCACTTCGCCCGCTGCGCTCCGCGCCTCACGCAGGAGCTGGCGCGAGCTACTGCCGGCCTGCTCGCGGGTCTGGGCCGCAGCCGCGGCGGCTTGCTTGGAGGCTGTGTCCGCGGCGATACGGGCCTCGGAGACGATCCTCTGCGCCTCGCTGGCGGCGGCCTTCCTTGCCTGGTCGGCCTCGGAGCGTCCAGCCGCGTCCAGCTTATCGGCTTCCTGGTGTGCCGCTTGGAGGAGCTCGCTCGCCTCCTCCTCGGCTGCCCGGATCCGGTACTGCGCCGCGCGTTCTCCCTCCACGATCCTGCTTGCCATGCGCTCCTCGGCCTGCACGTGCATCCGCTCGGCGGTCTGCTCGGCGGCGGCGACGATCGACGCGACGCGGTCGGCGGCGGTGCTCGCGCTCGGCTGCGCGCTAGAGCCTGCTTGTGCCTTGGCTTCTGCGTCCTCGTCGCCCACGGCCGGCATGGTAGACCGCTCCTACTCGCACCCGCGCAAGAATTGCACCACCGCATGGACGCCATGCAGTAACGACCACCGACGAAACGTGTGAACGCCACACCGCACGGGCCACCGGCCTGCCGGCGGTGGCCGCGCAAAACGCCCGGGTACCCTAGTCCGAGGTATGCCGCAGCGACGTTATGACCCCAAGCAGATCGAGCCCAAGTGGCAGCGGGTGTGGACGCAGGAGCGCACCTGGGAGGTCTCGAACGACTTCGCGGGCGATCCGGCCGCCGGGCGTGGTGAGAGGTCCTACGTGCTCGAGATGCTGCCGTATCCGAGCGGCGAGCCTCACATCGGGCATCTCAAGAACTACGCCCTCGGTGACGCGATCGCGCACTTTCACCGGCGGATTGGGCGAACGGTCCTGCACCCGATGGGCTACGACGCGTTCGGCCTGCCGGCCGAGAACCACGCGATCGCCACCGGCGTTCACCCGCGCCGCTCGATCGACGAGTCGATCGCTTCCTTCCAGCGGGCCTTTCGCTCGTGGGGGATCTCGATCGACTCCTCGCGTGAGATCGCGACCCACGAGCCGTCCTACTACCGCTGGACGCAGTGGATCTTCCTGAAGCT
>JALYUQ010000277.1 GCA_030853685.1 Actinomycetota bacterium | reverse complement strand
TCCCACCGCGTTCGCCACCTGGGATGAGGCCGAGCTGCTGGAGGTGCCGATGATCTCGCGACACGGAACGGCAGATGCCGAGCAGCTGGGGGTGGTTCCCAAGGCGATGCGAGCAGTGCTAGGAAGTAATTGAGTACGCCCGCCAGAGCACCCGGGCAACGTTCGCACGGGGCTTGCCGTGCTCGGCACCGAGCCGGCGCCAGGTACGGTGCGATCTCCCAAGCTGGCTGCGAGCCGGCAACGGGGAAATGGGACCGGGTTGTGGGATGAAAGGAGGTGTTACGCCAGAAGTCCACGCCGCGGCCGGGTGCTCGCGGCCAGGCCGGCGATGAGCGCGGCGATCGCCCACGTCGCTTGCGCCGGCGTCACGGCTCATCGCGCTCAGATCGAGGTTGTCCCGTAGCTCGTAGAACTTGAAGTGGTGGCGGTCCTCCCGCCTCGTCTGCTGCTGCTGGCAGCGTGCCTCAGATCTCCCGCGGTCCGCGACAGCGTTGCCAGATAGCGCCCGTAGCTCCCGGCGCCAGCGGCGTGGGGAGTGAGGCCAGATAGGGACGAGCGCAGTTGGGCAACACTTCTAATTTCGAGCCCCGCCCAGTCCGTGCATCCGGTCGCGCAGCTCGGGCGGGTTCTCGATTATCTGTGAGAAGCGCACGACCGTGACGGTGTCCTCGATCGAGATCTCGCAGTCATAGATCTGCTCCAGGAAGTGGACCATCTCGTCGACGCGCCGGAACTCGGGGTTGTCGTGCTCGATGTCCCGCGGCGACAGCTCGCGGACCCGCTTGACCTCCACCTGGTCGATCACCGCGTAGAAGATCTTCTCCCGGGGCGAGTGCTGGTATCCGATCGTCACGAGCACACAGTCGTTCTTGTGGTACTTATGGGCCTTGTCTCCGAGCCGGATCGTCGCCGTCTTGCGCCCGCGGCGGAGCTGGTCGGCGAACACCGAGGAGTAGAAGTTGAGCACGCGCATCGCCGCCAGCCTATCGTTCCGGTGCGGATCGCGATAGCGCGCGCGTGACCATCTCCCGCTCGCCCTCGTGTGTCAGCGAGCGCGATGCCTCCATGAGCGGCATCCATGCGGCGCGTTCGATCTCGTGGTCGTGGTCGGCCAGGTCCCCCGAGCGGTACTCGAACAGGTAAAAGCTCACCTGCTTGGTCACGGGGCGCCCACGCCGGTCGTGCTCGTAGCGGATGTCGCCAAGCTTCTCGATCAGCCGCGTTCGGGCGCCCGTCTCCTCCAGCACCTCGCGCTCGGCCGCCTGCTCGGGGGTTTCCTCACCCTCCGGATGGCCCTTGGGGAGCCCTAGGACGCGGCGCCCGCTCGCGTCGCGCTTGACCGGAACGATCACGATCACATCTTCCCCGCGGACGACGACGCCGCCGGCGGAGAAGTCCGCTTCGGGTTTGACTCCGGTGGGGTTCACGCAAGCAGGGATACCACACGCGCGACCCTGCGGTGGCAGCGCGGAGACCATGGCCACTCAGGCTAGGTCGAGCGCCTGCTCGCGGCGACGGCGCCTGAGGACGAGCGCGATCCACCACGCCAGCGCGGCAAGCAGGCAGAGCGGCACGAGCGCCGCGAGCACGATCAGCGCGATGCCCGCGGCCACGACCAGGACGCGGCCGGCGTCGTGCAGCGCGCTGCCGATCGTGAACCCGACGCCGCCGGACGCGGCCCCGGACGCGTCGATGCTGAGGGAGATCGGGCTGAAGTCGGCTTGGTGGCTCAACCCCCGCACGGCCGCTTCGTCGCCGGCGATCGACGCCTCGGCGTCGTGGATCTGCGCATCGACGCTGTTGATCTGCTGCCGAGTGGTGGCGCCCGCGAGCTGCTTTAGCAGCGAAGTGCGCAACGTCCTCGCGTCGGCCAAGCGGTGGCTCACGCCGGCGAGCTGATCGGTCACGTCCTGGGTGGCATCGGTCCGCGAGGCGACTGCGGCGTAGCGCAGCCGCGACAGCGCCGCCATCGTCGGGAATAGCGCTGAGCTCGGAACGCTGAGCTGGAACTGAGCGTTGCCGTCGGGAGCGCCGGTGGCCATCACGCTCGAGTGCTCGACGATGCCGTTCTGGGCATCGACGACGCCGAAGACTTGCCGGGCGACGCTCTCGATTCGATCCGGGGCGGTGGTTAGGGCGAGCTGGGCCGACGTGACGATCGCTCGCCCACCCGAGGGCGGGTGCGCGAGTGGTGAGGAGGAGCCGGCAGCCGCTGCCGCGGGGGCGCTCTGCGGGTGCGCCGACCCCGACACCGAACTGGCGGGCTCGCGCAGCAGCGACGGCGCCGGGGAGCCCCCGAACGGCGCCACGAGCACGACGGCGAGCACGATCGCCGCGATCAAGGCCATCCCACCGGCGGTGGCCACGCGCGCCGGGCCCCACCGTCGACGCCGCGCCGCGGCACTGCCAACGCGACCCCGCTGCCGCTTCGCGAGCCTGCCAAGGCGTCCCCCCCGCCGCGTTCCAGCGGGGTCGGCAAAGCACCGCTCCAAGCGCTGATCCAAGGATCGCGAGACCTCGGCCGGCAGCTCCGGGCGCTCTGCGGCCAGCAGCAACGCCAGCTCTGCCATGCCGGCGTACTGCGGGGCGACCGGCTCACCCGCGATCGCGGCGTCGATCGCGTTCAGCGACGCGGCGGTCTCGGGATCGTTGTGGGTCTCGTCAGGTGCTCGCATCGCAGGCCCTCCTCAGCTTCTCCATCGTGCGGTGCAGCAGGGTGCCCGCGTTTGACTCGCTCACGCCGAGCGTCCGGGCGATTTCGGCATTGCTCAGCCTGGCGTGAAACTTCAAGGCCACGAGCTCGCGCTCGCGCGCCGGCAGTGCTCGCAACGCCGATCTGACGGCGGTGCGGCGAAGCACGACCTCGGCACCGTCCTCGGCGGGGGGGTTCGCGATGTCTTCGGGCTCGACGACGAGCGTCGCTAGCCGCCGGCGCCGACGTAGCTCGTCGAGCGCCGCGTTGCGTGCGATCCCGAACAGCCAAGCTCGCTCCTCGCCGCGGCGGCGGTCGAAGGTCCGCCGGCGGCGAAAGGCCCGCTCGAAGGCCGCCGCCGTCACGTCCTCGGCCGCCGCGCGGTCGCCCAGCATGGTCACGACGTACGCGTACACGTCCTCACGGCTGGAGCGATAGAGCACCTCGAACCGAGTCCACGCAGATTCGGGGGTCGCATGCGTAGTCCAAGGCGGCGGCGGACTCTCGATCACGCCCTCACTACGGAGTCGCCGCCCGCCCGTCACATTGCTTCCAGACTTTTCGGTCGCTATCTTCCTGCGGAGTGCGTGCTTCCTTCTCCCGGGGCCTCGCGGTCCCGGTGCTCCTGCTAGCGGTCTTCTCGTCGCCGGCGCTCGCCAGCCGGCCGAGCGCCAGACCCGGTCCGAGCGCCGCTCAGATCCGCGCGGCGATTCGTGCTGCCAAGCGCTCACCCAGTCTTTGGGCGACGGTCAACATCTGCCACAGCGGGCGCCGTTCGGGCAAGATCGGCATTCGCGCCCAGATGCCGAGCCTCGGGTTCACGACATACCTCCACATGCGCTTTCAGGTTGACTACTACTCCAACAAGGACGCTCATTTTGTGCCCGACCCCGGGGTCGAGAAGGCGGTGGCTCTCGGCCGCGGCCAGGGAACGCATGAACTGCATCAAGGAGGAGCCACGTTTGGTATCGCCCCGCCTGCGTTCATGCGGGGCACCGTCACGTTTGAGTGGAGACTCGGAGGCAGGGTGCTCGGAAGCGCAGTGCGTCAGACCGGGTACGGCTACCGGAACGTCGACCACGCCAAACCCTCGGGTTACAGCACCGCGACCTGCACGCTCACTTGACGGCTTGACGGTCGGCTGCTCCGTCCCAGCTTCACGCCGCCAGCGCCGTGAACAGCCGCGGATCATTGGTTATGACGCCGGTGACGCCGAGGCGCTCCAGCTCGCGCAGCTTTGGCAGCTCGTCAACTGTCCAGACGTAGAGCTCGCCGCCAGCCGCACGCACGCTGCGCACCAGGCGCGGCGTGACCAGGCGCCAATGGGACATCAGCGCGTCGCAGCGACCGGAGCGGATCTCCCGCGACGCGAGCGCCGGCAGGACCACTCGCGCAACGTGCATCGCCGCTAGCGCCGGCAGCATCAGCGCCGGCGAGCGAGAAGGATCCCGCCGTAGCCGGGGTACCGACCAGCCGAGGCGTACACGCTGCTCCGCGCCACGGATCACGGCCAGGCTGGCGCGGTACTGGCTGGAGATCAGCGCGCGCTCGAGTATTCCGTGGGCGCGCAGCGCATCGAGCACCCGCAGCTCGTATCCGGGCAGCTTGAGATCGACATCGAACTCGATCCCCGAGAACGGGTCCGAAGCGAGGTGGGTCAAGCCCTGCTCGAGCGTGAGCGGGGAGCGCCGCGCCGCGCCGTCGTAGTCGTAGCCGTAGTCGTGGGCCAGCAACAGACGCTCGCCGCGCGCTTCCGGCAAGACATCGAACTCGATCATGTCCACTTTCGCTGCCAGCGCCGCGTCAAAGCTCGCGTACGTGTTCCCGGGCGCGATCAGGTCTGCACCCTTGTGCCCGACGCGCCGCAGTCGTGCTTGGTTCATCGGCGACAGGCTAGTGGCGGGCAGAGACGGTGGCTGGGGGCGGGGTGCGCCACCCCATGAATGGAGGCTGGTCGTTTTAGCGCCCGCATGGTTCGCTCAAACGACCAGCCTCGGCAGCAAACGCTGGCGGCGATTCAAAGTGACGGATTCAATCGTCCAGTTCGCCGTCACGCGCTCAGCGTCAGCCGCCGCGGGCCCTCCTGGAACCCCAGCGCCACGAGCGCGGGACCGAGCGCGGAGCCCATCGCCGGCTCGCCATCCACCCGCTCCAGGGCGATCCGCTTGACCCGGCCGCGGTGGACGTGATCGGCCAGGGCGCCCAGCGCGATCTCCAGACGCCGGTCATCGGGCGCCACCAGGGTCTGCAGCCCTCGTCCGCCGCGCTCGAGGTAGAGAACAGCTGCGCCGCCAACCAGCACCACATAGGCATCCGCGACTCGCGCCGGACCCCGGCCCGCGCCAGCCGCAACCCGCCGCGGACCCCGCCCCGCGCCACCAGCAACAGCCCCGCCTGCGACCCCCGCTGGCGCGCCCGCATTTCCTTCGGTCCGGCGCGGCCACCCCAGGGCCGCGCCGTAGGGCTGGGCTGGGTCGATCGCAGCCAGCACCACCGCGACCTCGTCCTCGCCGCCGGCCTGCGCGCGCAGGCGCTCGACCGCTCCCGGCAACGCGAACTGCGCTCCCCCGAGGCCCTCCACGAAGTAACCGCGCCGAGCGATCCCGAGCGTCTCTAGCTGCGAGAGCTCCGAATAGATCGCCGAGAAGCCGCCTCGCACGCCTTCGGCCAGGACCTGCTCACGGGTGAGGATGCCGTAGCGCTCCAGCAGCAGTTCGCAGAGCGCGCGGCGCCGCGCGCCAGGATCGACTTGCGCGCGTAGCAGCGGCTCGGTCAGCGACCAGCGGCCCTGGACCTGCGCCGAGGCTCCACGGCCCCCGCCGCGGCCCCCGCTGCGGGCAAAGCAAAAGGCCCCGCCCCGCTGCGCGGGAGAGTGGCCGCCGGGGACTTCGCGCGGCGCCGGCGGCACCACCACCCGGTCGCGACCACGTACCGCGGGCAGCGCGGTGCCTGTAGTGCCCGCGCGCGCCAAGCTCAGGCGTGGCGCCCGTAGCGGCGCGAACGCGTCGTTGGTCGCCTCCCCAGCCCAGGTGAGGTCCCAGAGTGACTCCTGGATTTCCTCGG
This sequence comes from Actinomycetota bacterium, assembly GCA_030853685.1. Taxonomy (GTDB): domain Bacteria; phylum Actinomycetota; class Thermoleophilia; order Solirubrobacterales; family Solirubrobacteraceae; genus Palsa-465. The sequence goes on along the minus strand of JALYUQ010000277.1, from coordinate 3,204 downwards.
GAGCCAAATCGACGTCCACCAGCAGATCGGTGAAGAAGCAGGCCCCCGCGGCGAGCCGTTCGCGCACCGCCGCGTGCGCCACGCCCCCGGGCGGCTCTCCCTTGAAGGACTGCGGCGGGCCGAGCAGCGCCAGGTCCTCCCGGAAGTAGAGCGCGACCTTCCCCGAAGCCCGTCCCAGCGCGCCGGCCCCGATCCACACCACTTCTCCTGCAGCGCAGAGCTGGTCCATCCAGGCCGGCGAATAGGCGCCGACGCGGCGCGGGAGCACGTCTCGCTCCCATGTTTCAGCGGGAAGCGCGAGCCCCTGGAGCGCGACCAGCACCTCCCGCAGCCGATCGACGCCGGCGCCACCAGGGCGATGGCGGTCCACGCCCTGCCACGCGGGCGCAAAGCGCGCCAGCACACTGATGTCGACTGGCTCGATCTCCTTGCGCAGCGCGGCCAGCGACGCCCGGCGCAGGCGGCGAAGCACCTCCGGGTCACACCATTCGCGCTCGCTGCCGCCGGGTGCGAGCTCGCCGCGAACGAGCTCCCCGTCGCGCTCCAGCTCGCGCAGGGCGCAAGCCGCGTCCACCCCGTAGCGCTGGTGCACCTCCGCGGTCGTGAACGGCCCGTGGGTCGCCGCGTAGCGCTTGGCCAGCCTGCGTAGCGCGTCGGGCACGTCTTGCAGGAACGCCGCCGGCAGCCCCCCCGGCGGCACCGCGCCGAGCGCGTCCCGGTAGAGCCCCGCGTCGGCGGCGTCGATCCACCGCTCCTCGCCCCCCAGGCGCACGATTGCCGCGCGGCGTTCGCCGCGCAGCTCGCCCAGCATCGCGTCCGCGTCGAGCTCCGCCAGCACGCGCACCTGTGCCTCCTGGGCGCTCAGATCGCCGACTCGGCGTAGCACGTCGTGCAACGCGTCGCGGTTTGCCGCCCGAGCCCTCTCTGAGAGGAGTTGCAGGTCGTTCTCGACCCGCGCGAGCGCGCGCGGGTCGATCAGGTCACGGAGCTCCTCCTGTCCCAGCAGCTCGCGGAGCAGGTCACGATCCAGGGACAGCGCGGCCGCACGGCGCTCGGCATTGGGCGTGTCGCCCTCGTACATGTAGGTGGCGACGTAGTCGAACAGCAGCGAGGATGCGAACGGCGAGGCGGTCGGTGTCTGCACCTCCACCAGGGAGAGCGTTCTCGCGCGCAGCCCGCGCAGCAGCTCGATCAGCCCGGGAACGTCGAGCACGTCGCGCAGGCACTCGCGGTAGGTCTCGAGCACGATCGGGAAGTCTCCGTACTTCTTGGCCACCTCCAGCAGCGACTGGGCCTTCAGGCGCTGCTGCCAGAGCGGGGTGCGCCTGCCGGGACGCGCGCGGGGGATCAGCAGCGCGCGCCCGGCGTTCTCCCGGAAGCGCGCGCCGAACAGCGCCGAGGATCCGAGCTCGGCGACGATGCGGTCCTCGACCTCATCGGGCTCGAGCAGTACCAGATCCGCTCCAGGTGGCTCCTGGGCATCGGGGAGGTGGACGATGATCCCGTCGTCGGAATGGATCGCGTCGGCCTCCAGGCCGAGCTCGTCCCGGATCCGCGCACTCACCGCCAGCGCCCAGGCGGCGTGGATCCGGCTGCCGTACGGGCTCAGCACGCACAGTCGCCAATCCCCGATCTCGTCGCGAAAGCGCTCTACGACGAGCGTGCGATCGGAGGGGACAACGCGCGTCGCGGCCTGCTGCTCGTGCAGGAGGTCTACCAGGTTGTTCGCGGCGCGGCGGTCGAGATCGTATTCCGCGTGCAACGTCTCCGGCGTCTGCTCGACGGCCCAGCGAGCGAACGCCCCGATCGCCTCGCCGAGCTCCTTCGGGCGCCCGATCCCGTCCCCCTTCCAGAACGGGACGGCCCCGGGGAGGCCGGGCGCCGGCGTGACGATCACGCGGTCGCGCCCAATCTCCTCGATCCGCCAGGTGCTCGCGCCGAGCAGGAACGTCTGGCCCGGGCGCACCTCGTAGACCATCTCCTCGTCGAGCTCGCCCACGCGCCGGCCGTCGGGCAGCGTTACCGCGTAGAGGCCGCGGTCGGGGATCGTGCCCGCGTTGGTGACCGCGAGCGCGCGGGAACCGGGGCGGGCCCTGATCGTCCCCGCGACGCGGTCCCATGCGATCCGGGGGCGCAGCTCGGAGAACTCTGTGGACGGGTAGCGCCCGTCGAGCATGTCGAGGACGTTCTCGAACTGCTGGCGTGGGAGCTCGGAGTACGTATGGGTCGCGGTGATGAGCGCGAACAGCTCGTCGACGGCGACGGGTTGATCGCCGGCGGCGGTTGTGGTGGCGGCCGGGGCGGTCCGGGCGACGGCCGCACCGGTTGTGGTGGCTTTGGCGGCTGTGGCGGCCCGAGCGGTCGTGGTGGCCGGAGCGCTCACGGTGGCGGCTGCCGCGATCGCGACGATCTGCTGCGCGAGCACGTCGAGCGGGTTGCGCGGGACGACAGTCGTCTCGATCTCTCCTTCGCGCATCCGCTTGGCCACTACCGCGCACTCGAGCAGGTCGCCGCGAAACTTGGGGAAGATCCGCCCTCGGCTGACATCGCCGACCGAGTGCCCGGCGCGACCGACTCGCTGTAGCCCCCGCGCTACCGACTTCGGCGACTCGACCTGGATCACGAGGTCGACGGCTCCCATGTCGATCCCCAGCTCCAGCGAGGAGGTCGCGACCAGGCAAGGAATCTCGCCGGCCTTCAGCAGCTCCTCGACGACCGTCCGCTCCTCGCGCGCGAGTGAGCCGTGGTGGGCGCGGGCGATCTCTCTGGGCGGGTGGGCTGTGCTGGTGTGTGTGCTGTCCGTGGGGCCTTCGTGCGTGTGGGCCTCTTGCGTGTGGGCCAGCTCGTCCTGCTTCTGCGCCAGCTCGTTGAGGCGCAGCGCGATCCGCTCGGCGGCGCGACGGTTGTTGACGAACAGGATCGTCGAGCGGTGGGCTTGGATCAGCTCCAGCAGCTCGGGGTAGATCGCCGGCCAGATCGAGCGGCGGGTGGCCTCGGTGCCGCCCTCCAGTGGGTCCAGGTCCGGGGCGGGTTGGTGGTCGGAGGGAAGCTGCTCGGGCTCGAGCATCGACTCGACCGGCACGTGGATCTGGAGATCGAGCTCCTTGCGAACGCCCGTATCGACGATCCGGCAGTGGCGCTTGGGTCCGACCATGAACCGCGCAACCTCCTCCAGCGGCTTCTGCGTTGCCGAAAGGCCGATCC
>JALYUQ010000269.1 GCA_030853685.1 Actinomycetota bacterium | reverse complement strand
GCAACAGCGCGAAATGGCCCCCCCACAACCACCCGAACCCGTCCCAGCTGCCCCAGGTCCACCCGTCTGGACCGCTCAGCCGCTTACTGCACGCGGATCAGATCCGACCTTGCTGCACGATCGAGGTGTCCGACGGGTGCGTCGCCACGCACGCCTCGGAGTACCCGAGAATCGCGAGGTTGCGGTGCTCACCCTCGAGTGCCGGGCACCCGGAGCCCGGCCGGCGCTTGTTGCACGGCTTGGTCACCTCCTGGAAGTACGGGCAGCGCGTGCGCTGCAGCAGGTTCCCGGCGAGTGTCGCGAAGTTGCGAAGCTGTCCCGACGCACCGTGCAGGAGGGCCTGCGAGAGCAGCGGATAATCGCGGCGCACGAGCGCGTGCGCCGCAAGCTCACTGTTGGACACCGCGGCGCCAATCCGCAGCCCGCCGCCCTCGCTGGGCTGCACGGAGTCGTTGCCCAGGCGCGTGACGTCGATCAAATGGCGCGGGCGCTCGACGCCGAGGCGCATCAGATCGACGAGGTTCGTCCCGCCGCCGAGGTAGCGAGACCCGCCGTCGTCCGCGTGAGCTTGCGCCCCGGCCACCGCGCCGGCATCGTCGTGCGCGCGCTCGTAGGTGAAAGGCCTCATCGCGCGGCCTGCTCGATCGCCGCGACGATTCCAGGGTACGCGCCGCAGCGGCAGACGTTGCCGCTCATGCGCTCGGCGATCTCCTCGCGCGAGAGCGCCGGCATCCCACTGCTAGCGGTCGCCGTGACCCCCGGCGTGACCGCGCTGGGCCAACCGTCTGCGAGCTCGGAGAGCATCCCCACGGCGGAGCAGATCTGCCCGGGCGTGCAATAGCCGCACTGAAGGCCGTCGTGCTCGACGAATGCGGCCTGGACGGGATGGAGCTCATCGTCGGCGGCCAGGCCTTCGATCGTCGTCAGGCGCGCGCCGTTGTGGGCGACTGCGAGCATCAGGCAACTGTTCGCGCGCCGCCCCTCCAGCAGCACCGTGCAGGCACCGCACTGGCCGTGGTCACAGCCCTTCTTGGAGCCGGTCAGGCCGAGCTCCTCACGCAGCACGTCGAGCAACGACGAGCGCGTGTCGACGGTCAGATCGCGCTCCTCGCCGTTGACGCGCAGCACGATCTGCGCGCGCTGAATCGGCTCGGCCATGACATCCACAGTCTTGCACTACCCGTCCGCTACGGGCGCCAACCGCCTCGCGATGGGCGCCGGCGTAGAGGAGCGAATCCGCCGTGCGGGGCCGGTCCCGTACGGGGCCGGTCATTTTGTAATGGCCGCCGTCAGCGCCCCCGCAGACGAACTTCGCCGCGCGGTAGCCTAGGGCAGGTTGGCAGTGCGCACCACCTCGTCCGCGCCGGGAGCGAACCTGGACACGAGCAGGGTCTGGTTGCCGGGAGCAATTGTCACCTCGCGCGGGTACGGACCCGTCGCGAGCGTCCCCAGAACGGCGCTCCGGCCGGCCACCGCCGCGGCGGGATCGACCACGGTGAGCCCGGTCGTCTCCCCCGGCGCCCTGGACGGATTGGAGTCGAACACGATCATCCGACTACCCCCGTTGACGAACCCGAGGCCGATCGGTTCACGGCCGACGGGCACAACCGCCACGAGTGCGTGGCGGGGGTCGCTGAGCAGCTTGGCGGTCGAGTATCCGAGCACCGCGTTGCTTCTGCGCGCGGTGGCCCAGACGGTCTGTCCATCAGGCGAGACGGCAACCCGCGCTGGGTTGCAGGCGGCCGCCGCGGTGGCGAGGATGGCATGCGAAGGCTGCGTCTCGGCCAGTCGCACGTCGATCACGCTGAGCGTGCCACGACTTCGGCTCCGGCTCACCGGATGGGCGGCGAACTCGCTGGTGGCGTACAACCAGCGGCCGTTGGGCGAAATCGCGATGCCCAGCGGCGCGACACCGAGCGGGATCGCCCCCACGTACTCCGCCCCGCGGAACCCTCGCGCCAACGCCCGGCGGAGGTCGAACACCGCGATCACGCCTCGCGTTTCAAGCGTGGCAAACGCGTACGCGTCATCTGGTGAGGTGGCCACGTCGATCGCCCCGGCGACGCCGCCCGGCGTCGACAGCGTCCCCATGACCGGATTGGCACCCCCCCTCTCAGCGCGGGCGACGCTGAGCACGACCGGTCCGCCTCCGTCGGTGAGCAGCAGATATCGGCCGTCGTGGCTGAGCGTCTCCGCCCGCGGCGCGCCCGGCACACCGATCAAGCGCACAAGCCTTGGCACGCCTCCCCGCTCGCGCATGACCGCGACCTGGTGGCCGAGCGACAGGAACGACCAGCGCCCATCGCGGGTGCTCACCGCCCCGAACGGCTCGCCGGGAAGGTGGACCATCGTCGTCGAAACACCGTCGAGCGACGCGCCGACGTCTGCACGATTGGTGCAGCCGGGCGCGTGCAGCGAGCCGGCCGCCGGGGCGGCTGCCTCTGATCGCGCAGAGGTCGTGGCTGATCCGCTCCCGCAGGACGACACCACGAAGGAGAGCGCAATGGCCAGCACCACGGCTCCGATGGCTCTGATCAGGCGCGCCACCGGGGCATCCTCCCACCCCGGCGGGCTACGTGATCGCGCCAGTGGCATAGGAGTACCAAGCAAGATGCCGTCCGATAACGGATCACGGTCAAGGCCGATGGTATGCACGAGGCCGCGTTCCCGTGCAAAGTGGAGTAAAACGCGGCCCCGAGCACGGCCGTCGACTGACGGGCGGGCCCCAAGCCCCCAGAGCCGCACGCCGCGCTCTCCCGCACGCGGGTCGTTCCCGCCGTCGCCTCAGAGCGTCTGCGCTCGATGCACGCCGCACGCTCGCCAATGCTCGCCGCTGCCAAGCGCGGCGAGACGCTCGAGGCGCCGGCGCCGTGCCCGGTCGAGCGGGCCAG
>JALYUQ010000268.1 GCA_030853685.1 Actinomycetota bacterium | reverse complement strand
GACGGTGAGGATCCTGGCGGCCTGCGCATCGGAGATCTTCACCGCACAGGAGTCCTCGAGCTCCTGGACGAGCGTGAAGAGGTCGAGCGAGTCCGCTTCGAGGTCCTCCTTGAAGCGCGCGGACTCCTGGATCGAGGCGGGATCGAGCTCCATCTCGTCGGCCAGATGGGCGCGTATCAGCGCGAGGATCTGCTCGCGATTCATGAGCTTCACACCGTAGCCGCAGGTTCGGACGCGGGGGTGCCAGCCCCGGCGGCACCCCCGCGTGGGGGGCGCAACGCTCCCGCGGTCTCCAGTGCGGCGCGAGTACGCCCGATCACGTCCTCCTGAACCCCGCGCGCCGCGACCTCGATCGCGCGCGCGAAGCCGCGGCGGGTGAACCTGCCGTGGGCCACGACGCCGAGCTGGCGCAGACCGAGCATGTACGCCCCGCCGGGCCCCTCGGGATCGAGCTGCTCGCGCAGCGCGCGCACGGCGGGCAGCAGCAGCCAGCCGCCGAGCTTGGCCCGCGGCGAGGATCGCGCCGCGTCTGCGACCGCTCGCAGCGTTCGCCCGGACACCCCCTCGATCAGCTTCAGCGTGATATTGCCGGTAAAGCCGTCCATGACCACAACGTCCGCCGCGCCGTCGACCACGTTGGTGCCCTCGATGTTGCCGGCGAAGCTCAGGCCGGCGCCGCGGGCGCCTGCGAGGCGCTCGTGAGCGGTGACCAACTCGTCTGTGCCCCTCGCCGGCTCGGTTCCGTTCGAGAGCAGGGCCACCCGCGGGGAGTCGATCCCGAGCACGGCCCGGGCGAAGGCCGACCCCATGTGTGCGAACTGGACGAGGTGCTCGGGTCGGCAGGCTACGTTGGCCCCGACGTCGAGCAGCAATACCGGTTTCGGGGCGCCGGGCACCGGCAGTGCTAGCGCGAGCGCGGGCCGGTAGATGCCGCGGTCGCGGCGCAGCTCAGAAAGGCCTGCCGCGAGCGCCGCGCCCGTGGAGCCGCCTGAGACGAGCGCCTGTGCGCGGCCGCCTGCGACTGCACGCGCGGCCTGGACGATCGACGCATCGGGGGTCGCCCTGACAGCCTTCATCGGATCCGCCGCCTTGGCGATCGAGACCGGGGCGTCGATGATCTCGACGCCGTCCGGGACCGCTCCCATCTCCGCGCGCGGCCCGAACAGCAGGACGCCTATCCCTTGCGCCGCGGCGCGGGCGGCACCCGCGGCCACCTCGCGGGGCCCCAGATCGGCCCCGCACGCGTCCACGGCGACGGTGATCACCGTGCTCTGCTCAGAGCGTGCGATCGCCGCGGTCCGGGACGATCACTTCGCGTCCCTTGTAGCTCCCGCAGACCGGGCACACACGGTGTGGCAGGCGCGGACTGTGGCACTGCGGACAGGCGTTGTAGGTCGGTGACGCCAGCTTGTGTTGCGCGCGCCGCTGGGCGGTGCGCGCGTGGGATTGCTTCTGCTTGGGGACCGCCATCGGTGCGGGAGTGTAACCGGGTTGGGCGATCTGCCCCAGGCCGGCGCGGCCCGGGCATCGCTGCGGGCGGTGCCCAGCGCGGGGCGGGCATCGTTTGCGGCTGCTCCTAGTCGAGCTCGAGCTGCGAGAGCTTCGCCCAGCGGGGGTCCGGCTCGCGCTCGTGGCCGTGCTCGGGACCCGCGTGGTTGAGGTCCGCACCGCACCGCGGGCACAGCCCGGCGCAATCCGGACGGCACAGGATCTGGGCGGGCAGCACGAGCGCCAGCGCATCGCGCGCCCAGGCGCGCAGCTCGAGCAACCCGCCCTTGACGTACGGGGAATCGGGCTCCTCGATCTGGCCCGGCTGAGAGACCTCGCGCGCATCCACTTCGTAGAGCGGGGTAGCGGGCTCCAGGCACCGCGTACAGGGGCCGGTGAGCTCCGCTTGAAAGCGCAACCGCAGCGCATATCCGTCACCAGTCGTGCGCGAGATGTCAAGGCGCACCGGTATCACGTCCGGTCCCACGCGGTAGCGCTCGCCGCCCAGCAAGAAAAGGTCGATCGCGACATAGAGCTCCAGGCGCCGGCCTTCGCCGGCGCTCAGGCGCAGCGCTCCGAGATCGAACGTGTCGGTTCGCAAAGGCACTGGGATCGAGGTTAGCGCCGGGGGAAGCGTCCACCAGCGATCATATGGGGCATGTCGACCTGGTTTCGCAGCTACGGATTTGCCGATGTGCTCGACGGGCTGCTTGTCGGCGCCTATCCGCTCGACGCCGAGGATGTGAGCATGCTCGAGTGGATCGGGGTCCAGTGCGTCCTGAACCTAGTCGCCGACGAGGAGTACGAGCCCGGCGCGCACGAGGAGGTGGCGGCAGCGCTCGCATCCGCCGGGATCGAGGAACGCCGCGTCAGCCTCACCGACTACGGCGGACTGCCGGCGGACGAGCTCGAGGCCGCGGTGCAGGAGGTGAACGATTGGCTCGACGAGGGGGCGCGGACCTACGTCCACTGCCGCGCGGGTTGGCAGCGATCGGCTGCCGTAGCAGCGGGCGTGGTGGCGTTGCGCCAGGGCATCGAGATCGATGATGCGCTGAACTACGTCCAGGTGCGCAAGCCCTCCGCCGATCCGCTACCCCACCAGCGAGACGACCTTCGGCGCTGGTGGGAGACCCGGGACGCGGAGGGGGACGCAGACGGGGCGCGGGGGACCCGCGACGCGGGCGGAGACCGGGCGACCCGCCGCGCGGACGGGGAAGGGGCGCGGGAGACCAGCGACGCGGGCGAGGAAGAAGACGTGGGGCCCGGGCGATGACCGACGACGCGGTCCTCCGCCGGCGGGTCGTGGTCCGCGGGCGGGTTCAAGGCGTCTTCTTCCGCGACTCGCTACGCGAGCAGGCTCGCGCGCTCAGCGTCGCCGGCTGGGTTCGCAACCGATCAGACGGCGCGGTCGAGGCCGTGGTCGAGGGCGATCCGGAGGCTGTCGAGCAGGTTCTCGACTACTGCCGGACGGGACCGTCTGGAGCTGGTGTGGAGGAAGTGGACACCTACGAGGAGAAGCCGGACGGGCTGAGCGGATTCTCGGTGCGCTGACGGGGTCCGACCACGCCGGCCCACCTGGCACGACTCGCTCCTCTCAGTTTGCGAGCGCCGTCTCAGCCGCCTCACGCGCCGCGTCGCCGCGCACCGCGAAAACAATCCGCTCCAGGCCACTGCCGGTGCGCAGGTGCGCGCGTACCTGCTGGACTTCGATCCGCGCCGCTTCCCGCAACGGAAAGCCACCGACCCCAGTGCCGAACGCGACCAGCGCCAGTGACCTCGCTCCTAACTGGTCCGCGAGCGCCAGCGTGCTCGCCGTGGCCCGCGCAATGATCTCGGCCGAGGTAGGTCCACCGAGCTCCATCGTCGCCGCGTGGATAACCCAGCGGCACGGCATCGAGCCGCCGGAGGTCTCGACCGCCTGACCGAGCCCGATCGGTGCCCGCTCATCGCTCTCGCGCTGCACCTGCGGGCCGCCGGCGCGGGAGATCGCCCCCGCGACCCCTCCCCCGTGCGCCAGCTCCGTGTTCGCCGCGTTGGCGATCGCGTCCACTGCGAGCTTGGTGATGTCGGTGTCGAGGACCTCGATCATCGTCGCTCACGGCCACAGATATGCGTCCTGGCGCTGAACTGTCGCGTCTGACGCCCGAGGGGTGGGCGCGAGATGCAACAGTTCGGCCAGCACGACACTTCGCGCACCGGGCGCGGCCTAGGAGACCTCGGCGTGCTCGTCCTTGCCCGCCAGCCTCTCCCGTCCCCGCTGGACCGCGGCGATGAACTTGCTCAGGTTGACCTCGAGCGTGTTCAGGATCTCGTCCGCGTAGTCCTCAGCCCCGAGCCTTATCTCCCTCTCGCGGGCTCGCGCGTCCTCGATGATGTCCTCGGCGGCGCGCTCGGCCTGCTTGGTGACCTCCTCGTCGGAGATCAGGCGCTCCTGACGCTCGCGCGCCTCCTTGACGATCCGCTCCGCCTCGCGCTTGGCCTCGGCGAGCATCTCCTGACGCTCCTTGACGATCCATCGCGCTTGCTTGATCTCCTCAGGGATCGTGGCGCGCATCTGGTCGAGAATGTCGTAGATCTCCTCCTTGTCCACGCGGACCTGGTCGGTCAGCGGGACCGGCTTTGCATTGTGGACGAGATCGTCCAGCTTGTCGATCAGTACCAGGACGTCCATCGCAACCTCTGTTTCGTCAACGGCTGAGCCGTTCCTTCAAGGCCCTGGCCACCTCGTCGGGGACCAGGTCGTCGACATCACCGCCAAAGGTGGCAAGCTCCTTGACGCCGCTCGACCTCAGGAAACTGTACTTGGGAGATGCCATCAGGTACACGGACTCGATTTCCGGGGCTTGGCGGCGGTTGAGCTGGTTCATCTCGAACTCGTACTCGAAGTCGGAGATCGCCCGCAGACCCTTGACGATCGCCATCGCCCCGCGCCGCCGCGCGAAGTCCACCACAAGCGTGCTGAACGGCTCGACGCTGACGTTCGAGAGCTCGCGCGTGGCGCTCTGCACGAAGCGCACGCGCTCGCCGGTGGTGAACAGCGTGTCCTTCCTGATCGGGAGGTCCACGACCGCCACGATCACCTGCCCGAACATCAGCGATGCCCTCGAGATGACGTCGATGTGGCCGTATGTCACCGGGTCATAAGAGCCGGGACAGACGGATGTGCGGTTATCGGGAGCCATGGATGCGGACCAGCGTGTCGCCGTAACCGCGCTCGGAGAGCAACGGCAGATCGAGCTCGAGCGGCGCTCGACGGTCGCTCTCGGCCACCACGCGGGCACCCGGGGCGAGCACAGGCGCCAGCGCGGACGAGAGCTCCCCAGCGAGGATGCTCGCGTGGCGGTATGGAGGATCGAGGAACACGAGATCGTATTGATAGGAGCGCGTCCGTGCCTGCCCGAGAAAGGAAAACGCCGATTGGCGGCGCACCTGCGCACTCAGCGACAGGGTCTCCAGGTTGCGCTTGATGGTGGCGACTGCGGCAGAGGAGGAGTCCACGAGCGTAGCCTGCGCTGCACCCCGGGAGAGGGCTTCGATCCCCAATGCGCCTGATCCGGCGAACAGATCTAGCACCCGTGCTTCCCGCACATCGGCAAGGATCGAGAAGAGCGCTTCCCGCACACGCTCAGGGGTCGGCCTGGTGACCCGCCCGCGCGGTGCCCGCAGCGTCGCGCCGCCGCGGGAGCCGGCGATCACCCGCATCCGGGCACGCACAAGCCGCTCACGCCCGGATCGGTCCCCGCCAGCACGCCGCTCACGCCCGGATCGGCGCTTGCGCCTCGGTCCCGTACGTGCGCGCGAGCGCGTCCCCGAGCAGCACGTGCTCGGGCCGGCCAAGCTCCGGATCCGCTGATGTGATCTGCTCCGCGTGGGCTCGCGCTCGCGCCAGCAGCGCGCCGTCGCGCGGAAGCTGGGCGACGCGAAACTGGGCAAGGCCGTGCTGCTGGGTGCCGACGAGCTCGCCTTCGCCGCGCAGTCCGAGGTCGATCTCCGCGAGCTCGAAGCCGTCGGCGTGGCGCGCCAGCGCCTGCAGCCTCGATGAGTCCGCGCGCCCGAACAGCAGGCACACAGAGGCGTGGCCACCGCGGCCGATCCGCCCCCGGAGCTGGTGGAGCTGAGAGATTCCGTAGCGCTCGGCGTCCTCGACGAGCATCAACGTCGCGTTGGGAACGTCGATCCCCACCTCGATCACCGATGTCGCGACTAGCACGTCGGCATCGCCCGATGCAAACGCGGCCATCGCGGCCTGCTTCTCCGCCGAGCGAAGCTGACCGTGTAGCAGTGCGAGACGGAAGTCCCTCAGCTCGCCCGCCCCCAGTCGCTTGAACTCGGCGCTCGCAGCGCGGGCTTGGAGCAGGTCTGAATCCGCCACCAGCGGGCAAACGACGAACGCTTGACGGCCGGCTCGCAGCTCCTCGCGCATGCGGTCGTAGGCGCGGGCACGCTCGCGCTCGCTGGTGCACACGAAGGTCTCGACCGGTTGGCGCCCTTGCGGGAGCTCACGCAGGAACGCGAAGTCCAGGTCGCCGTAGTTGCGCAGCGCGAGCGTCCGCGGGATCGGCGTGGCGGTCATGTGCAGCACGTGCGGGACCTCCTCGTGAGCGCCCTTGGCGTCCAACGCGGCCCGCTGGCGCACCCCAAAGCGGTGCTGCTCGTCGACTACGGCCACACCAAGACGGGCGAACCGCACAGCTTCCTCGATCAACGCGTGCGTGCCGACTACCAGCGAGCACTCGCCCGTGGCGAGCTTTGACTGCAAGTCCGATCGGCGGCGGGCGGGCGTCGAGCCGGTCAGGAGCCCAATCGAGATCGCCTCGCCTGGCATCAGCTTCTGAACCGTGGCGAAGTGCTGCTCGGCTAGCGTCTCGGTGGGCGCCATCAGCGCCCCCTGCAGCCCGTGCTCGACGGCGCGCAGCAGCGCGTAGAGGGCGACCACAGTCTTGCCCGATCCGACTTCCCCCATCAGCAGCCGCTGCATCGGGCGCGGCTGCGCGAGATCGCGGTCGATCGCATCCAGGGCGCGCCGCTGGTCCTCGGTGAGCGAGAACGGCAGCATGCTCCCAAGCCAGCGGGCACTCAGCTCGCGCTCGCCGGCGAGGATCGGGGCGGCGCTCGCCCCCCGCCGTACCGCGCGCCGGCGCAGCAGCGCAAGCTGCGCCAGCAGCAGCTCCTCGAACGCCAGCCGCCGGATGCCAACCTCCTGGTCGCGTCCCGTCTCGGGGAAGTGCACCGCAGCCAGCGCAGCCGGGCGATCGGGCAGACCCTCGACCGTCCGCAGCGCCACCGGCAACGGCTCCCCGAAATCCGCCAGCGCCGCTGCGTGCCGGCGCACGAGCGCCAGGATCTGGGTCGAAGACAAGCCTTCGCTGGCCGGATAGTGGCCTACCGCCCCCTGCCCGACCGCGCGCTGGCCTGCCGCCTCCTGCGCGACCGCCCCCTGGCCCGCGGTTCCCTGCCCGGTCCCCCCTGACCCCGACGCCTCCCCCCTCGGCCCGTCTGCGCTTGGGGCGTGCGCCTGTACGCGGAACCTGTTCCCGGCTTCGAGCTTCCCATGCAAGATGAGCTGCGTGCCGGCGGGATACCTCGCCACCAACCACGGCTGGTTGAAGAAGGTCGCCCTGCACTGAGCGCTCTCGTCCGCGACTGTCGCTTCTACCAGCGGGCGCATGCCGCGGCGGCGGACCGGCCGCGAGGCGATGCTCCTGACGCTCACCACCACCGTCGCGCTGTCCCCCGGCGCGAGCTGTGCGAGCGCTCGCGCCTCCCGGCTCTCGCGCGGCAGGTGCTCGAGCAGGTCGCCGACCGTGCCCAGACCGAGCGCCTGCGCGGCGTGCTGGGTTTTTACGCCCTGCACTCGCAGGGGGACGGCGAGCATCGAGGGCCGGGGATAGCGCACCGGCGCGGCTTCCAGCTCGCTGGGTCCCAATGGACGGGTACTCGAAAAGGCTGTTGGCGCCATCCGTCGCGCTGATGATGACGACCCCGCCGGCTGGGCAACCCCAACGCAGGCAACCCACCACTCAGGCGGCCGGGCCGCTCAGCCGGCCCGGCGAGCTCTCACTCGGCGCAGAGCAGCCACCACCAGCTCGACTGACCGCCGTCAGAGAGCTCGAGCTCGACCGTGTCGCCGGCGAGAGTGCGGACGGCCTCGTCCTCGAGCGGCGCCTGCGCGCCCCGCAGGCAGGTGATGAGCTCCGCCCTGGGAGCCAGCCGCTCGATCACGCCGCGCAGAGCGTGGCTCGGATCTCCCCACACCACCATCTGCTCCTCGACGAAGCCGAGCGCGTCCCCTTCGGAGAAGCGACCCTGCTTGTCGTCGCGCGCGGCGGGGGCCACGGCGCCGGTGCGCACGCGCCGGAGCGTCTGCATCATCGCCGCCTCGTTGACGGCGGCGCTAGCGCCCGGGTCGAGGCTGACGGCGGCCGCGAGACCTGCCTGCTGGGAGCGCGAGGCAAGCACGCAAACCGTCTTATCCGAGAGCTCGGCGGCCCGTTCGGCTGCCATCAAGACGTTGGGGCTGTTTGCGAGCACCACGACCTCCTCGGCCGCAATCTCGTGAATCGCCGCGAGCAGGTCGTATGTAGAGGGGTTGAGCGTGGGCCCGCCGTCCAGTACACGAACCCCAAGGCTCTCGAACAAGGAGAGCATCCCGTCTCCGGTGACGACGGCTACCGCGCCGCAACCCACCGATTTCACCGTGGCCGCAAGACGTCCGTCTCGCTCGCGCACCTGCTCGCGCATATCGCCGACATCGAGGTGCGAGATGAATCCGGCGTCGGCGAACAGCTCCGTCGCAGCCTTCGGATCGTCGGTGTGCAGGTGGATCTTGAGCGTGGTCTGGTCCCCGACGACGAGCACCGAGTCCCCGATCTGCTCCAGAAGGGGGATGAATCGACGTCGCTGCAGCTCGGTGCCCGTAATCGCGAAATTTGTGCAATACCGGTATGTGCTCGAACGATGCTGCGGGTGCGTGACGCGGGCAGCCGCGTGGTGGTCTAGCGGCGGCGGCTCGCTCCCGCGCAGAGCCCCGACGATTCCGGCAAGCAGCAGCGTCACCCCATAGCCCCCAGCGTCCACGACGCCCGCCTCGCGCAGCACCGGCAGCAGGTCGGGCCCCCGCTTGAGCGACTCCTGGCCTGCGTCGAGCGCGCGCTCCATCACCTCGGCGATCACTGCGTTCTGCAACTCGGGGCTCGCGTCGGCGCCGAGCCTTCCATCGTCCATGTGGGCGAGCTCGGAAGCCACGCGGTGGGCCATCTCCCGCACGACTGTCAAGATCGTCCCCTCCGCCGGTTCGCGCACCGATTCGTACGCCTGGTCGGCGGCCCGCGCCAGGGCAGCGCCGATCAGGACCGGATCGACCAGCTCTCCGGGTCGGCTCGCCAGCTCCTCGGCAGCTCCTCGGATCAGTTGCGACAGAATCACGCCTGAGTTTCCCCGGGCTCCCAGCAATGCCGCCCGGGCCACCGAGTTGACGATCTCCTCGCGGCCGATGTCGTCGATCGTCCGGCCCTCCGACGCCTCGGCGAGCCGATCGAGCTCCTGCAATACCGCGCCCAGCGTCAGCACCATGTTGTCGCCGGTGTCCCCATCGGCAACCGGGAACACGTTGAGGTCGTTGACCTCTTGCCGGCGCGCCTGCAGCGCCGCCAAGGCGGCCTGCACCAGAGCGCGAAAGCGGACGATGCTCGGGTCAGAAGCTCGCCGCGCGCTCCGATCAAGCTCCGGCAGCCCCACGGGCATGGTCATGTGGCTCCCCATCGCGACCACTCTACCCAGATCAAGGCGTTCTGATCCCGAGGCCGCCCGTTCGGAACCGGAGCCCGCCGAGCCCTTATACTCTCCCTCGATGGCCAGAGTCTGTCATGTTTGCGCCAAGGGTCCTGCATTCGGCAACAGCCGAAGTCACTCGATGGTCGCCACCAGACGGCGCTTTGACCCAAACCTGCAGCGCGTCCGGATCGACGACTCGGGAACGCCGCGCCGGGTCTATGTCTGCACCCGGTGCCTGAAGGCCGGTAAGGTCACCAAGGCTCGCTGACCCCGGCGCCAGCCCCCAAAGCTCCAGGTCCGGGACATTTCAGGACCACTGGTTTCTGATGGGGGCCCTCCAGACCTACGGATTTTCAGAGCGCTTGCGAACCCTTGGGTTCTGGGCCCGCAGGCCCAGAACCTGCAAGCAGCTTCTCCTTGACCGCCATTGAGGCCAGCGCCGCCAGCGCCGCGTAGCGGCCTGTGTCGCGCTTGGCTCCACCCTGCACCCGGTCGCGCGCCTGAGCCATCGTGTCGACGGTCAGCACGCCGAACCCACATGGCACCCCGGTGCTGAGCTGTACCTGCGCAATCCCGCGCGCGGCTTCGCCGCACACGTACGCGTAGTGGTCGGTCTCGCCACGAATCACGGCGCCGAGGCAGACCACCGCCACGTACCCGCCCGACTGCGCCGCGTACTTGGCGGCGAGCGGAAGCTCGAACGCACCGGGAACCTCGAAGCGGTCGCAATCGGCGCTCGCGATCCCCGCCTCCAGCAAGGCCGCACGCGCGCCCGCTTCGAGGCGCTGCGCGAGCTCGCCGTAGAAACTCGCCACGCACAGCGCCACGCGCCGCTCCCCGGGACTCATTCCTCACGCATGCCGGGGCTCATTCCTCACGCCGGCGGTCCTGCTCGTGCTCGCCGTGAATCATCTCCTCGTCGAGCGGCAGTCCCTGGTGGTGGAGCGTGTGCCCGAGCCTGTCACGCTTGACGCGCAGGTAGGCCTCGTTGTGCGGGTTGGAGACGGGCTGGATCGGGAGCTGGTCTGAGACCGACAGCCCGTAGCCCGCCAGTCCGGCGATCTTCTTGGGGTTGTTGGTCAGGATCCGGATGCTGGTGAGGCCGAGATCGACGAGGATCTGGGCGCCGATCCCGTAGTCGCGCAGGTCAACGGGCAGCCCCAGGCGCAGGTTGGCGTCGACCGTGTCCAGGCCCTCGTCCTCCTGGAGCTTGTAGGCCCGCAGCTTGTTCAGCAGACCGATGCCGCGGCCCTCCTGGCTGAGGTACAGGAGCACTCCGCAACCTTCGCGCTCGATCATCGCCTGGGCGGACTCGAGCTGCTCGCCGCAATCGCAGCGCAGCGAGTGAAAGACATCGCCCGTGAGGCACTCGGAGTGCACCCGTACAAGCACGTCACGCGCGCCAGCTACCTCCCCCTTCACGAGCGCCACGTGGTGCTTGTTGTCCACCAGCGAGCGGTAGCCGACGGCGACGAAGTCCCCGAACGCCGTCGGCAGCCTCGTGTCGACTACGCGTTCGATCAGCTTCTCGGTCCGCCGGCGGTAGGCCACGAGGTCGGCGACCGTGATCATCTTCAGGGCGTGGCGCTCGCAGTAGCGCGCGAGGTCGGGCACGCGGGCCATCGTGCCGTCGTCGTTCATGATCTCGCAGATCGCCCCAGCCGGGATCAAGCCCGCGAGCCTCGCCAGGTCGACCGCCGCCTCGGTTTGGCCAACTCTTTCGAGCGCGCCCCCGGCTTTCGCCTTCAAGGGAAAGACATGCCCGGGCTGGACCAGCTCGCGGGGGCTCGTGTTCGGGTCGATCGCCACCTGGATCGTCCGCGCGCGGTCGGCGGCCGAGATTCCGGTGCTCACGCCCGAGCGCGCCTCGATCGAGACCGTAAACGCGGTCTCGAACGCGGACTCGTTCTTGGCGGCCATCAGATCGAGGCCAAGCTCGTCGCAGCGCTCCGCGGTCAGAGCCAGGCAGATCAGCCCTCCTCCCTCCTTGCGCATGAAGTTCACCGCCTCGGGCGTGACGAATTGCGCGGCGATCGTCAGATCGCCTTCGTTCTCCCGGTTCTCGTCGTCGCAGACGACCACCATCCGGCCCTGACGGATGTCCTCGATCGCCTCTTCGATCGTCGCGAAGGGCGCCTTGAGGGCGGTCATCTCGTGGCCCCGATCAGCTTCTCCACGTACTTCGCCAACACGTCCACCTCCAGGTTGACCGCGGTTCCGGGCTGCGCTCCGCCGAGGTTGGTGCGTTGCAGGGTCTCCGGTATCAGAGAGACGGTAAACGATCGGCAGTCCAGCTCAACCACGGTCAGCGAGACACCCTGCACGGCAATCGATCCCTTCTCGACGATGTAACGACCCAGCCCGTCAGGGATCTCGACAGCCATCCGGCTGGCAAAACCGTCGCGGGTAACGGCGACCACGGTCCCCACCGCGTCCACGTGACCCTGGACCACGTGACCGCCGAGGCGGTCTACCGCGCGCAGCGGCAACTCGAGGTTGACGTCGGTTCCCGCCCGCGCACGGTGCAGTGAGGTGCGAGCGAGGGTTTCGTTCATCACCTCGGCACCGAACGAGGCCCGATCGGCGCCGGTAGCGGTCACGCAGACGCCGTCGACGGCGATCGAATCGCCATCGCTGAGCTCGCGCGCGAGCGCTGAGGAGATCCTCAGCCGGACGCCGTCAGCGCCAAGATCCGATGCCACGATCCGTCCGCTGCCCTGTATCAACCCAGTGAACACGGTTGGGGGAGCCTCACCACTCCTTCAAGCGCGCGGACACGAGCAGATCCTCGCCGACGTGCTCCACGTCGAGCGTGAGGGCGCGCACAGCGTCGGCAATCAGCTCCACCCCCTCGCCCTCCATCGGGTCCCGCGCAGTGCGCCCGCCGAGCACCAGCGGCGCCAGGAACAGCCTGATCTCGTCGATTTGCCCCGCGTCCAGGAACGCTCCGGCCAGGCGCGGGCCGCCTTCGAGCAAGATCGATCCGACCCCGATGGCGCCAAGCTGATCGAGCGCCGAGCGCACCCGGGCTGTCTCGTTTTCGCCGGGAGCGACGATCACCTCGGCCCCGTGGGTCTGGAGGGCGTCGGTCGCGGTTCGCGGCGCGGCGCGGGACACCACGACCGTCAGCGGAATCGAACGCGCGTCGCGGATCAGCCTGGCGTTCAGCGGCAGGCGAGCCGTGGAGTCGAAAACGATGCGGCGCGGCTGGCGCTCGGTGCCCGGCACGCGGGCGCTCATCAGCGGATCGTCGGCCAGCGCGGTGCCAATTCCCACCGCCACCGCGTCGCACTCAGCCCGCCAGTGATGCGCCCGGTAGCGGCTCTCCTCGCCCGAGATCCACTTCGAATCGCCGCCGCTGGTCGCCACCTTGCCGTCGAGAGTCATCGCCGACTTGAACAGCACCCAGGGACGCCCGGTGCGGGCCCGCTTGCGAAAGGGCTGGTTCAGCCATCGCGCTCGCGCCGCGAGCTCCCCGTCGGCGATCACCACCTCGATTCCCTCGTCGCGCAGGATTCCAAGCCCGCGCCCGCTGGCATGCTCGCTGGGATCATCGGAGGCGACCACCACGCGGCCGATGCGGGCAGCCGTGATCGCATCTGTGCAGGGAGGCGTCTTGCCTTGGTGGCAGCAGGGCTCCAGCGAGACGTACAAGGTCGCGCGCTCCAGATCGCGGTCTCCGGCCGCCCGGATCGCCTCGACCTCAGCGTGCGCAGCGCCCGGCGCGCGATGGAACCCCTCGCCGACGATCTCCCCATCGAAAGAGATGACCGCCCCTACGAGCGGGTTCGGGCTGACCCTGCCGCGCCCCCGCTCGGCCAGCTCGATCGCCCGAGCGAGATGGCGGTGATCGGTGTCGGTCTTCAGCGGCATCGGGTTGGTGCGGAGGATACGACGAGAAGAGCTCTCCATATGGGCCGAGCACGAACAGCGGCCGGCACACGCCATCGAACGGTCCACGTCAGCCGGTTTGTCCAGGCTGTCGGCCGGTAGCTGTCTCGTGGTGGCGCGAGCCCCGCTCGTGCCAATGGCTGCTGCGCCGTGCCGCTTGGGCCCCGGGGCTCTCGGGGCTTGGGCTCCGGGGTCTCGCAGGATGACGCTCGCCTGCCCGGGGCGAGGGTGTGGCGCGAAAAGTGCTCACACAGGCCTGTCCCAAAACCCGGCTGGGGTGCTCTGGGTTCTCGGAAATTGGTCAGCCTGTGGAGTGCTCGCGGCGGGCGGGGTTCCGTGCGGTGGTGATCCTAGAAGTACCTCCTGAGTGCTTCGTGCTCGATGTTCTCGCGCGGATGGACACGCGGGTGCCACACCGCCGGCCGGGTGGGTGCTTGGGCCGGGCGGCGTATGAGCCGGAGATGATGTGCGCGCTCTTGCTCGATGGGTATTGCACCGGTGTGCGGTTCTCGCGGCGGATCGAGGCAGCGTGGCGGACCGATGTGAGCGTTCTGAGGTGATCAGCGGCGGGCCCGTGCCCGATCACGCGAGGATCGCCCGGTTCGTGCTCGATCACGAGCGGGCGCTGGCCGGGCTCTTCATGGAGGGCTGCGGCTGTGCGCGGCGCCCGGCCTGGTCGAGCTCGGGGTGCTCGCGCCCGACGCCACGAAGCTCGCCTCAGACGCGGCGCTTGACCGTAAGCGCGGGACTGGGTGGATCGAGTGGGAGATCTCAAGGCTGATCGCGCTCAGGGCCCAGGACGCGCACGCGGACGTTGTGGATGATGGCGCGCCGGGGCGCCCTGCCCCGAGCAGGCCGGGGAGATCTCCACGCTGCGCGGCCGCGATGCCCGGCTGCGGGCGGCGTTGGCGCTGACCCGAGACCGAGCATGGCGCTGGGCTCGCCGAGACCGAGCAGAAGGCCAAGGCGGCGGCTGGGCAGGCCGAGCACGGCCGTCGACTGACGGGCGGGCCCCAAGCCGCCAGAGCCGCACGCCGCGCTCTCCCGCACGCAGGGTCGTTCCCGCCGTCGCCTCAGAGCGTCTGCGCTCGATGCACGCCGCACGCTCGCCAATGCTCGCCGCTGCCAAGCGCGGCGAGACGCTCGAGGCGCCGGCGCCGTGCCCGGTCGAGCGGGCCAG
>JALYUQ010000264.1 GCA_030853685.1 Actinomycetota bacterium | reverse complement strand
CTAGCGGGAGTTTCCTGGCTGTGGCCTGGTGATGCGGTGTTTTCCCTGGTGGATGGGGGTTTTTGGGTTCTCGCCGCGTATTACCTAGACGGTTGTGTGGGGTGGCTGGGTGATGGCGATGGCGAGGTGGTCGATGGCGTTGAAGGGGTGGGAGGTGTTGTAGTTATCGGCGGTCTCCCAGGCGGCGGCAGGGTCGGCGAAGACGGGGTCGCGGATTTCGTCGACGAAGAGGTTCCGCCATTGTTTGCGGGGGTCGGCAGGCAGGTCTTGGGCGCTGGTATGGCCGTCGGTCTGGTAGGCGAGGAGCATGGGCTTGTTGTTTTTCCAGCCGAGGGCGTGGGGGCAGACGGTTCGTGGGCGGCCGTGGTAGGAGAGCTGCACGGGGCGTCGTTGGCGTAGCGCGGCTTCGAGGGTGTCCCAGGCCGATGGCGGGGCGACGGTGGTGGTGGTCATCATCGTGTCGGGGCGTAGGCGTCGAGTTCGAACAGGTCGTGGAGGCGTTGCTGGGTGGGGTTCATCTCGGTGGTCATTCGCCGGGCCCGGGGCCGTCCTCGTTCGCCTTGGTAGAGCAGCACGGTCTCTTCGATGCCGGCCAGGGTGTCGAGCAGCTCGCGCACACTGAGGTGCAAACCGGCGGCGTCGGCGTGGCGGACCATGAGCCGGGCGACGGTGAGCGCGAGGACGCAGTAGAAGGTGTGGACCCGGATTTTCTGTTCGGTGAAGTGGAACATCGGGGAGAACGACACGATTTTGGGGTCTTTCATCTGGCGGAAGTCGGCCTCGACGGCTTCTTGGGAGCGGTAGTCGGCCACGATCACCGTCACCGGGGCGACGTCTCGGGTTTTGTCGGTGAAGAGGATCCGTTTGCCGAACAGCTCGCGTTCCAGGTCGGAGCGGGCTTCGGGGTTGACGGCGAAACTGAGGTGCAGCTCGGCGGGTGTGTCGCCGGCGAGGGTGGTGGAGATGACCCGGGACAGCCAGCGGGGTTTGCAGATGGCGGCGATCTCAGCGTCGACCTTTTCTCGGGGCTTGCGGGTGTTGCCCCGCGCCAGGCGTGCGGACAACTCGCTCAACTGGCGGCGGGCCTTGACCAGCGTCTGGTCGAAACCCTGGGATTGCTTGTCGTGCAGGTTCTGGGAGTGGGTGACCACCAGGCGACGCTCGACACCGAAGACTTCCTTGGTGGTCTCGAACGCCCGCAGCCCGGGGAAACGCTTCGCGTCGACGGCGGCGTAGCGGCTCTTGGGCACGGCGAGCAGGTCGGGATGATCCGACGGCGGCAGCGACCCGACGAAATGCAGCGCCGTGTCGTCGATCAGTCCGGCGTTGTCGGCGGAGTTCTGGCCGGCGTCGTAAACCAAGGTGAGATCGCCGGGATCGGCGGCCAGGGTGGCGAAGCGGGCGACGAGCTCGGTGACCATGCCGCCGAACTGGGTCACGTCGGGTCTGTTCCCCGCGTAGGCGTGGGAGAGCAGCGGGATCCCGCCGTCGACCGACACGATCAGCCCCAGGCCGACGATACGCAGATCGGTGCGTTTGTGTTTGGCGTGGCCCCGCTGGGCGATCGGCGCCCGGTCATTCGCCGAGTCGATGTAGGTGGCGAAGTTCGTCATGTCCAACACCAGCGCCGACAGGTTCAGCCCGAACTCGGCGACCATGGCCGCCACGATCCGCCGCTCGATCTGTTGCAGCTGGGCTTCGCTGATGGTGTCCATAGCGTCCCAGAACCTTCGGTGGTCGAACGCGGCGGCGGGGAGACGCACCCAGCGGTCGCTGGCGGTGGTCTTCCACCAATCCGCGAACTTTCGTTTCGAGCACGGGTCGACCACCCGGTTCAAGCTGGCCACAGCGATGTAGGTCCCCACCGACGCCACCGCGTCCTGACGCCGGGAACCGACCACCTCGTCGACGATCTCGGCCACCTTGAGACGCTCCAATATCGACCACACCGCGGCCACATCCCCGAACGCCAAATGCCGGGTATGGTCCGGCTCTCCCGGTCCCCGCTCCGAAAGCCGGGCGGCGATCTCCTCGGCCGAGCCCAGGTAACGCTGCGACACGATACGGGGCTTGCCGCCAACGCGGGCCGACTCCACCAGGTAGTAATACGTCTTCCCGTCCTGCTTCTTACCCACGATAGATGACATATCTAGGTAATACCACATCGCGCTAACAATCGCGAGCACCCGGCCTGGACAAACGCGCTGGTCAGGGACCCTTTTGAAAAGACCTCACGAGAAGACCAAATA
>JALYUQ010000040.1 GCA_030853685.1 Actinomycetota bacterium | reverse complement strand
CAGCGCGTCGCCGCGGTCGCCGCCCAGGCGCCACGCTGCGATCGCCACCGACGCCGACAGCGCCAGTCGCGCCGCCACGACCGCGATGCCCTCGTGCACCCCATAGATGTGTGCGACCAGCAGGCTGAGCGGAACCGTGGCCACGAACGACCAGCGCCGCACGCGCCGCACCCGCGGGCGCATGAGCCATTCGATGAGCGTGTCGCACAGCCGCCCCATCGCGACGCAGTATCGCACGCTGGCGAGCGCGCTCCGGCTGGAGGAGATCGACGGTCGAGACATGGAGCGGCGAAGCCGGCACGCTCTTGCCTCTCGCCGAACTGTCGCGTTTCGCGCCCAGCCCCGGGCGTCAGACGCGACAGTTCGCGCGGGAGGCTGAAGATCGCTTCGATCCTGGCCGCAAGGAGGCCCGGAGGGGAAGATGTGGCGTCATGCGCCCGGAATGTGCAACACAAACCTCACCCGCGCGCCGCGGCTCCTCGCCGACGGCAAACCCAACCACGCGCCCGAAGGGCGCCTCTTCAAATCCGTCGCACCCCGAACCCGCCCGCGCCGGCACGGGAAGCCGAACCCGTGAGCGCCGCCGTCGCGGCCCGAACCCGCCCGGGCCGGCATGGGAGGGGCTCGTTTCCTACAATCCCGCCCCTCGAAGCGTGCGTTCTTCGTCTGCGTCTAGCCAATGGCCTCTACCACTGAGAAGAAGATCCGCGTCGTCGTAGCCAAGCCTGGCCTCGACGGTCATGACCGCGGGGCCAAGATCATCGCGCGCGCGCTACGTGACGCCGGGATGGAAGTGATCTACACCGGCCTTCACCAGACGCCCGAGCAGATCGTCGCGACGGTCATCCAGGAGGACGCCGATGCCGTGGGACTCTCGATCCTGTCAGGGGCCCACATGACGCTGGTGCCGCGGATCGTCGAGCTGCTGGCGGAGCAGGGTGTCGACGACGTGGTGATCACGGTGGGCGGGACGATCCCCGGCGAAGACATCGAGGAGCTGAAGGCGCTCGGCGTGGCCGAGGTCTTCACCCCCGGAGCCACGGCGCAACAGGCGATCGACTTCATCCGCGGGGCCGTGCGGGCATAGCCGAGAGCGGGCACGCTCAGCGGCTCGCGCGCTCCCGGACTCGTGCTGGCGGTCACTTGCGCCCGACCGATTGACCCGTCAGTCAACCAGGTAGAGTCCGCACTCCCAAACAGCGGAGCGATATGGCTCCAAGGAGGCACCGTTGAAGATTTGCGTCCTCGTCAAAGAGGTTCCGGACGCCGCCGTCGAGAAGCGCATCGACCCCTCGACGGGGCGGATGGACCGCTCAGGGGAGAAGAACTTGAACCCTTACGACACCCACGCGATCGAAGCGGCGATGGCGCTCCGCGAGGGAGGCGAGATCGAGGTGGAGGAGATCGTCGCGGTCACGATGGGGCCGGAGTCTGCGGTTCGCGTGCTCCACAAGGCGGTCTCGCTCGGTGCCGACCGCTCGCTGCACTGCAGTGACGACGCGCTCGCGGGCTCAGACGTGGCGGCGACCGGGTACGCGCTCTCCAAGGCGCTGCAGACCGAGCAGCCGGATCTCGTGCTCCTCGGCCAGCAGTCAGACGACGGCGAGTGCTACACGATCGGCGCGGTGGTCGCCGATCACCTGAGGATGCCCTCGCTGACGCAGGTGATCAAGATGGACGTGGACGACGGCGGGCTGCGCTGCGAGCGCCAGGCGGAGTACGGCTACGACACCGTTCAGGTCCAGCTTCCCGCCGTGATCTCGGTCGGGGACGCGATCAACGAGCCGCGCTACCCGTCGCTGAAGGCGATTATGGGCGCCAAGAAGAAGCCCCTTCAGAGCATGGACAGCGAAGGCGCCGGGATCGACTCCTCTCTGGTCGGCGAGCAGGGCTCGCGCGTGCAGTGCGGCGATTTCCACGACCCCCCGGCGAAGGCGGGCGGCCAGATCATCGAGGACGACGACACGAGCGAGACTGTCGCGAAGATCATCGCCTGGCTCGACGAAAGGAAGCTGATCTGAGTGGCTGACGTCCTGACTTATGTTCTGCATTACGAGGGCGCCTTCAACAAGAACTCGCTCGGCGCGGTGTCCGAGGGCGCCGCGCGCGCGTCCGAGATCGGTGCTGCATGCGATGCGGTGGTGCTCGGCGGCGAGGAATTGAGCAACGAGCTCTGCTCCTCGCTCGGTGCCTATGGCGCCCGGAAGGTGTTTCGCGCTCGCGGCCCCGAGGGGCTGGCGCAGCCCGTGATCGACGTGATGGCCAAGGTGATCGGCGAGCACGGGCACTCCTATGCGCTCTTCGGCGGTGGCCTGCTCGGCTTCGAGATCGGCGCCGGCCTCGCCGCGCGGATGCTGGGCGGGGTGACGATGGAGGTCACCGCGGTCCGCGCGCAGGACGGCGAGCTGCTCGCCGAGCGCCCGATCCTCAAGGACTCCAAGATCTCGGTTTCCCGCTACAAGGGCGGCTTGGGAATCATCATCGGCCGGATCAACGCGTTCGAGGTCGTCGGGCGCGAGGGCGCGCCCGCCGAGATCGAGGATGTCGATATCGAGTACTCCCCGTGGTCCACGCAGGCGACGATGCTCAAGCGCGGCGAGCAGCGGGGCGCGGACGTCGACATCGAGGGCGCCGATGTCCTGATCGCCGGCGGTCGCGGGCTCGGGAGGGCGGAGGGCTTCAGGCTCGCCGAGGATCTCGCCGCGGCGTTCGGCGGCAACACGACGGTTGCGGCGACCCGCGCCGTGGTCGATGCCGGCTGGTACCCCTACGCCGCGCAGATCGGGCAGACGGGCAAGACCGTCTCGCCGAAGCTGTACATCGCAGCGGGCATCTCGGGCGCGATCCAGCACAAGGTCGGGATGCAGTCCTCGGAGAACATCGTCGCGATCAACAAGGAGCCCAGCGCGCCGATCTTCGAGTTCTCAGACCTCGGGATCGTGGGCGATCTGAACAAGATCCTGCCCAAGCTGACCGAGGCGATAAAGGCTCGAAAGGGCGGCTGATGGCTTCCCACAACGGGCACGGGCCTGCCGCGCCCAGCGAGTTCCCGCCCCCGGTCGCCTCTCCGGAGGAGTTCGTCAAGCGCGGCCTCGACGCGGAGCAGGAGCGGATCGAGGTGGGGGTGGCGATCGTGGGCGGCGGTACGGCGGGACTGGCGTGCGCGAACCGGCTGCTGGCGCTCTTGGCCGGGGACGAGGCGCTGAGCGAGCGCCTGGGCGAGGTCCCAGTCGCAGTGGTCGAGAAGGCCAAGACCTGCGGCGCGCACAACCTGTCGGGCGCGATCATGCGACCCGGGCCGTTGCAGGAGCTGTTCCCCTCGTTGACCCGGGAGCAGTGGCGCGCGGAGGGATTCGCATATGGGGAAGTCGAGAAGGAGGCCATCTACGTGTTGCCGGGCGGCAGGTCCAAGGTCCGCATTCCGCCGCCGCCGCCGACCCGCAACCACGGCAACGAAGTCGTCTCGGTGGCGGCTCTGTGCCGGTACATGCAGCGCACCGCGGAGGAGGCCGGGGCATACGTGCTGACCGAGACCTCCGCTTCGCACCTGATCGTCGAGGACGATGTGGTTCGCGGCGTTCGCTCCGGGGACAAGGGCCGGGGCAGGGACGGCCGGCGGCTGGGCAACTACCAGGCCGGCACCGACATCGCCGCCCGCGCGACGGTGCTCGCGGAGGGTTGCTGGGGGCACTTGACCGGTGCCGCGATCAGGCGCTTCGGGCTTGGCGAGAACCGCGAGCCGATGGTCTGGGAGCTCGGGGTCAAGGAGGTCTGGAAGGTTCCCCGCCCGCTCGACCGCGTGATCCACACGCTCGCCGGGTGGCCGCTGAAGATCTCGGCCAAGTACCACCAGATAGGCGGCTCGTGGATCTACCCGATGGGCGAGGACCGCGTCTCGATCGGGTTCGTCGTGGACCTCGACTACGCCGACGCGACGACTTCCTGTCACGACCTGCTGCAGCTCTTCAAGACCCACCCGATGGTGCGCCAGATTCTCGACGGCGGCGAGCGCGTCGCGTGGGGGGCGAAGGCGATCCCCGCGGGCGGCTACTGGGCGATGCCCAAGCTCTCGATGCCGGGCGCGGTGATCGTCGGCGACGGTGGCGGGATGGTCAACCTGGCGGCGCTGAAGGGCGTCCACTACGCGATCAAGTCGGGGATCCTGGCGGCGGAGTCGATCTACCAGGGCCTGAAGGCAGGCGAGTCGCGCTTTGATTCCTACGAGCAGGCCGTGGAGGAGTCGGTCATCGGCTCCGAGCTCTGGCAAGTGCGCAATACCCGCCAGCCGTTCGCCAAGGGCCTGATCCGCGGCGGGCCGCTCGTCAACCTGATGATCGCCACCAAGGGCCGCTTTCCCGGCGGCCGCTGGCCGCTGCACCCAAACGACGTACGGCCGATGTTCGCCGGTAAGACCTGTAACAGTTATCCGAAGCCAGATGGGAAGTACACCTTCGACAAGCTCTCCTCGGTTTACATCTCTGGTAACGCGACGCGCGACGATGCTCCCAACCACATTCGGGTCCGCAAGCACGTGCCGCGCGAGATCGCGCAGACGTGGCAGTGGATGTGCCCGGCGGCCGTGTACGAGATCCCCGACGACGCGCCTTCGGAGGGCCCAGTCGACGTGATCGTCCACTACACAAACTGCGTGCAGTGCGGCGCGATCACAGCCAAGGGCGGTCGCCTGACCGTGCCGGAGGGCGGCGACGGGCCACTCTATACGGTTACGTGACGCTCATCGCGAGCAGAAGCTGCATCATCGTCTCGCCAACGGCATCGACGCTGCGGACGGAGAGCTTGTCCAGGGTGTCGCCGAGCTGGTGGCCCGGGTAGCTCCAGTCGATGAGATCCACCGCCGGCACTCGGGCGTGCAGGAACGGCGTGTGGTCATCGAGGACCTCGGTCTCCGTCCCGTCGGGAAAGACCTCGCCGACCCCCACCGTGCGCGCGGCGTCCTGCACCTGCTTCCAGAGCACAGGGTCCGAGGATGCCTCGCGGGGCAGGCGCAGCCCCTCGTTGGCCACGTAATCGAGCAGCACCATCGCTCTGAGGTGCCCGGGGTGAGCGGCTACGTACGCCTGCGAGCCTCTCAATGAATTTGCGTAGAAGTCCGGGTCGCCCTCGGGCGTGCCGGCGGACGGCTCCTCGCCATCGAAGAGCACGAAGCGAAGCTCGGGCGCGCCGCGTGCGCGGTGGGCTCTTGCCAGCTCGCGTGCGAGCGCGACGACAACCGCCGTGCCTGCCGCACCGTTGTTTGCGCCCAGGAAGCCACGAGGAGCCGCGAGGGTGTCGTAGTGGGCGCCCACGACGATCGCCGGCAACGCCCCGGGGACCGTGCCGACGATGTTTCGCAGCTCCGGCTGACCGGGAAGGGGCTCAAAGTGCCCCTGCGGCAGCATCGTCTTCAGAACGACCGCCAGGCGCCGTAGCTGCGGCGAGCCCGCGGGCCGCTGGCCGTAGCCTAGCTGGAGCTCGATCAGACGCCACGCACGTGCCTCGTCGAAGCGATCGACACGTGCGCTCGGCACCGAGGGGGTCTGAGCACCACTTGCTGCGCACCCGGCGAGCGCTGCGCATAGCAGTGACAGGACCACCAACAGCGCCGCCCGGCGTCGTCGTTTGTCTGCTCCCCCAGCGGAGCGCTCCATCAAGGTAGCGCCACCCGCTTGCCCATCTCGAATGCCATCTGCACCACTCCCTCAGCTCCCGGTGGACGATAGGCCCCTTCACGAGGCGGCGGGCCACTACTCTGGGTGAGGCGATCTGTTGAGGTGCAGCGGCTGAAACTTTCGCCGCGCCAGGTTGTTAACACGGAAAGCATGAGCATGAAGACAGCTCTTATCGCCACTTTCGCTGCGTTCGCAGCCTGTCCGGTGGTGCCCGCGGCGGCGGGGCTCCCGCCCCGTGCCCCGGCGCAGCCGCCACGGACAGCGGTCCCCCGGGCACAGGCCCAATTAACCGGGTTCGTCTGCCAGCGCGCGCTCGATCCGCCGGGACGGGCGGTGGCGACCGTCGCCGTGATGCGTCCGCTGGCGGGAACCCAGCGGATGGAGCTGCGATTCGATCTGCGCGCGTCGAGAGCCCACCGCTCGCCGACATCGATCCACGGCGGTGACCTCGATCACTGGATCTCGCCCGCGAATCCGACCCTCGGCCAGCGTCCCGGCGACGTGTGGACGGTCGACAAGCAGGTAGTCGACCTCCAGGGTCCGGCCCGCTATCGCTTCCGGGTTACGTTCCGCTGGAGGGGGGCCCGCGGGCGCGTGCTCGGCGAGGCCACGCGCCTCAGCCCGTCCTGCTTGCAGCCAGAGCGCCGGCCCGACCTGCTCGTGCAGTCGATCCGCGTCGGGCGCACGCCCGCTGCCCCCGGCAAGCCGGCGCAGGACCTCTACGTGGCCCTGATCGCCAACAAGGGCGCCACCGGCGCCGGCCCGTTCGAAGTCAGGTTCGCCGACGGCAGCCTGGTCGAGCTGCGGGGCGTGCAGCGGTTGGCGGCGCACACGACGACAAGTGTGCGCTTTCTCGGTCCGCTCTGCTCGCCAAGCGCGCCGCCGAAGGTGACTGTCGATCCCGACCACCAGATCGACGGCGTGAATGCCACCAACAACTCGCTCATTGCGAAGTGCCCGCGGCCAGGCAAGTGACGCTGGCGAGCGGTCCCCGCCTAGCGGACCGGGGCTGAGTGCTCAATCCATTGGAGACCGGCGGGCTGGCCGCTAGAATAGCTCTCATCATGAAGACCGATATCCATCCAGAGTACGTAGCTGCCCACGTGCGCTGCACTTGCGGCAACGAGTTCACCACCCGCTCGACCAAGGGCGAGATCCGCGTCGAGATCTGCTCGGCCTGCCATCCGTTCTACACGGGGCGCCAGAAGCTGGTGGACACTGGCGGGCGCGTCGAGCGCTTCCAGCGCCGGGTGGCCAAGGGGCGGCGCTCGGCTCGGGCCACGACGGGCGCTTAGGACCCCTATGGGGCAGGGCGGCGGCGAGGGGCGTCTGACCGCAGCGCGCGACGCACCTGCCGGCCGTGATGGGCGCCTGACCGCCATGCGCGACGCACCGGTCGGCGGTCAGGCGGTGCTTGAAGGCGTGATGATGCGCGGCGTGTCGACCTGGGCGGTCGCGGTTCGCAAGCCCGTTGGGGGCGGGGCTCCCAAGCCGGCCGAGGATCGCCCGCTGCAAGCCGGCGCCCTCGCGCCCGGTGACTCCCTCGAGGGTGGCGCCGCCGCGGCCGGTGGGGCGCTTGGCGAGATCGAGGTCCAGGCGTTCCCGCTGGTCTCGTGGACCGGGCGCCGGCGCGCGTACCGCTGGCCGGTGATTCGCGGGGTTGTGGCGCTCGGCGAGTCGCTGGGCATCGGCTTGCGCGCGCTTGGGATCGCCGCCAACGCGCAGGTGCCTGGGGAGCAGGCGCAGATCTCTGGCGTTGCATGGGCTGCAACCGTGGCGCTGGCGCTCGTCTTCTCGATCGGCCTGTTCTTCGTCGTCCCGGTTGGGCTGACCAGTCTGATCAAGCATCAGCTCGGCTCATCGCTGCTGTTCTGGGTCGTGGAGGGGGTCCTGCGGACTTCGATCTTCCTCGGCTACCTGGTGGTGCTCTCCCGGCTGCGCGATCTCCGCCGGGTGCTCGAGTACCACGGCGCCGAGCACAAGGTGATCTCGTGCTTCGAAGCAGACGACGAGATGACCCCGGAGCGGGCCAAGCTCTACTCGCGGCTTCACCCCCGCTGCGGGACGAGCTTCCTGCTGATCGTGATGATCGTCGCGATCTTCGTCTTCGCCCCGATCGGGCTACCAGCCTGGTACGTGCTGGTGGCTACCCGCATCCTCGGCGTGCCGGTGATCGCCGGGCTCTCCTTCGAGCTGATCAAGTGGGCGGGGCGCAACCGCCGCAAGCGCTGGGTCCAGGCGCTCATGTACCCCGGCCTGCAGCTCCAGAAGCTGACCACGCGCGAACCGGATCTCGATCAGCTCGCGGTCGCACTCGCTGCGCTGCAAGCGGTGCTCGCCGTCGAGAGGCCCGGAGACGCATCGGCTGCGGATATGGTCGGCGTCGAAGTGGTGGCGTAGGCGCCAAACTCGGCCACCACTCGATCCTGCCTGAGCACCTCGTCCTCGGGCTCCTCGCTGCCGCTCATCGCCACGCGCGCGCAGCTACTCAGCCAGCTCGGTCGCACCGGTCAGCTACTCGAGTGCCGTGCCCTGCTCTAGCTCCTTCTCGAGCTGATCGACTCCGGGTACCGCAGTCACGCCGTCAAGGCTAGCTTGACGACTCCATGCCGTCAAAGGGCGCCTTGACGGCATTGCCGGCGGTGGCCGTGTCAGGGTGCGAGGCGACGCGCGGGCTCGCGCATCGTGTGGCCTTGCACAGCAGCACGCGGCGCTCGGCGCTGCGTGGCAGCTCGCGGAGCATGGCGGTTCCTTCGCGCGCGATGCCGGGATCGAGCCCGCGGTTGTCGGTCTCGAAGTCCTGCGCGAACCAGTGGGCCCATAGATCGCACATCTCCTGCAGCGAACCGAACGGGTGGCCATCGAACGGCTGGCGCTCCCCCAAGTGCCGCGCGAGGCGGCCGATCACGACGTCCTGCTCGGGCTCCGGCACGAGCATTTGAGCTGCACGCCGGGAACGCAGCGGTCGAGCAGCAGCGCGGTCGTATCTTCAAGCGAACGCGTTGCGAGGCACCGCACCGCACCGTCGCCGTCCCAGAAGCGCAGCGCGTCGGCCTCGTGCTCGGCCTCGCGGTGACGCCATCCGACCTTCAGCACGAGCTGATCGCCGGCCGCGTGGGTCGCGGGCGCGACCCACGCGCACTGCCCGCCCGGCAGATACGGATCGCCGAGCTCGAGCCCCCGGTCCGCTGCGATCTCCTCGGCCTGCCGCGGCAGGCCGGCCAGCCACTCCAACCGCTCGGGATAGTTGTCCTCGTCGACGGCGTCCGCCATCAGGAGATCCTCCACCATCGCCCGGGGTGAGCCCATGCGCTCGCCGAGCAGCTGCCGCCACCGCCCGGCGTCACCGGTGCCCAGCCCGAACTCGAACAAGAGCGCGAGCCAGTCCTCTTGCGGGTCCTGCCCCCAGCCCTGGTTGTAGAGCGCCTGAGCGTCGTTGGCATCGGCGCCGGCCTCCAACAGCAGACGAGCCAGAGCGAGCCGCTCCGGGTGCGACTGGATGTTGCCGCCGCCGCCCAGCGCGCCGGTCAGCGCGGTGAACGGCGGGACCAGCCCCTCCCACAGATACCCGGCGTTGGGATCAGCGCCGTGCTCCAGCAGCAGCCGCGCCACCCCGACCGCCGAGCGGCCCGGCCCGACAGCGACGCGCGAGTAGGTGAGATAGATCAACGGCTCCCACCGGTGCGAGCCACCCACCAGCGAGGCTTGCACCGGGTCGCTGTCCAGCAACTCGCGTGCGGCGTCGAGATCGCCGGTCGCGGCGATCGTATGGACGCTCGCGCGCGCCAGCCAATCGTGCTCCCGCAGTAGCGAATCGGCGCGGCTTAGCCGGTCGGGGTCATCGTCGCCGTAGGTCAGGCACGCCAGCCGCAGGAACTCGTCGACGATCGCCCGGTCGTCGGCCAGCGGCCCGCCGATCGGCTGCTCGTGTGGGGAGCGGGCGTAGCGCTCCACCAGCCCCATATGCGCCTTGAGCTTCGGCCAGCTCGCGAACGCGAACTGGCGGGCGACCACCAGCTGCGCATCAGCGCGAGTGAACCGTCCGAGCTCCGGCGAGCCGGGCTGGGCGTCAGGCAGGCGCGGGTGAAACTCGCGCACGACCACCGCCGCGCCGGCGTCGCCGGCGCGAACCGCACGCTGAAACGACTCGGCGCCCTTCTTGAGCTGCTCGATTGGCGTTGCCGGGAAGTCCGCGGGGTGGCACAAGGGCCTCCTTTCACCACAGCTCCGAGTCCGCAATCGCGAGCCGGAAAGGAGACACCGACACCAACGATCTTCACCAACCATTCAGGTGGGTTTCGCCCTTTCCGCGGACCGGCAGCGACCTGCTCGCAATCCGATCATAACCCGCGGCGCAAACAGGCCGACCTACGAAAGTTCGATCCGTCGGAATTGGCCTGGCTGCGTCCGGCGTGACGTGTATTACGACCACCGACAATTGACTGGCAACGTGCGGATATTCGAATGCCGGAATACATCTGTGCTCCTTTGCTTGGAGGGCTGTGACGAGGTCCGCGTCAGCGGACCTTCGTTGCCATCCAGCCGGAGCGGATCGGCGGTCAAGGGCGCCCCGGCAGGGCCGAGCGAAGCGAGCCGCGAAGCAACGCCCTTGACGGCCGGGGAGCGGAGGCTATGAGCGGCTGGTGGGCCGCAGACCGATCACGGGGAGCTGGGTGACGAGTCGACGGCGCGCGTCTTGGGTGCCGTCATAGGGCCAGCCGACCAGCCAGCCGAGGAGGCGGCGGATGATGTGGGCGGCGAAGCGGTTTCGGTACTCGTATTGGGCGAGGACTGTGGAGGCCTCGGTTGTGTCGAGCTGGCGATGGGTGGGTGTGAACCGGTCGCGCCCGATGGCGACCTCGATCGCCTCGTGGGCGAGGAGGTTGCGATACCACTGTGCTTGGGGGCCGAGTCCGGCGATGACGAAGGCCTCTCCGGTTCTGCGGTCCTGGCCGATGACTTCGAGCATCGTCTGGTAGCGGCGACCGGACCGGCGGCCGCAATGGGTTAGGCGCAGGAAGCGACGACCGAGTATCCAGCCAGCGTGCCAGTCGTATAGGTGTGCGGGAGCGCGGAGCAGGCTGGTGAGGATCGGTCCGGGCGTGCGGCTCGTCATTGGCTAATGCGGTGCTTGTCGAATGGTGGGTTTGACTGGCGCTGACGTGGTGGCGGGTTCGGTGTCGTGGTGCTCGGGGGTGCGGTATCGCGCGAGGTAGGCGCGTAGGACGCGGCGGTGGGTGACCCATCCGATGAGCTGGTCGTGCTCGTCGGTGACTGGGAGCCCTTCGTCGTCGCTACCGCCAAGCGCTTGGACGGCGTCCTCGAGGGAGTCAGAGGCGAGGAGCCGTGGGACCTCGCGGGCCAGGCTGGCGCCGTTGGCGTTGTCGTCCGGGCCTTGGTCAATCGCCCGTTCGATATCGACCGCGGCGATGATGCCGATGAGCGCGCCGTCGGCCGTGATGACCGGTAGGGAGTCGCTTCTCTCGGCGGCGAACCGTTTGACGATTGCGTGCAGCGCCTGGTCGGGCTCGAGCGGTTTCGGGGTTCGGCCCATCGCTTCCGCGACGGTGATCTGGGCCATCCGGCTGGGCGTTTTCGGTGTGTCGATGTCGATTCCGCGGCGGCGTAGCTTGAGCGTGTAGATCGTGTCTTTGGCGATCGCGTTGCTGAGCGCGGTCGCGACGACGATCGCGCACATCAGGGGCAGGATGATGCGGTAGTTGCCGGTGAGCTCGAAGATGATGATCAGGCCGGTGATCGGCGCGCGGGCGGTTGCGGCGAACACGGCGCCCATCCCGACCAGGCCGTAGGCGCCCGCGGCGGCCGCGAGATGGGGCATGAGGTGATGCGCGATCGTGCCGTAGGCGGTGCCGAGCATTGCGCCCATGAACAGCGATGGCGTGAACACACCGCCCGATCCGCCGAGCCACATCGTCAAGCTGGTCGCGAGGATCTTGGCGGCCAACAGACCGAGGAGCACGAGGACGACGTAATGGCCGCCGACGGCTCGCTGGAGCACCGGGTAGCCGACGCCATACATCTGCGGGACTGCGAGCAGAAGCAGTCCGAGCAGGATGCCGCCGGCTCCGGGCCGCAGCCACGCCGGGCCGCGCCAGAGGCGCTCGGCCAGGTCTTCGCCGGCGTAGAGCACCCGGATGAACGCGAGGCCGACGCCGACGGCGAGGACGCCGAGGCCGGCGTAGAGCACGAGCTCGAGCGGCAAGGTGAAGGTGAACCCGGGCAGGGTCAGGAACGGGTGGGATCCGAACGCGGCGCGTCCGATCGCGTCGGCGGTCACCGAGCTGATAACGACGTAGCCGAATGATTCGGTGTCGAAGTTGCGCAGGATCAGCTCGAGCGCGAAGAACACGCCGGCGATCGGCGCGTTGAACGTGGCCGAGATCCCAGCCGCGGCTCCGCACGCGACGAGCAGCCGCAACTGCGTCTCGCTCACCCGGACCAGCTGGCCGAGCACCGATCCCAGCGCCGAGCCGATCTGCACGATCGGTCCCTCGCGACCGACCGACCCGCCTGACCCGATGCACAGCGCTGAGGCGATCGATTTGACGATCGGGACCTGCGGGCGCATCCGTCCGCCGAGGCGATTGACGGCGAGCATCACCTCCGG
>JALYUQ010000241.1 GCA_030853685.1 Actinomycetota bacterium | reverse complement strand
CCGGACTTCCGCAGTTCGTAGGCATTTGAAGGGGTCCGGGAACGCGTTTTCCCTGCAAATTGGGGGGTGAGGGGGCCGCCGGAGCCGGAAACCTGTAGGCACACGCTTGAGGCGATTACGCTTGTGTCTGGCGCTTCTGGCGGCTATCATGTAGGTGCATGTACCTGCGCGAGACCAAGCGCCGCAACGTGGACGGGAGCAGCGTGTCGTATCTGGCGCTGGCGCAGAACGAGCGCGACCCGGCGACCGGCGTGCCGCGCGCGCGGATCATCCACCGCTTCGGCCGCGCTGACCAGGTCGACCGCGAGGCGCTGGGGCGGCTGGTGCGCTCGATCAGTCGCTTCCTGGATCCGGCTGAGGCGGTCGCGGCGACCGCGTCAGGTGAGGTCTCGATCATCGAGTCGCGGTCGATGGGCTCCTCATGGCTAGCGGACCGGCTGTGGGAGCGTCTTGAGATCGGCAAGACGATTATCGCTCAGGCCGGCGGCCGGCGCCTTCAGGCCGAGCGGGTGGAGCGCGCGATCTTCGCGATGGTCTCAAACCGCCTGTCGGTCAAGCCGCTCTCGAAGCTCTCCGGCTGCGACTGGGTCGCCGAGCGAGCGTTCATCGAGGGGCTTCAGGAGGTCTCCGACGATGAGTGCTACCGGGCGATGGACTTCCTGCACGCCGCGCTGGGCGAGCTGCAGGAGCGGGTGTTCTTCACGGTCGCGAGCCTGCTTGATCTTGAAGTAGATCTCCTGTTCTTCGACACCAGCTCCACCTACTGGGAGACCGACCGGCTGCCCGACGAGCTCGGAGACGAGGACGACGAGCAGGTCACCGAGAACGAGGATCCCGACGAGCCGGTGCTGGCCGAGTCGGGCCGGCGGCGCTACTCGAAGAACAGCAAGGATCATCGCCCTGATCTGCCCCAAGTGGTGGTCGGGATGGCAGTCACCCGCAAGGGGATCCCGGTCCGGGTGTGGACGTTCCCGGGCAACGCGTCTGATCAGGTGATCATCCGCAAGGTCCGCGACGACCTGCGCGGCTGGAACCTCGCCCGCGTGATCTGGGTGCTCGACCGCGGGTTCACCTCCGAGCGCAACCGCCGCTACCTGCAACGCGCCGGCGGTCACTACATCGTCGGCGAGAAGCTCCGCTCCGAGAGCAAGGAAGCAGGCGCGGCGCTCGCCCGTCAGGGGCGCTACCACACCGTCGAGGGGAACCTGCGCGTCAAGCAGGTCCGCGTCGATGAGGGCACCATGCGTGACCGGTTCGTGATCTGCCACAACCCCGAGCGGGCCGAGCGCGACCGCGTGGTGCGCGAGCAGATCCTCGAGCGCCTGCGCCAAGAGATCCACGCCGCCGACGCGCTCGCGCCGACCAAGCGCGCAGAGCTCTACGGCGCGCTCTCCACCAAGCCCGCCTACAAGCGCTTCCTGCGCCGCACCAAGACCGGCAAGCTCAGGGTCGACCGCTCAGCCGTCGCCCGCGAGGCCAAGCTCGACGGTAAGTTCCTGCTGCGCACATCCGACGAGAGCCTGACCCCCGCAGACCTCGCCCGGGGCTACAAGGCGCTGTATGAGGTCGAGCGCGGCTGGCGCGATCTCAAGCACGTGATCGACATGCGCCCCGCCTACCACCGCCGCGAGGACCGCATCGAAGCCCACGTCCAGCTCTGCTGGCTGGCGCTGCTGCTGCTCCGCGTCGCCGAGACCGAAGCCGGCGACACCTGGCGCAACCTCCGCAACGAGCTTGACCGCATGCACCTCGTCACGCTCGCTACCAGCCAGGGCACCGTCGCCCAACGCACCGAGCTGACCCCCGGCCACCGCCGCATCCTCAAGGCGCTAGACCTCCCCGAACCGCCCCGGTTCTACGACTTCACCCCCACCAAAGAATAGCTCCGGGTCTGTAGACACACGGGCCAACCGCCGCGAAACCGGCAAGAGTCCTGCTCACACGCCCTTTTCAGGCATTTCGTGTGCCCCGCTTCTGCGGAAGTCCGGTCTTGGGCGCCGAGAACGTCAAGTCAAGGCCAGCGATCGTGGAGCGTTGCCCATCTCCCGCAGCACATCACCATCGAGCGGGTTGCGCCCCCGCATCAGCGCCATGAACCCGTTGCGCTCAACCCGGCCGCCAAGCTCAAGCCCGAGCGCTCGAGCGCCGGTGCCGCGCCACCGCCCCGGCGACTCCCCACGCCCGGCGTAATACGTATCTTCTCCGGATCGCCCGATATCTTATTCCGGATCGCCCGTAGATGGTTCCGCATGACCGGGACGCAGCGACCTCCACACCACGCCCTGCCCCAGGCCATCGAGGCGCTTGCTGACACGAGGATCGTGACCGTGGAGGGCCCGCGTCAGGCGGGAAAGTGACTCTGTGCGAGATCGTTGCCGCCGAACAGAGGATGCGGGTTGTCACGCTTGACGATCCGACGGCCAGGCGGCGCGCAGTCTCGAGCCAAGCGAAGCTGCGTATTTGGCGCGCTCACGACTGCTCGAAGCTGCGGGCGCGCACGTAGGCGACTCTCTGCCGTGGTCGACGCGACCAATAGATCAATAATGTAGTACCTGGACTTTCGGGGTCTCAGGCGGCGATGCGTGCTGACGGGGACGGGGCTGGCGTGATTTGT
This sequence comes from Actinomycetota bacterium, assembly GCA_030853685.1. GTDB lineage: Bacteria > Actinomycetota > Thermoleophilia > Solirubrobacterales > Solirubrobacteraceae > Palsa-465. The sequence continues at coordinate 63 of JALYUQ010000241.1, read as the reverse complement.
GGCGTGGTGGTGGCGGTGGGTGCTTGTGCCCGATATTCATGGCGGATCAGTTCGCGGCGCAGG
>JALYUQ010000238.1 GCA_030853685.1 Actinomycetota bacterium | reverse complement strand
GCGCACCGTGGCGATTTCGTGAGCGAAGTGCTGTGGCCGAGAGGCCGAGCCTGCGGGTCCCGCGCGGAAGACCGCGACCGCCCACGAGCCGGTGACCGCACCCGCTCCGCCATACTCCCTGACGGTGTCGATCGCCAGCGTAGCCGAGCCCTGGGAAGCGCTGCTCCAGGCCGGGCGCGACGACGAGCGGCTGGTCCACGACGATCTTTATGGCGCGCGCTCCGCGCGCCTGGTTTCGCTTCCGGACGACCTGCACCACAGCGTCAGATCCGCGCTTGCGCAGGCCGGCATCACTCATCTGTACGCGCATCAGGAGGAAGCTCTGCGCAAGGCCTTCGCCGGCCCCACGATCATCACCACCGGGACCGCATCCGGGAAATCCTTGTGCTTCCAGCTCCCGACGCTCGAGGTGCTGTGTACCGACCGCCGTGCGCGTGCGCTCTACCTCTACCCGACCAAGGCCCTGGCCCAGGATCAAGCCCGCGCGCTGCACTCCTTCGGCCTCCACAAGGCGATCCGCCCGGCGATCTACGACGGTGACACCCCCCGGAGCGAGCGTGCCGCGATCCGCAAGCGCAGCAACCTGATCCTCACCAACCCCGACATGCTCCACGTCGGGGTCCTCCCCCACCACGAAGCGTGGGACGAGCTGCTCTCCAACCTGGCGTTCGTGGTCATCGACGAAGCCCACGTCTACCGCGGTGTGTTCGGCTCGCACGTCGCCAACGTCGTGCGCCGCCTGCGCCGGCTCGCCGCGATCCATGGCACGCAGCCGCGCTTCCTGCTGGCCAGCGCGACGATCGCCAACCCGGTAGCGCTCGCGCAGGGTCTCACCGGCCTGGAGGACTTCGAGCTGGTCGACCACGACAGCGCTCCCCAGGCCGTCCGGCGGGTGGCGATCTGGAACCCGCCGCTGCTCGACGAGCAGCTCGGGGTGCGCGCGTCGGCGCTCTACGAAGCGGCCCAGCTCTTCGCCGAGCTGATCAGCGCCGGCGCGCGCACGATCTGCTTCATGAAGTCCCGTAAGGGTGTCGAGCTGATCCTGCGCCACGCCGTGGACCGGCTGGCTCCCGAGCTGGCCGAGCGGATCGCCCCCTACCGCGCCGGCTATACGGCCGCCCAGCGCCACGAGATCCAGCGCCGCCTCAGCTCCGGCGGCCTGCTGGGGGTGGTCGCCACCGACGCGCTGGAGCTGGGGATCGACATCGGCGAGCTCGACGCTGCGATCTGCGTCACCTTCCCGGGCACCGTCGCCAGCCTGCGCCAGATGTGGGGCCGCGCGGGGCGCCGTGGGCGGGGACTAGCGGTCTACGTGGCCGGCGAGGACGCGCTGGACCAGTTCTTCGCCCGCCATCCTGACGAGTTCCTCGCCCGCCCCGTGGAAGCCGCGATCATCGACCCTGAGAGCCCCCAGATCTACGCCGAGCACCTCCTCTGCGCGGCGCACGAGGCGCCGCTGAACGAGGACGACGCGCCGATCCTCGGCCCCGCGTGGCGCGAGCACGCGCAGGTGCTCGCAGACGCGGGCGCCCTACGCGAGCGTGCCACCGGCTTCGTGCTACGCAATGCCGAGGACTATCCGGCGGCGCGCGTTGCGCTGCGCTCGGCGTCGGATGAGAGCTTCGCGTTGATCGACGCCGGCTCTGGCGAGGTGCTGGGCACCGTCGAGGCGGCGCGCGCCTACTCGACCGTCCACGAGGGCGCCGTCTACCTGCACCTCGGGCGCTCCTATCTCGTGCGCGAGCTCGACCCGGGCGCCCGCAGGGTGTTGCTGGAGTCGTTTGCGGGCGATTACTTCACCCAGGCCAAGCGCGAGAGCGCGACCTATATCGAGCGCCTGCACGAGCGCCGGGACGCGCTAGGGGTGAGGCTCTCGTTCGGCGCCGTGGTCTACTCCGAGACCGTGCTGGGCTACCAGCGAAAAGCGCTCCAGGACCACCGCGTGCTCGGCTTCGAAAGCCTGGAGCTGCCGACCGTCGAGTTTTCCACGCGGGCGCTGTGGTACGAGCTCGACGAGTTGATCGGCAGCGGCTCGAGCGCTCAAAACGGGACGCGTAGGATCAGCGAGCCATTCCCGTCCGAGCTGCTTCTAGGCGCACTGCACGCGCTCGAGCACGCCCAGATCGCGGTGCTGCCGATGATCGCGATGTGCGACCGGTGGGACATCGGCGGCCTCTCCACCAACGCCCACCCGCAGACCGGCGGCCCGACGATCTTCATCTACGACGGCCATCCCGGCGGCGTTGGCATCACGCGCCGGGGCTTTGATCAGTTCGAGCGCCTGGTCGCCGACGCGGGGCGGCTGATCGGCGAGTGCCCGTGCGGCTTGGGCTGCCCGTCTTGCGTGCAGTCGCCCAAGTGCGGGAACCTCAACGAGCCGCTCTCAAAGCGCGGCGCGCTCGAGTTGGTGGGCCGCCTCACTTCAAAGGCAGGCTGAAGTTCCCGTACAGCCCCGAGGTGGTGTTGGCGGCGTACCCGGTGATGTCGCCGAACATGTTCAGCACGCCCGCGACCATCGGGTTCAGCGGTGGGTGCCCGGTTTTGGCGAGACCGAGCGCGATCAGCGTCTGGAGCGCGACGCGGAACGCGATCGGCCCGGGCGTGCCGGCGATCGGGCTGGCCGGCGCAGCGGCGTAGGCCCGGAGCTGAGCCGGCGTGGCCTGGCCCACCACCAGCTCGCTCCCGGCGATTCCGACCCGCGCCGGATTGCGGGGCTTCCTGCTCTCGTAGAAGCCGGCACCGATGGGCTTGAGCGCCTTGACGTCCTTCCCGAGCGTGCGCTGCGCCGCCGCCGGGTCCCGAACCTGGGCGCGAAATACAGCTCCCCCCGGGGCGTAATCGACTTCGGCATCGCCAGTGAACTGCGAGACGATGTCCCTGTTGAGGTCGATACCCGCCTGCGCGCCTTGCTTGATCAGCTTGGAGTAGGCGGCCGGGTTGACCGCCTGAGCGGCCTCTTCGCCGAACCCGATCAGATGTGAGAGCTGCTTGATGCCGACGGCCACGGGCGCCTGGGCGTCCGCGCTCGGGGCTGTTGCTCCCACGGGTAGCGGAAGCTGATTGGCGCTGAGCTTGGCGCCAGAGGTGTCGATCCGGTAGCTAGCGGTGATGCCCGTGTCGGCGACGCTCAGCGCCAACGCATAGGAGCGAATCGCCGCGACCCACGGGACCAGGCGCGCCTTGGCCGCCGACGGCTTCGCGAGGACTCCCGAAAGACTGCCGTAGATCTGGAGCAGTGCGCTCTGTGGCAGACCGGCGACCGCGTGCGCGTAAGCGGAATCGCCGATGCCGCCGTTGTGGGCGTGGGTGTCGAGTGCGCTCTTGACGTCGGCGAGGGAATCGGAGATCACCAAGGTGGCTCCGTCGATCGCGGCTGCCGTCGAACCCCTCTGATAGAGCTTTGCCCCGTCGTAGGTCCCCGTGCCCTGCGTGCCCTTGCGCCCGATCAGCGCGGCCAGCTTGCCGGCATCCCTGGACACGAACGCGAACACGAAGCGCCTTGTCGAGGTCTTCGAGAACACCGAGGGGTCGAAAGCCGCCAGCGCGATCGGGTTGCCGAGCAATGGCTTGATGTCACGGTCGAAGTTGACCCCGCTGCTGGCGGTGAAGGAGCTCCCGAGCGCCGCCAGGGCGATCTTGGCGGCAGGGAAGCGGGCGATGAAGCCATTCGCGTTCTGGTACGCAGGGCCGTTCGGATCTGTCGCGGCCGTAATCACGAGCGGTGAGCCGGCGGGCAAATACGACAGCTCGGTGGCGCGCGGGCTGTTCGCCGAGGACGACGAGGAGCCGCAGCCCGCAAGCACCAGGGCTCCCGCTCCCAATATCGACAACAGCACGAGCGCGCGACGCATCGCCTCAGACAATACCCGCCCCTGCAAGCACTACTCGCCCCCCGCAAGCGCACTACCACTCCCGCAAGCACTACTCGCCCCCCGGAAAGCCGCCAAGAGGCAGGCTCAGCCTCACTTCAAAGCCAGCGCGAAGTTCCCGTACAGGCTCGAGGTGTTGTTGGCGGCGTACCCGGTGACGTCGCCGAACATGTTCAGCAGCCCAGCGATCATCGGGTTCAACGGCTGGCTCTGGTGGGCTTGGGACAGGCCGAGCGCGACCACCGTCTTGAGCGCGACGCGGAACGCGAGCGGCCCGGGCGTGCCCGCGATCGGGCTCTCCGGCGCGCCGGCGAAGATCCGAAGCTGGGCCGGCGTGCCTTGGCCCACCACCAGCTCGCTCCCGACGATTCCGACCCTTGCCGGATTGCGGGCCTTCTTGCTCATGTAGAAACCGCCACCGATGGGCTTCAGCTCCGTGTCCTTGGCGAGCGTGCGCCGCCCCGCCGCGGGATCATGGACCTCGGCGCGAAAGGGAGCTCCTCCTCCCGGAGCGAAATCGAGCTCGCCGTCGCCGGTGAACTGCGAGACGATGTCCTTGTTGAGGTCGATGCCCTGCTGCGCGACTTGCTTGGTCAGCTTGGCGTAAACGGCCGGGTCGACCGCCTGGCCGGCGGCTTCGCCGAACGCGATCACATGCGAGAGCTGCTTGATGCCAGCGGCCGCCGGCGCGTGCGCGTCCACGCTCGGGGCCGTTGTCCCCAGCGGCAGCGGGAGCTGGGCGGCACTGAGCTTGCCGGCGGTCGTGTCGATCCGGTAGCTGGCGGTGATGCCCGTGCGGGCGACGCTCAGCGTCACCGCGTAGGAGCGAATTGCCGCAACCCACGGAATCAGGCGCGCATTGGCCGCCGACGGTTGCGCGAGGGCTCGCGTGAGGTTGCCGAAGATCGTAACCGCGGAGTTGCGCGGCAGGCCGCCGAGCGTCTTGTCGTAGGTGGCCGCAGCGATGCCCTGCTGATGGGCATGGACGTCGAGTGCGCCCTTGAGGTCAGCGACGGATCCGGACAGCACCAGTGTCGCCCCGCCGACCGCAAGCGCGAGCGGACCGACCTGATAGAGCTTCGCGCCGTCGTAGCCCCCGGCGCTGCGCAGTCCAGGAATGCCGTGCACCAGTTTGTCCAGCTTGGCGGCGTCCTTGGCCACGAACGCGAGCAGGAAGGCCTTGTGCGACGCGGTGGGGGCTGCCGCCGCGCCGATGGCGAGCGGATTGCCGAGCAGTGGCTTGATCTGCGTGGCCAGGTTGGCGTACTGCCCGAGGCCCTTCTGGGCAAGCGCACTCTGGAGCGCCGCGAGACCGCCACGGCCGGATGGGACGTGGGCGCCGAACGCGCGGGCGTTCTGGGCGGCGGGGCCGGTCTGAGCGGTCGAGATCACTGCCACCACCGGCGAGCCGGCGGCGAAGTAGGACAGCGCCGTGTCACGTGGGGAGGCCGAGGAGGCCGAGGACGAAGAGCCGCAGCCCGCGAGCGCAAGGGCGGCCAC
>JALYUQ010000181.1 GCA_030853685.1 Actinomycetota bacterium | reverse complement strand
ACGATCCGCGGCGAACGCTGGCCCGCGGCTACGCGCTGGTGGAGGACCGGGCGGGGGCTCCACTGGCCCGCGCCTCCGATGCCAGAGCGGCCGGCGATCTCCTCCTGCGCTTCCACGATGATGTGGTGCGGGCGCGCGTGGAGGAGGACGGCTGTGGCTGAGGAGCGCGAGGCCGCTGAGGAAGGTCGGGAGGGTCAGGAAGGTCGGGAGGGTCAGGAAGGTCGGGAGGGTCGGGAAGGTCGGGAGGGTCGGGAGCGTGAGGAGCGCACGTACGAGTCCGCCGTCGCGCGCGTCGAGGAGATCATCCGTCACCTCGACTCAGGCGACGCAGGTCTGAGGGAGACGCTCGAGCTGGTCTCCGAAGGCCAGAACCTGATCGAGTACTGCGCATCGGAGCTCGAGGCGGTCAGCCGCGGACTGCAGGAGCTGCGCCTGGAGGAGCTGGTGGCGCGCCTGGAAGCTGGGAGCGCGGCCGGATGAGCGGGAGCGCAGCGTGAGCACGTTCGATCTGCTCGCCGAGCTGCCGGTCGAGGTCGAGGGCTACGACCTGGAGGGCCTGCGGGCCGAGGTCTCCAGCGGCTTTGAGCGCTTGAGCACTGTCGTGCGCCTGCGGGGTGGCGGCCTGGAAGGCGTCGGTGAGGATGTCGTCTACGAGCGCGCCGACCAAGTCTCCCTGCAGGAGGCGGGGCCTAGCCAGTCCCTAGCCGGCAGACGATCGCTCGCGGAGCTCTGCGAACTGATCGACTCGCTGGACCTCTTCCCGGTGGCGCCCGAGCGCGATGTCTCGAGGCTTTACCGCCGCTGGACCTTTCACAGCGCGGCGCTCGACCTCGCGCTGCGCCAGGCCGGTCGCTCCTTGCACGAGGTGCTCGGCCGAGAGCCGCGTCCGGTCACGTTCGTGGTCTCGCTACGACTCGGGGAGCCGCCGGCGCTGGAGCCGATCGAGCGGCGCCTGGCCAGCTACCCGTCGCTGCGCTTCAAGCTCGACCCGACGAGCTCGTGGACCCCCGAGCTGATCGCCGCGCTCGTCGAAACGAGGGCCGTGGACTCCGTGGACTTCAAGGCTCTCTATCGCGGCACGGTCGTCGACAATCCTCCCGATCCGGTGCTCTGCCGCCGTGTGGTGAAGGCGTTCCCGAGCGCCTGGCTCGAGGACCCCGACCTCGTGACCCCCGAGAGCGCCGCGGCGCTCGCCGATCAACACGACCGCATCGCCTGGGATGCCCCGATCCACTCGATCGCCGACATCGAAGCGCTCCCGTTCCCCCCGAGGATGGTCAACCTCAAGCCCTCGCGCATGGGCGGCCTGCCCGGGCTCTGCGCGGCCTACGACTACTGCGCGGCGCACGGGATCGGCGCCTATGGCGGCGGCCAGTTCGAGCTCGGGCCCGGGCGCGGCCAGAACCAGTACCTCGCCTCCCTGTTTCATCCCGATACGCCCAACGATCTCGCTCCCGTGGGATACAACGAGAACGACCCGCCGCCGGGGCTGCCGGTGAGCCCGCTGGCGCCGGCGCCGGCCGCGATCGGGTTCCGGTGGGGGGCGTAGGCGTGGACGGGCACGCGCGATCTCATCCGGCTGTGCTTGCGCAACTGCTAACCAGAATTTAACGTTCGTTCAGGTGCATCCCTCATTCTTCCACTCGCGACGTACCTCATAGCAGTACCTCCTCCCAGTAGTACGGACCGGCCCGCTCAGCGGGCCGGATTCGGTTCTGGGGCAGACTTCGGTTGCGGGCAGCCGGTTGCCGCCCGAACGTCCGCGCGGTAGCCTTTACGGGCATGGCACTACGAGCTGACCTCCGAGCGTCAGACGCGGATCGCGAACAGACCGGGGAGCGGCTACGGCAAGCGACCTCAGAGGGACGGCTGGCGGCCCACGAGCTGGAGCAGCGCCTCGCTGCCGCGCTGAGGGCCCGAACCTATGGCGAGCTCGATATGCTCGTCGCCGATCTGCCCGGCGATCGCGTTGGTCGCACCGAGCGACATCGCTCCACCGGGCTCGCGCT